>QQNE01000093.1 GCA_003402735.1 Verrucomicrobiota bacterium
GTGGGGGTCGTTTCGAGGAACTCTTGCAGTTGGGGGAGCGAGGGCAGATTGCCACGGCCTCCGAGGGCGAGGCTGTTGATGGCTGCGGCGGCGCTGGCCATGAGGGCGCATTCCCTGAGGAGGAGACCGCGGGTCCAACCGGCCAGAAACGCGCCGTGGTAGACGTCGCCACATCCGGTGGTATCCACGGTATCCGGAAGGAGGAAGGCTGGCTGATGAAACGAATCCGCGGCGCTGAGAATCCAGCTTCCGCGGGTCCCGGCGGTCACGACGACCGTTCCTGGTCCCTGGTCCCGCACGGTTTGGGCGGCTTGCAGTGGATCGCTGAAGCCGGAGCATTGTTGCGCCCAATCCAGGGAGAGGATGGCGAGATCGATCCAGGGAAGAAACGACCGGTTCTCCGGCTGAAACCGCTGGGCGCCCCCGTCGAAGGAGACCGTGGCCCCGGCGGCCCGGGCGCGTTTGGCGGCTTCGAACCAGGCCGATGCGTGCCTGCCGTTGGTGTGGAGAACCCGGGCGGATTCGATGACCCCCGGTGGCAAGTCTGTGGGCATCATCGGGGCAATGGTTCCCGGGTCATAGGCGATGGTCCTGGCTCCGTCGCGTTCCCGAACCCAAATCGAGGCCATGGGGCTGGCGGCACCCGGTTGGGTGGCGCAGTGGGTGGTATCCACGCCAAACTGTTCCAACTCGGAGCGGATGCGCTGGCCGATCCAGTCGTCTCCAAAGCGGTCGATCATGATCGTTCGGGCGCCGAGCCGAGCGGCCGCGGTCAGTGCGGTGGCGACCGGTCCGCCTCCCTGGAGCAGGGTCTGCGAGGATCGTTGCACGGACTCATCGGAGGGAAAGTCGGGCACGAGCATGAGCAGGTCCAGGGTGCACGCCCCCAAGCCGACGAGATCCCAGTGGAGAGTTGGCTGCGTGGGGGGAGCGTCAGGGGCGGAAGCCATCATTTTGGTCGACTAGCATGCGCGCGTTACGGAAGCAACTCGTGGGGGCCATTGCTTTTCGCGGCGCGGGGTGCAGATTAGGCATACAATGACTTTGACTCCTTTGCGCGGACTGATCGCGGCCCCGTTCACCCCGTTTCGTGAAGACGGAAAGTTGGCCCTGGAAACGATTTCATTTCAGGCAGCTGGGTTGGTGGCCAACGGCGTTTCGGGAGCGTTTGTCTGTGGTTCCACGGGGGAGGGCGCTTCCCTGACGATCGGGGAGCGGCAAATCGTGGCGGAACATTGGATGGCGGCGGCACCGCCCGGACTGCGCGTGGTGGTTCACGTGGGGCATACCTCAGTGGAAGAGTCCTGCATTTTGGCGGCTCACGCGGCCCGGATTGGGGCCAGTGCCATCGCGGCCTATGCGCCCTCGTATTACAAACCGGCTTCGGTGGTTGAATTGGTCGGCTGTTGCGAGCGGATCGCCGGGGCGGCACCGGAACTGCCGTTTTATTACTATCACATTCCCTCGATGACGGGGGTGAACTGTTCGTGCACCGCGTTTTTGAAGGCTGCGGCGGACCGGATTCCGAGCTTGGCCGGCATCAAATTCACCCATGAGAACCTGATGGAATACCTGGCCTGCCTGCGCTTTGACGGAGGCCGTTACGACATCCTCTTTGGACGGGACGAATGCTTGGTGGCGGCCCTGGCGGTGGGGGCCAAGGGAGCCATCGGGAGCACCTACAATTACATCGCCCCCGTCTTTCAGGAGCTCCGCGCCGCTTTTGACTCGGGGGATCTGGAGCTGGCCACGGCGCGGCAATACGAGGCGAACCGCATCATCGAGGTGATGATCCAGCACGGGGGGCAGCCCGCCGGAAAAGCGATGATGAAGCTCAGCGGCCTTGACTGTGGTCCCTGCCGCTCTCCGATGCACACCCTTTCCGGGGCGGAGCTGGACCGGCTCCGCACGGACTTGGCGGCGGTGAACTTTTCCCGTTGGGCCAACGTCACTGCGCCAGACCCGTCACGGTGACCTCGTCCAGGTCAAAGACCGCTTGTCCTTCCGCCGCTGTCGGCACCAGGACGATCCTGCCGACGTTCCGGATCGTTTCGGCCCAGGAGAAGCCGTAGACGGAGGGGCGCCATCCGGCGGCTTGGGCCTCCTCGTCGGTCCAATCATAACGCAGGGGAGCGGAAACCTCCCGCCACTCCGTTTCGAAGTTGGTGGAAGACGCGAAGGTCCACGGAGCGACGTCCCGGGCGAAGATTTCAATCTGAACGGTTCCACCGCTCTTCGCGGCCCGCACCCAGGCGCTGATCCGGGCCCCCTGACCGCCGAAGGCGACGGGCCAGTCTCCGTCCAGTGGGTCGTCCGGCCCGACGGTGGAACGGGCGATCGGAAGATTGCGCCCTTGTCGGCTTGCGGAGACGTAGCCGCCCGATTTGCCTCCGGTTGGGTGATGGGTGAGGGTATCGACGCCGGTCCAGTCTTCGGTGTCGTGATCGAAGGAGGTCCGCCTGACGCGGATCGGGCGCAGGGGAGGCATTGGCCGTTTGATCTTGGGGAGCGAGGGATCCACCAGGTCGGCTCCGCCAATCGCGAAAAGGGTGGCTCGGTTCAAGGTGAACTTGAGTCGGCAACCGGACGGCGGAGCGGCTCCCTTCCAGACGATTTTTGCGTCGTGCAAGGCACCGGAGAGTGGTTCGGACTCGGCCAGGGTTTGGTCATCGGAAGAAAGGGCCAAAACCGTGATGGAACCGACCGAGGCGTCGGCACTGAGGTGAAGTCCCTCGGGCTGGATGTTCAGGGCGCGGGTGATGAGGTGTCCGGGATTGTCATCGAGCGGTTGAAATCCGCCGAATTGATCGAGCGGGAGCCGGGCCAGGCAGGGCACACAGTCGCGCTTCCAACCGGTGTGGGGAAAGTCGTCCCCGCCGTAGAAGATCAGAAGATTTCCGTCCTGCCCGACCGGTGGACCGGCCATCGCGTAAATGCATTTGCTGTCGAAACTTCCCTCGGGACCGCGCGGGATGAACGGGACGCCGGGGAAAACCCGTTGCCAGTGGAGACCGTCAGGGCTCCAGGCCAGTTCGCAATCGACGCTTCGGTCCGTGCCGGGATGATACATCATGAGCCAGGCCAGGTAGCTATTTGCATAACGAAAGACGGGCATGCAGTAGGTTTGGCTGGCGCGCCCCTCGGTCAGGGTGGATCGCAACACCAAGCCGTTGTTCTTCCAGTGCGAGAAATCCTCACTTTCAAACCGGGCCACGAGCCGTTCCCCAAGATAGAGTTTGGTGAACCAGAGATATTTGCGGGTGCGCTCGTCCCAGAAGGCGTTGTTGTGGGTGTCACCGTTCCGGGCTCCGAAGCCGAGCATCTCGACCGGTTCGCTCCAGTGGATTCCATCGGGCGAGAAGCGGGCGCGCGGCTTTCCGAGACCGACATCGTAGACCATTTTGTAACGGCGCGTGGGATTGGTCTCGTGGGAGTCCTTAAAGACGCCCACGTTCGGGGTATCGCGGGCCACGATGTTGGTTTTGCGGTCGCCTCCGTGGGCGAAGAGGCCGAGGGCGGGTTTGTCCCAGTTGAGACCGTCCTTGGAGGTTGCGTAGAGGAGATACCAACCGACATCGTGGATGGTGGAAGGACCGTCCATCTGTTCGATGACTTTACGGTCTGACAAGACGCACTTGTACCAGAGCTTGTAGATTTGCTCTTCCTGGTCCCAGAGAAGATTGGGATACAGATTGTTGAAGCAGTTCTCCCAAGGGCGGTCCGCCAGGAAGAGGGGATTGAGAGGCTCCTTGATGACCCTGCCCGGCACCAGTTTGGCATTCTGCGAGGAGACCACGATTCTGGGATCGATCAGGAGCAATTTGTGGTCGTCAGGCGGAACCAAGTGGGGAGTTGCCGGGGCGAGAGCGGTGAGTGAGCCGAGGGTGAGAGCGATCCTGAGGGAGAGCATGGTGTCTGAGGTTGCCGGTGAGATCCTGACCGGACAAGATTTTATTTTCCGGGGAGGGGAGGAATCATTCCGTCTTGCCCGGGTGCCCGGGAGCGGTGATGATGCCACCAGCATGACCTTGGCCTGGGACATTCTCGTCATCCTTCTCTACTTCGCACTGGTTTTCGGCATCGGTTTTTCCCAGCGCTCCAGAAGTGGGAGCATGGAGGGATTTGCGTTGGGGAATCGGGAGATTGCCTGGTGGGCGGTGCTGGCCTCGATCCTGGCGGCGGAGATCAGTGCTGGGACATTTTTTGGGGCTCCCGGAGAGGGGTATGCGTTGCGGAACTTCACCTACATTCAGTTGATCATCGGGTATCTGCTGGCGCGGGTGGTGGTGAGTGCGGTCTTCATTCCGGCGTTCTACCAACACAACGTGGTCAGCATTTATGAGTTTCTCGGCACGCGGTTTGGACCGCGCACCCGGCGCGTTTCCAGCGGGGTCTTCCTGGTGACGCGGGTTCTGGCGAGCGGAAGTCGGCTGTGGGTTCCGTCGGTGATGTTGGTGCTCGTCTGGCAACTCGCCAACCAGGGGAAGACCTTGTCGCCGACCGAGGAATTTCTGCTCACCGGCGGGGCCTTGATCCTGGTGACGCTGGCCACGGCGGTTTACACGGCGGTGGGTGGAATTCGGGCGGTGATTTGGACCGACGTTCTGCAGATTGGTGTCTTGCTCTGCGCGTTGAGTTTCTCCCTGGTGTATCTGCTGGGGCACGTGCCGGGAGGGTTGGCCGGGGCGCGCGAGGCCCTCACGAGACCGGATGATCTGAAGATCTTCGATCTTGGGTTGAAGGCGGGCGCCGGGTTCTGGGAGAACGTGAAGCACGTGTTGGAGCAGGAATACACCCTGTGGGCGGCGTTCATCGGCAGTACCTTCGTGACGTTGGCCACTCACGGCACGGACCAGGACATGGTGCAAAGAATGCTGACCGCCAAGAACCAGAGGCAAAGCGGTTTGGCGACGATTCTCTCCGGCGTGGTCGATGTCCCGATCACGATGGCGGTCCTGGCGATCGGCATCCTCCTCTCCGTGTATTATCAGGCCCATCCGGACCCGCTCCTGCCGCGGAGCGCGGAGGGCGTCGTCCAGTCCAACAAGGTGTTTCCCCATTTCATCCTGACGGTCATGCCGGGTGGTCTGCGCGGGTTGGTGATCGCGGGCGTGTTGGCCACCACCATGGGATCGTTGGGCACGGCCCTGAATTCCCTGGCCACCAGTTATGTTCGTGATTTTCATTTTCGCTGGTTTGGCGAGCCGCCGGATGAGAGGGGGCGGGTGCGTGTTCTCCGGTTTGGAACGGTGTTGTTCGCCGGGTTGTTGATCTCTGTGGCCCTGGCGACCGCCTGGGTCAGCGTGAAACACCCCGGGTTGCGAATCATTCCCATCATCCTGGGCATTTTTGGCTACACGTATGGTTCTCTCCTCGGCGTGTTCATGGTTGGACTGTTTACCAAGGACCGGGGAAGTGACTCGGGCAATCTCTGGGCGATGGGAGCGGGTTTCCTCGCGGTTGCCTACCTGAGCGGGCTCGATCAGGGGCTCGCCGGATTGGTGGGAGGCAAGGGTTTCTCCCGACCGACTTGGATGCCGGTGGTGGAATTTCCGTGGCGAATCTTCTTTGGCACGGTGGTGACGTTTGCGGTCGCGGTGGGGTTCCGGGGGAGTGTCCCCGGGGAGAAGTCTGTGTAGGGTGGCGGGGCAGGGTTGCATTTCCTGGTATCCGGCCTAAGGGAGAGTGAGATCATGAAAGCCTTGGCTGTTGCCCTCACCGTTGTCATTGCCCTCACCGCCGTGCCGGCGTTGTCCAAACTTCACGCCGTGTTGGGCGTTTTGGCGTTGGCGCTTTCGGTGGCCCTGACCATCCTGCTTTTGCGGAAGACCGAGAGTCCCGTGGTGTCCGCACCGATGGTTCCCGGGCCCTCTGTGGAAACCAAAGGGTCCGCGGAGGCGGAAGTGATCGCCTTCCTCGGGTTGCTGCAAAAGAAGGGGCGGCTCATCGATTTCCTGATGGACGATATCTCGAAGCACGACGATGCCACGGTGGGGGCGGTTTCCCGGGTGGTGTATCAGGGCTGCCGGGAAGTGCTTCAGCAGCATCTCAAGATCGTTCCTTTGGCGGGAGCGCCGGAGGGAGCGAGCCTGACCTTGCCGAGCGGTTACCGGGCTGTGGATTACGAGTTGAGCGGAAAATTGGGGGGAAGCGCGCCATTCACCGGGACCGTGGAACACCGGGGATGGAAGGTGGAAACGATCAAGCTGCCGCACATTGTTCCATCCGGGGACGGACTGTTGCCGCCGCTTGCGCCTGCCCAGGTGACCATCCGCTAACTTTCACACCGTTCTCGTGGAGAAGACCTTCGCACTCGGCATCGATCTGGGCACCAGCAACAGCGCGGTCGCCCATCTTTCCCTGGGGACCGAGGAGCCTCCCGCGATGCTCGGGATCGCCCAACTGACCGCCGCCAACGCCATCGCCGAGTTGCCGGTGCTGCCTTCCGTCACCTATCTGGCGCACCCGGAAGAGTTTGGTGGGGCTTTGCCGCGCCTGTCTTGGGAAGAGGAGGGCACCCGCGTGGTGCGAGGTCAGTTTGCTCGGGAGCATGGGGCGATGTTGCCAGACCGATTGGTGACTTCAGCCAAGTCCTGGTTGTCCAACCCACACGTGGATCCCCGGAGCCGGGTTTTGCCCTGGGCTTCAGACTTGGCGGTCGGTGAGAAGATCTCGGCACTGGAGGCTTCGGCCGGGTATTTGCGGCATCTCAAGGGTGCTTTTTTGGACTGCGTGTCGGCTCGGGAAGGGGGATGGAATCCCGGGCAGGGGGAAATCGTGGTCACGGTGCCGGCCTCGTTCGATGAGGTGGCGCGTCGGCTCACCCTGGAGGCGGCGGAGGCAGCGGGACTGGGGGCAGTGGTGTTGCTCGAGGAACCACAGGCCGCCTTTTATGCCTGGACGGCTCAGGCCGGGGCGGCGTGGCGGCAGCAGGTGAAGCCGGGTGACATCGTGTTGGTCTGCGACATCGGCGGGGGCACGGCGGACTTCAGTCTTCTGGCGATGACAGGCCGGGACGGGCAATTGGAGATTGAGCGCATCAGCGTGGGCGACCATTTGTTGCTCGGTGGGGACAACATGGATCTTGCCCTGGCCTACACGGTGAAGGCGCAGCTGTCCGCGGAAGGGCGGGAGATCGACGATTGGCAATTGCTCTCTTTGATCCAGAGCTGCCGCCGGGCCAAGGAACAGCTTTTTGGCGACGAGAGTCTGGATCAGGTGAATCTCTCGATTCCGTCGCGGGGCGCGAGCTTGTTTGCGAAGACCATCGCCACGAAGCTGGATCGTTCGACGCTGGAGGGGGTGGTTTTGGACGGTTTCATTCCCCTGACGGAGATCAACGATATACCAATGGAAGGCGGCCAGGCGGGTTTGGCGGAGTTGGGGCTGCCCTACGCCTCGGATCCCGCGGTGAGCAAGCATCTGGCCCGTTTTTTGACGCGCAGCCTGGAGAATGTCCGAAGTGGGGGAGGGCCTGCCGGAGTGGTTGTGCCTGACGGAGCGACTTGTTTGATGCCGACCGCGGTGCTCTTCAATGGCGGGGTGTTCAAGCCGGGTCCGGTGCGACGGCGGATTCTCGATCTGCTGGGTTCCTGGAACGGCGGCGTGGTCCCGCGTGAGTTGGAGGGGGCGGAGCTTGACTTGGCCGTGGCGCGCGGGGCGGCGGTCTATGCCGCCAACCGGGTCAGTGGCAGGGGGCTGCGGATCAAGGCGGGGACTGCCCGTTCCTACTACATCGGTTTGGAAACGTCCATGCCGGCCATCCCGGGGTTCCGACCTCCGCTCAAAGCGGTTTGTGTGGTTCCGCAAGGGATGGAGGAGGGAACGGAGCGGGTCCTGTCAGGTCGTGAATTTGGGTTGGTCACCGGGCGCGAGGCGACGTTTCGCTTTTTTTGTTCGGAGGTGAGAGCCGGCGATGAACCTGGCGATGTGGTGGGTGATGCCCCCAGTCAGTTGGAGGAGACCGCGTCTTTGACGGTCACGTTGCCGGCTCCTGCCGGGGCGTCGGGTGGAGAGATGGTGCCGGTCCATCTCCAGGCCCTGGTGACGGAATTGGGCAATCTGGAGTTGTGGATGCAGCACGCCGGTTCCCCCCAGCGTTGGAAACTTGATTTTAAAGTGAGGACACAATGAGCCGTCGGAAGCTGTTTGATCGAAGGGCAATGGTCAGGATGGGGTGGCTGTTTTGTTGCCTGGTGACGGGCGCGCACGGTCAGGACGAAGTTCGTCTCCCCAGGGAGGAATTGTTGGTCTGGCGGGATGCGTCTGGGCAAGTGCAGCCGGTCCGTAGTGTGGCGGACTGGGAGCAGCGGCGTCAGGAGATCGTGCGGGGCATGGAAGCGGTGATGGGGCCGTTACCGGGCCAGGAAAAGAGGTGTCCGCTGGATGTGAAGGTGGAGGAGGAGGTGGACTGTGGGACCTATGTGAGACAGTCGATCCGTTATCAGGCGGAGCCGGGCCCGGGCGGCTCGGTGCCCGCGTATCTCTGTGTCCCCAAAAAACTGTTGCTTCGGCAGGCGAGGCACCTGGCGGTTCTCTGTCTTCATCCGACGGATGACTTGGTTGGAAATGGCGTGGTGGTGGGCTTGGGGGGCAAGGCGAATCGTCAATATGCCAGTGAATTGGCGGAACGTGGTTATGTCACGATCTCTCCGAATTATCCATTGCTGGCCAAATACCGTCCGGACTTGAAGGCGTTGGGATATGCGAGTGGAACGATGAAGGCGATTTGGGACAACATCCGTGCGCTGGATCTCCTGGAGAGCATGCCGGAGGTGAAGCCCGGCGTCTTTGGCGCAATTGGTCATTCGTTAGGTGGACACAACTCGGTTTACACGGCGGTGATGGACCCGCGGATCCGGGTGGTCGTCTCAAGTTGTGGTCTCGATTCCTACGTGGATTACTACGGAGGGGACCCCGCGGTGTGGAAGCCGGGCAAGGGGTGGTGCAGTGAGCGTTATATGCCGGACTTGCTGCGTTATGCGGGACGTCTGGAGGAGATTCCCTATGATTTCGCCGAACTGCTGGGGGCGCTGGCTCCGCGTGCCGTTTTCATCAGTGCGCCCGTGGGGGACGGGAATTTTCAGTGGCGCAGTGTGGACCGCATTGCGGCAGCGGCCAAGCCGATTTACGATCTCTATCCGGAGAACGGTGGACTCGAGGTGGAGCACCCGGACTGCGGCCATGATTTTCCGGATGCGATCCGGCTCAAGGCCTACCGGAAGTTGGATGAGGTTCTGCTGGATCGGCGGAACTGACCGGGGTTTTGGCCTTCTTCGCCGCCGTCTTGGATCGGTGGGTGAGGGCCAGGATGGCCGGGTGGGTGAGTCTTCGTTCGACCGTGATGGCGTAGAAAGAGGTCGTCAATTCTTTGGCCCGTCCGATTTGAACAAACCCGTTGCGCTCGATCGCCTCGGGCAGGATGATGGTTGGGATCGCGATGAATCCAAGTTCGTTGGATGCGACGATTTTGGTGAGAGCGGCATCCTCAAATTCGGCGACCACCTTCGGGGTGATGTTCTCCTTGCGGAACCAGTTTTCCAATTCCCGGCGCAGAGTGCAGTTCGGCGTGGGCAACAGGGCGGGGGCGCCGTTTAGATTGTCCGGGAACCGCCCTTTCAACTGAGCCACCACCGAAGGCATGGCGCAGAAACTGACATCGGAAGTGGTCAGGAGATGGTTGAAAACCTTGCCTGAGGTGCTGGGGGAGGCCGGTTCATCCGCGAGGACGACGTCGATGCGGTGGGTTGACAGTTGGGCCAGGAGGTCGGGAAGTTTGCCTTCATGGCAGGTGAGTTGGACGGGCGGTTGATGCTCGAAAATCGGTCTTAGGATCTCGAAGCTCATCAGCTTGGGAAAGGAATCGACGACGCCGGCGTTGAGTCGGATGGAGCGGGAAGTGGGCGCTTGTTTGGTGGCCCTGAGGATTTCGTTGCCCAGGGTGAAGATTTCGTCTGCGTAACCGAAAATGAGCCGTCCGAACTCAGTGAGAACAAGGGACCGACCGCTCGGCCGGAAGAGATCTTCGCCGAGGGCGGTCTCGAGAAGCTGGATCTGGGTGCAGATGGAGGGTTGCGAGACGCTGAGTGCTTCTGCGGCCCGGCGCAGGCTCCCTTCTTTGGCCACCATCCAAAAGTAGCGCAGGTGGTGATAGTTGAGGAAATCAGCTGGGGAGGACATTTTTAGAAGTTCGAATGATTGGGTTAGAAGTTCCTTTTATGCAAAGAATTGGTATCCGGTCTTCGATTCCCTGCAAGTTTTCCACTGCGCGCGTCGTTTTCGTAAATGTGATGAAGTTTTTCCGGTCCTGGTGGCCCTTGCGTTTTCTGTTGGTTGTTTTGTTTCTGGCGGCGTTTTCCGTCGGGCTGCGGGCCCAGGGAATGGGGTTGGCGACCTTCGACGTCGATGCAACGCCACCGCTGGGCTCCGCGATGGCCTACGACCCCGTGAAGCGGCTTGATGAACTGACGTTGCGCTGTCGTGGGATCGTTCTTTTGGGCAGTGAACAGCCGATCGTGCTGTGTGCGGTGGATTGGATCGGGATCGCCAACGAGGGGCACGATGCCTTCCGCAATGAGCTGGCCAAAGCGGCGGGGACGCAGCCGAACCGGGTCGCGGTCCATGCCTTGCACCAGCATGATGCCCCCGGCTGCGACTTCACCGCCGAGAAGATCATCCGCGAACTGGGCGTGGAGGGTTTCACCCGGTTTGAGGGGACCTTCCACCGCCTGGTTTTGCAGCGGGCTGCCGATGCGGTCCGGGCGGCGGTGCCGAATGCCGTGGACCTTTCCCACTACAGCTATGGGGAGGCGGTGGTGAAAGAGGTGGCGAGCCAACGGCGCATCAAGGGGATCGACGGCAAAATTCGTTTCACCCGGACCAGTTCCACCAAGGATCCGACGGTGCGGGCGGAACCGGAGGGTGTCATCGATCCGGTGGTTTCCTTGCTCGGTTTTTGGGCCGGAGACAAGCCGGTTGCCCTACTCAGCTTCTTCGCCTGCCATCCGCAAAGTTACTATCGGTTGGGAATTCCCAGTCCTGATTTTCCGGGAATCGCCCGGTTCATCCGTGGCCAGGATGTCAACACGGCCTTGCACGTGCACTTCAACGGGGCCGGGGGGAATGTCACAGCGGGAAAATACAACGACGGCGCGCAGGGCAACCGGATGATCCTGGCGACGCGGTTGGCGGACGGGATGCGCCGGGCCTTTGATGCATCCAAAAAGGAGCCGTTGGCCGCGTCGGATGTCGGTTGGGGCAGCGTGCCGGTCTCGCTTCCGCTTGCTTCACACCTGAACGAAGCCGACCTCATCGCCAAACTGAAGTCTCTGCCGCCCAAAGGTTACATTTCCTTTGCGGATCAACTGGCTTGGGTGCGGCGCGTCCAAGGCGGACATCGCATCGATGTCACCTGCCTGCGGGTGGGCAAGACCCGGATGCTGCACCTTCCGGGCGAGTTGTTCGTGGAGTATCAGCTTGCCGCCAAGGCGATGCGGCCGGATTTGCACGTGATGATGGCGGCTTACGGCGATTACGGTCCCGGCTACATCGGGACCACGGTGTCCTATCCCGAGGGCGGCTACGAGACGGGCCCGAATGCATCGAGTGTGGCCCCTGAAGTTGAGCCGATTCTGATGGGAGCCATGAAAACCTTGCTAGAGGCCGGTTCCAGGCCTTGATTGTTTGGGGTTTGAGCTGGTCACGGAAAGCGGAGGTGGAGGAGCGCATCGCGTCCCAGTTGGCGCGGAAGCGGGCGCTCGGTGAGCCGATGCTGCCGCTCCGGTCGGTGCGGTCCCGCGGTCCGGTGTCGGACACCTTCTGGGGCACGGCCTGGTGTGAACGGATGGAGGCCTGCAGCGACTACCGGGACCGACTTCCGCTGGGGCGATCCCGGTTGCGGGCCGGTGCGGTTTACGACTTGGCGATCGCGGAGGGAGAGGTTTTCGCCTACGTGGCCGGGGAGGATCTGCACGAGGTGCTGGTGCGCATCGCACCGCTTGATGACGAACGCAAAAAGGCTTTGGAATCGGCTTGCGGGGGTAGAATTGGCAGTGCTCTGGATCTTCTGACGGGAAATTTCAGTGGGGAGGTGATGGCGAGGCTTGTGGATCCAAAGCACGGTCTTCTGCCGGGACCGGACCAGATCCGTTTCCAGTGTGACTGCGCCGATCATGCCGATCTCTGCGCGCATGGGGCGGCGGTTTTGTATGCAATCGGTTTGCGGCTCGACGCCGAACCGGCCTTGCTTTTCACCTTGCGCGGTTTGGAACAGGCATCGCTCGTGGCGGGGGTGATGGATCGCATCGGGGAAGGCGATGCGGTCGGCGGGGAATCCTTGACGGATCAGGATCTCAACGACTTGTTTGGCATTGAACTGGATCAGGAAATCTCATGAAGACTGAACGGGTGGCGCTTCTGGGGGCCAGTGACAAACCCGATCGGTATGCCTACCTGGCGCTCCGACTTTTGGGTGAGCAAGGGCACGAGGTGCTGCCGGTGCATCCTCAACTCACTGAAATCGATGGCATTCCGGTGGTGTCGTGCCTGGGTGATCTGGACGGGACCATCGACACCCTGACCCTTTACGTGCGCCCGGAGATCGCCGAAGCGGCCGTCGCCGACATCGTGAGGCTTCGCCCGGGGAGGGTGATTTTCAATCCCGGGACGGAGTCTCCGCGGTTGCGGGAAGCGCTCGAGGAAGCGGGCATCCCCAGCGTGGAGGACTGCACGTTGGTGATGGTGCGGGCGGGCCGGTTCTGAGGAGAATCATCGGACCGCACTCTCCTCGGGAGCGGCGTCTTCCGGGAGTTTGCGGATAAGCACCTTATCGATGCGGTGGCTGTCCATGTCGAGGATCTCGAAGGCGTAGCCACTTTCAACGAAGGACTCGCCCTCGGCGGGGAGCCGGTTCATGCGGTGCATGATGAACCCGCCCAAGGTCTGGAAAGGGTCGTCCTCGGCCTCGACCAAGCTGAGGAGCCCGGGAATGGCGTCGGTCACCACGTCGATCTCCAGGGCGGCATCGGCCAGCCAGGTGTCGGGTCCGGTTTGGCGGAACGAGGATTCATCGGTTATCGGGAGTGTGTTGGTCAGGTCCCCCACGACCTCTTCGATCACATCGCGGATGGTCACCAGACCGCGCACTGTTCCGAACTCATCGACCACCAGGGCGGCGGAGTGTGGGGCGCGGCGCAGCGTGTCGAGCAACGAGAGGGCCGGTTGGTTTTCGGGAACGAACACGGCAGGCTTGGTGAACTCGTGGAGCTTGGCGGATGCGGTGGGGCAAGCATATAACTCGCGGAGCGAGACGGTCCCAATCACCTCGTCCCGGTTTTTCTCCATCACGGGGAAGACATCCTGCGACACGCCGAGAACCGCCTCCCGGACGCCCTCGAGGCTGTCTTCGGCTTGAAGAAAGATGACCCGCGGCTTTGGCTGCATCACTTCCTCGGCCCGGAGCGAACGCAGGTCGAGCACCCCTTCGAGCATCTCGGATTCCTCCTCGTGGATGACTCCGGTGATCGATCCCTCCCGAAGCAGCACATGCACTTCCTCCCTGGTGGGCCCGGTGCTGACCGCTTGACCCTTTCCAAAGATGCGCATCACGGCCCGGGTGCTGATCCCCAGGAACCACACCGCCGGGCCCGCGAACCGCGAGAGCTTTTCCATCGGCCGCGAGACCAGGCAGGCCAGCGTCTCCGGTTGGCGCATCGCCAGATTTTTGGGCACGAGTTCCCCGATGATCAGCGAAAGATAGGCGATCCCCGCCACCACCAGACCAAAGGCCGCCTTCGACGCCAGCTCCGGGGAAATTCCAGGAATGCTGGCCAACAGCGCACCGACAGGTTCGGAGAGGGATGCCCCCCCGTAGGCTCCTGCCAGGACCCCGATCAGGGTGATCCCGATCTGCACCGTGCTCAGCAGCCGCTCCGGCTCACCGGCCAGTTCCAGGGCGGTCCGTGCCCCGGGATTCCCCTGCTCCTCAAGGGCTTGCAGCCGTGGGCGCCTCGCCGAAACCAGGGCAATTTCTGCCATTGCGAAAAGGCCGTTTGCCACCAGCAGCGCCAGAATGATCAACAACTCCATCTTCCTTGATTCCGACGCACTCTAGCCGGGCATCGGGGAAAGACGACCATTTTTCGCATGGGAATCGTGGGACCCAAAAGAGGTGATCGTCTCCAACCTGGAGACCGGGGTTTTGGGTTGTAGAAATTCCGATAAATACTTTACTTTTTAGAAATAAAGGGTTAATTTTGTGTTCACTGTTCAGTGAATTTGTGTTGAGGTTCTTGCAGGCTCGCCGGGTGGCGGGCCTGCGCCTTTTCCGGGCTTAGCTCGGACGGAGGGGGCGCAATTTCCCCTTTACTCCGAAGCGTCGAGCCTTGAGCATCGGGTCATGATGCGTCTTTTGTTCTGGCTGGGAGGGCCCTTGATGCTGGTGGCGCCCCTTTCCGCGGCGGCTGAGGAGGCCCTCTTCATCGCCAAACCGCTTACGGTGAGCGGGCACTTCAATGCCGGGATCGAGGGACCCGCCTGTGATCTGGCCGGAAATGTCTATGCGGTCAGCTTTGGAACCGACAAGCGGACGATTGGCAAGGTGACACCGACGGGCGCGGCGGAGTTGTATGTGACCTTGGGAGAAGGCAGCGCCGGCAACGGCATCCGATTTGGACGGGACGGTCTCCTGTATGTCGCGGATTACACGGGGCACAACATTCTGAAGGTCGATCCGGCGACGCGGGCCATTCGCCTTCATGCGCACAATCCCAAAATGAATCAGCCTAACGACTTGGCGATCGATGCGGACGGCATTCTTTATGCCAGCGACCCAAATTGGGCGGAGAAGACGGGACAGATCTGGCGCATCGACCCGGACGGAAGCACGCACCTTTTGGCCGCCGGTTTGGGAACGGTTAACGGCATCGAGGTGAGCCCGGACGGGACCACGCTCTACGCGAACGAGAGTGAACAGCGCGGGGTCTGGGCCTTTCCGATCCAGCCCGACAAGACCGTCGGTCCCCGGCGGTTGCTGCGACAGTTTGACGACTTCGGTTTCGACGGGATGCGTTGTGACATCGATGGCAATCTTTACATCACCCGCCACGGCAAGGGCACGGTGGTCAAGCTGTCGCCCGGTGGCGAGATTCTTCGTGAAATCGATGTTCTCGGACCCAAGCCCTCCAATCTCTGTTTTGGCGGGCCGGACGGGCGCACTATCTACGTGACCGAGGTGGAACAGACCCGAATCGTCGAATTCCGGGTGGATCGGCCGGGGCGGGAGTGGAGGCAGTTCCAGTAACCGGACACCGACTGCAAGAAATCCTCCGACACCCACGTGTCTCTGCGCCGTCGCCATGAACCCTCCCGATGTATCCTATCCCCGGGACGTTGAAACCCCGTCTTCGCACTTGCCTTTCAGTCCGGCGGTGGTGGTGGGGGATCTGATTTTTGTGTCCGGTCAGGCCTCCGTGGATGCCACTGGTCAGATCGTCAGCGACACCTTTGAGGGAGAGTTCCGGCGGTCGCTGGAAAACCTGCGGAAAGTTTTGGAAGCGGCCGGAAGCGATTTGGCGCACGTGGTGCAGACCCGCAATTATGTGCGGGACGCGGAAGATGTTGGGGTCTTCAATCGGCTCTACCGCGAGTATTTCCAGGAGCCGTATCCGGCGCGGACGACGATCACGAATTGCCTGCCCCCGGCCTTGCGATATGAGATTGAAGCCGTAGCAGTGAAGCGCCGATGAATGCCCCGAAACTGATTTTCGATTGCCACCTGGATATCTCCATGAATGCCATGGAGTTCAACCGGGACCAACGTTGGACTCTCGAGAACCTGCGCCGCTGCGAGCTGACCTCAAACTTTGTGCCGGCCGAAATGGAGCGGCACCGCTGCCGCAACACGGTCTGCTTTCCGGAGCTCCGCAAGGGGAGGTTTGGGGTGATTGTGGCCACGCAGATTGCCCGGTATTCACCCCGCTTTCACAATCTGCCCGGATGGCGAAGCCCGGAACAGGCCTGGGCCCACACCCAGGGCCAGCTGGCCTATTACCGTGTGATGGAGGAGTGCGGTGAGATGGTGCAATTGCGCACCTGGCAGGAGGTCGAGAGGCATGCGGCGCGATGGTTGGCGGCCACGGACGCCGAGGCAGCCCAGCTTCCGATCGGATATCTTCTCAGTTTGGAGGGGGCCGACTCCATCCTGAGTTGGAAGCACCTGGAGAAGTCGCGCGAAGATGGATTGATCGCCCTCGGCCCGGTGCATTACGGACCGGGCATTTACGGGATGGGAACGGATGCCGAAGGTCCGTTGACAGCCAGGGGCAGGGAGCTGCTCAGGGAGATGGAGCGGCTTGGGATCATTCTCGATGTCACGCATTTGTGCGACGAGAGTTTCTGGGATGCTCTCAAGCACTACAATGGACCGCTCTGGGCGAGCCACCACAACTGCCGTGCCTTGGCGGACTGGAATCGACAACTGGCCGACGATCAGATCAAGGTGCTCATTGAACGGGGCGCGGTGATCGGCATGGCCTTCGACGCCATCATGATGGTGCACAATTGGGCGCACAAACGTTCCAAACCTGAGGACTTCGGGCTCAAGATCGAAAAGATTTGCGAACACATCGATCACATCTGCCAGATCGCCGGAAATGCGGACCATGTCGGCATCGGCACGGACCTGGATGGCGGTTATGGCACCGAGCAGACGCCGATGGATCTGAACAGCATCGCGGATCTGGTCACTTTGGGGCCTCTGTTGGCCGCGCGGGGCTATTCTGAAGCGGAGATCGAGGGGATTTTCCGGGGCAACTTCTTCCGGTTCCTCCGGACGGCGCTCCGCTGACGGGCTCAAGCCCCCGTCGATGGCCGCTCAAGTGCGGGCTCCGACGACACGGGTGGCGTTGATCCCGAAGGAGAGGATTCCGGCGAGGACGAACGCGATGGCGCAGGCGAGAAAGAGTTCTTTCTGGTCTCCGTTGTGATCGAAGGTGGCGAGGACCCAGCCGGCCA
>QQNE01000094.1 GCA_003402735.1 Verrucomicrobiota bacterium
ATCGCCGATTGTTGCCCGGCATTCGGGTGACCGATGAAAAGCCAGTTCTTCTTGCCGATCGCAGTGGGCCGGATCGCATTCTCCACCCAGTTGTTGTCGATCTCCACTTCGCCGTTGCCGGAGGGATATAGTCAAATGTTGTGGATGAAGACCTGATGGCATCCGGGAAGATTGTCATGCGACGTTTTCCAACGGGTTAGGCACTCCCTCCGCGATCCCGTCCAGGAAGCGAACTTCGTCGATCCCTTTCGGCAGGTGGGCGTGGCCGCGCAGGCGTCTCCATTTCTTCTCTGCCCTCATCGGGAGCTTGAAGGCCATGGCCAGGGTGGCGGCTCTGGATCCATTCCCCTTGGTCTGGCGCTGACGATGACGCACGGTGGCGAGGAGGCTTTCGATCGGGTGGGTGGAACGATTGTAAGACCAGGGCTCGGCCGGGGAGTCGGACTTCTCCTTGCTGGTGAACTTGAGCGCCGTTTGGCGGCGCCTCGCGACTCGATCCTCGAGGAATGCGGGCTATGCTCCTGGATGAAGTTGGCGATCTCGCCATCCAGCGCGTTGATGAGCGGTGAGGGTTGGCGGTGGTCACTGTGAAGATCTGTTGTTGTTTCGCCGGGGTGACGCCGCTGGCTCCCATTCACCGCTTTTTGACTACACCTCAGGGCCCTCCTCCGCCGGTGGCTGCGTCCGGAACTTCCTCCCATCCGTTACTTATCGATAGGGGCGTCTCTCCCCGCCCGAACCCTCATGAATAGCACCCAGCTCAAACTCCTCAGCAAACTGTGCCTAATCCTCGGATTCGTCTCCATCGTGGGCTCCATCGTGATTTGGTATACAACGGGTGGACAGGCCATCGAAACCCAAGCTCATGGCGAACGCTTTGGCATCTTCGTCGGGCTTTGGGCGCCCACCTTCTTCATCCTCTCCAATCGGTTTGATCGGTATTCAGAAAAGACGGCTTGAGCCGCATCGAGACCCGGATGGCATGTCATTCCTTCCGCTGACCCGGATCGAGGCCTCTGGTTGCTGGGACGCATTCCTCCCGACCGTGGGCCAGTATGCGGCGCGGCGCAGTTTCGTAGAGCCGTGCCATCCCCACGTTTCGCGCCTGAGTGCGGCGTTGCGGCATCGCCTCCTCACCGAAGACCAGGTGATTCGGGACACTCTCAGCCGGTTTCGTTTCGCCGAAGCGGAGAAGTGGCTCCAAGAGGTCTGTTGGCGCCGCTACTGGAAGGGATGGCTTGAGCTTCGCCCCCAGGTTTGGACGAATTGGCGGGAGCGGGTGCAGGTGCTTCGCGAAACCTTGCCTCCCAAAATTTTGGAAAGGGCGGAGGCGGTCGCAGCCGGGGAAAGCGGCGTCGCCTGCATGGATCTCTTCGCCCGGGAACTCATCGAAACCGGCTACCTCCACAACCATGCCCGAATGTGGTGGGCCAGCTTTTGGATTCACGCGGAGGGTCTTCCGTGGGAACTCGGCGCAGACTTCTTCTTCCGGCACCTGCTCGATGCCGATCCCGCCAGCAACACCCTGTCCTGGCGCTGGGTGGCCGGTCTCCAAACGCGCGGCAAAACCTACCTGGTGCGCCTCTCGAATCTCGAAACCTATGGACGCGCCACTTTGCTGCGGGCTCCGGGCGGGAGCGAACGCATCGCCGATGGCGCAGTGAAGCCAACGTTCCAGAAGGAATGGGCAGACACCACCAAACACTCGCTCCCGGCTCTCCCCGCGTCGCCCCCGCCTTCCACGGGACGAGCCGGTCTGTGGCTCCACGCAGATGACCTGGCCCCGGAGGTGGGTCCGCTCGCCGGGTTCACTCCCCAGACCGTGGCTGCGTTCACCAGCGATCGGACTTACCGCGAACGATACCGCCTGGGCGCCAAGCGCATCGCCGCGTTGCACACGGTTCTGGGAGACGGCACGGCGCGGGCAGCAGCACATTACGGGTGTCAGGCCACGCTGTCCGATGCGGACGACACCGTCTCCGGCATCGGTGCATGGGCGGAAAGCCATCAACTCAGTGAAGTCGTGGCGTTCGCCCCCATGGTGGGCCCGATCGGCGACCTTGTTCCTCGCCTTTCCAAACATCTCGGCGCGAGGGACATCCGTCTCACCCTCCTCCGTCGGTCCAGCGACGCACACGCATTCGCCCTGGCGAACGGCGGATTCTTTCCGTTTTGGGAACAGATGAGCCGACATCTTCAGACCAATTCTGTCCCGTGACCCATCATCCCCCGTCGGCCATGAGTAGCCAAATCGTTCGACTGGCGTGGGAAGACCGCACCAGCTTCGAAGAGATCAAACAGCGCACTGGCCTGACGGAGGGTGAGGTCATTGAGGTGATGCGCCGCGAACTCAAGCCCTCGAGTTTTCGACTTTGGCGAAAGCGGGTCAGCGGTCGGATCACGAAGCATCGCCGCCTCCTGAAGCAAAGCCTCAGAGGGCCAGAGGATTCCGATTGGGAGGATCCGTCCTGACCTGCTCAGCTTCTCCCTTTCCGCAGTCGGCAACGGTTGCGCCGGTGCGTCCAGGATCCACGCGTGCCAGCGGCTACGACCCTTTCCGCGAGGGGTGCAGTCTTTGCCGCAACTCTACCTGACGGTTTCCCGGCACGGCGGCTCGCCGGCGGAGAACATCGGGGTGACAGGATTCGAACCTGCGGCCTCTTCGTCCCGAACGAAGCGCGCTACCAGACTGCGCTACACCCCGCTTTGCCGCGCCGCGAAAGGCGACGGGTCAGCAAACTAGCCTGTTTCCTTGAGTTGAAAACTATTCTTTTCAGCAAGTTTCATTTTCCGCACTGTTTCGGGGACTCCGAACGTATTTCAGATTGAGCGGAGCGGGTTCTGGTGTTATCAGGCTGGCTCCGACTCAACCGGAAACAACATCGAAATCCTCTTCTGACCATCCACCCATGATCAAGCGCAGTGCTATCTTCCTCCTCGGGCTCGGACTCTCGATCCCCTCCTTCAGTTTGGCCGACGACAAGGCCGCGGCGATGGAGCTTGGCAAACAGAAATACATGGTGTGCGGAGCCTGTCACGGGCTCGATGGCAAGGGGATGATGGCCGGGCCGATGAAGATGGCCCCGGCCTACGCTGATTCCAAGCTGGTGGCGGCCGAGTCCGCCGAGATCATGGCGATCGCCGTGATGAAGGGCATCAAAAAGGAAGACGCCAAGTTCCTCCAGATTATGATGCCGCTCGAGGCCGCCCTCGATGACGGCGCGCTTGCCGCAGTTCTCACTTATGTCCGCAACACCTACGGCGGCAAGACCGACCTAGTCACCGCGGAGCAGACAAAGGCTTGGCGCGAAAAATACAAGAGCATCGTCGGACCGGTCTCCCGGGCAGACCTGGAGAAGTGGGCCACCAGCGGCCTGCCAAAATAACCAGTCCAAACGATTTTCCCCTGACTGACCAATCCCCGGGCCTTCACCCGGGGATTTTTTTTGGCCGGGTCACTCCGCGACAAGTTGCTCCACGATTGCGGCGATCTCCTGCTCGGCCTTCGGCTGCATGCCGTTGACGTAAGCCCGAACCACTCCCTTGGAATCGACAATCGCGAACCGGTCACTGTGGATGAGGGTCGCCTTTTGAAGGGCGTCGGACTCTTCCGAAGACTGGGCCAGCGGCAACAAGAACTTTTCCTTGATCAAGGTTTCGACGGCGGCGTGGTCGCCGGTGAGAAACGACCAATGCGTTCCGGCGTCGAAAAGATCGGCGTACTTGGCGAGCCGGGCCGGGTTGTCCGTGCCGGGATCGACGCTGAAAGAGACAAAGGCCACGCGGTCGTTGCCTGAGAATTGCTTTTGGAGATTCGCCATCCGTTTGCTGAGGATGAGACACTCCGCCGTGCAGGAGGTGAAGACGAAATTCGCGACCCAGACCTTTCCCTGCAATGCTTTGGAGGAGAGTGGGTTGCCGGTCTGATCGGTGAGGGTGAAATCCCCGACTTCGCGGTAGGAGCGAATCTCCGGCGGAGGCGCGGGGGCGGGGGCACAACCGACCACGGCGCCAAGAACCGACAACAGGGAGCCGCATTGACGTAGCAAAACTGAACGAGTCATCGTAAACTGTTACGAACCTCATCGAACCCCTGGCCCGAATGCACAACCGCAAACTCGACCGCACCGCCGCATGGATCTCGTTCAGTTTCGCGTTCGTGGTTTCGATCGCGATCTGTGTGGAACCCCCGAAACGATCCGCCGAAGCCCAAGTCTTCCGGGTCAAAGGCATTTTTCTGCAGACCAAAGGACCGGAGGTGGCGGTGATCGACCACGAAAACATCCCGGATCACATGCCGGCGATGGTGATGCCATTCCGGGCGGCCCGGCCATCGGAACTGAAACAACTCGCCACCGGGGACGAGATCCTGTTCGACTACATCGTCGATGGATTTGAGTCGTGGATTGAGAACATCGTGACCACGGGAAAAAAGCGGCTGGCGAGCCCCACGTCATCCGGAGCCGGGAAGAAGCGCGGGCCTCTCAAGGTTGGCGATGTGTTGCCGGACCGGGAATTTGTCAATGAGATGGGTGAGCCGGTCCGCCTGAGCGACAGCCGGGGCAAGGCGGTGGCCTTGACGTTTGTCTTCACGCGGTGCGCGATGCCGGAAGCGTGCCCGAAAATGATGCGAAACTTCGCGGCGGTCTCCAGCGCATTGAAGGCGGATGCCTCGGCCCCCTCGAACTGGCAATTGCTCACCATCTCGTTTGATTCCTTCCACGACACGCCCGGGACGATGAAGGCTTACGGTGAAGCCTATGGTTACGACCCCTCCCGGTGGCGGCTTCTCAGCTCGGACAGCTGCTGCACCATCAAAGACATCGCGGCCGATGTCGACCTCCGTTACACGGACGATCCGACCGCCTCGATGCAGCACAATCTGCGGACGGTGGTGCTGGACCCGACGGGCCGAATCACGAAGATTTTCACCGACGAGACCTGGAGCGTGGAGGAACTGGTGAGCGCCCTCCGAGAAGCGGCGAAGAAGTCGTGACCTGGTCCGGTTACTTTGACGCCAACGCCACCACCCCGCTCTGGCCGGTGGTGCGGGAGCGTTACCTGGAGGCGCTGGACACGACCTGGCAGAATGCGTCCAGCCTCTACCACGCGGCCGGGGCGGCCCGGCGCGAGTTGGAGGGGGCGCGCGAGGAACTGGCGGATGCATTGGGAATCGGTCAACCGGAACGCATCGTCTTCGGCTCCGGGGCCACGGAATCGGCCAACCTGGTGTTCCGTCACCTGGCGGCCAAATCGGCACCGGACGCCAAGGTCATGATCAGCCCGCTGGAACATCCGTGCGTGCGCGATGCCGCGTTTGATTGCTTTCCGGGCCGAGTGATCCCGGCGCCTTTGGACGGGAGCGGAGCGGTCGACTTGGAAGCCACCGCGGCGCGCCTGGAGCGGGACCGACCGGTCCTTCTTTCGGTGATGGCGGCGAACAACGAGACCGGAGCGCTGCAGCCCTGGAGAGAACTGGGGGAGATTGCGAGGGGGCTGGAAATCCCCTATCATTGCGACGCCGCGCAATGGCTCGGGAAGATGCCGTTGGACGAGTTCGGGAGCGTCGATTGGCTGACGGGGAGCGGTCACAAGTTTGGGGCCCCGAAAGGCACCGGGTTTCTCGTGGTGCCGGAGGGGATCGACCGGCTCCGGGGAGCGTCCGTGGGCGGAGCGCAGGAATCCGGTCGCCGGGCCGGAACGGAAAACGTGCCGGGGATCCTGGCGATGATGACCGGGCTGACCGAGGCCGGGAACCTGCTCTCGCAAGTCTCGGGCGAGGCGCGGGACGAGTTTGAAGAGCGGATTTTGCGGTCGATTCCCGGGACGCGGGTGGTGGGAGAAGACGGCCCGCGGCTGTGGAACACCTCGATGTTGGTGCTCCCGGCGTTTTCAAACCTCTCCTGGCTGACCCGTCTGAGCCATCTTGGATTTCAAGTCTCGACCGGGAGCGCTTGCAGCGCGGGGAAAGGCCATCCCTCGCACGTCATGGAAGCGATGGGGCTCAGTCCGGACGAGATGGGGCGGGTCCTCCGGGCCAGTGCCTTGTGGTCGGCCGGGCCAGACGAGTGGAGTGGGCTGGCGGCGGCGCTCGAGGGGGTTTGGACGGAGCTTTGCCAGCCATCGGGCGAGGCCCGGGAGAAGCGGCGGCTGCGCTTGTGAACTCCCCGTCGGGAAGTTTCGATAGAAACCGGCCGAGGGCTGCGTGTAAGCCGCAAACCTCACACCATTCCATGCAAAGACGCCGCCTGATGCAAATGATCGGCGGGGGGGCCATCGGCTTTCCTGCCATTGTCCGGGGACAAAACCTGAACTCCCGAGTGCAACTCGCAGCGGTGGGAACGGAGGGCAAAGGTTGGTCCGACTTCACCAGCATGCGGACCCACGCCCAGGTGGACGTCGCGGGTCTCTGCGATATCGATCTGGCTCGGATGGAGCGGGCGAGGCACGAGCACAAGGGAGCCCGTTGGTTTCAGGATTCGCGTCGGCTGTTCGCGGAGATGGAAGGCAAGATCGATGCCGTCACGGTTTCCACGGCGGATCACATGCACGCCTTCATCACCCTGGACGCCCTGCGTCGTGGGATCCACGTTTACTGCCAGAAACCGTTGACCCACAACGTATGGGAAGCGCGTCAGGTGCGTCTCCAGGCCAAGAAGTCCGGAGTCATCACCCGGATGGGCAATCAGATCCACTCCCACGAATTCTATCGGACCGGCACGAAGTGGATTCAGGACGGTCTGATTGGCAAAGTGAAAGAAGTTCATTCCTGGTGCGGCGCGACGGGCCATGGCAAGTCCTACCACATTTCCCGTCCCGAGGAGCAACCGGTGCCGGCCACGCTCGATTGGGACGGGTGGCTGGGCGTGGCGCCCTATCGCCCTTACGCGGGCGGTCACCGGGTCTATCATCCGTGGGGTTGGCGGGATTGGCAGGACTTTGGCAACGGAGCGCTCGGGGATTTCGGGTGCCACATTTTGGATCCGGTGTTCACCGCTCTGAACATCGACAAGCCGCCCGTCTCCGTGCAATGCTCCGACCACACCGGCATGAACGAGGAAGTCTGGGCGGCCCAAAACGTGGTGCACTACACCTTCCCGGGCTTTGCCAGCACGGTTGGTCCCGAGTTGAAAGTCACCTGGTATGACGGGGGACGTCTCCCGAGCACCAAGGGCAGTCATCTGCCGCCCTACGAAGGACTGCCGGGGAGCGGGAGCCTGTTTGTGGGCGAGACCGGAAGTTTGGTGCTTCCGCACGTGGCCCCGCCGCGGCTCTACCGGGATGGCAAGCTCATCACCGAGGAACCGACCAAACTTCCCGGGCTCGATCATTACCACGGTTGGGTGGACGGGATTGTCAGTGGAAAGCAACCCTCCGACGGATTCGATTACGCGGGGCCGCTCACCGAGACCGTGCTTCTGGGGAACATCGCGGTGCGTTTCCGGGGCCAAACCCTCAAGTGGGACGCCGAAAACCTCCGCATCAGCAATCTCGAGGAAGCCAATCACTGGATTCGCCGCGAATACCGTCAAGGATGGGAAATCGCGTCCGTGGCCTGATGTTTGCCCCCCGAAAAAGCGATCCCCACGAAAGAACGTGGTGCTCGCTCGCGTTATTTGGGGGGATGCGTTCCTCCGCCTGGCGAGTCTCCGTGCTTCTCTGCCTTCCGCTCTGCGGCTGGGCCGGAGAGACCGCGTCTGGGCCCGCGCCGCTGAGCTTCCGCAATGACATTCTTCCCATTCTGAGCGGGAACGGTTGCAACGCGGGATCCTGCCATGCCAAGCAAGGCGGGCAGAACGGCTTCCAGCTCACGATTTTCGGGTTTGATCCGGCGGCGGATTACCGGGAAATCACCCGCAATGCGCGGGGTCGGCGCATCTTTCCGGCGGCGCCCGAACAGAGCCTGCTCCTTCTCAAAGCGACCAAGCAGATCGATCACGAGGGGGGCGAGCGGATCAAGCCGGGGTCGCACGACTTCAAGGTGCTGTCTGATTGGATCCGCCTGGGAGCCCCGCTGGAAATCCCCGGGGAACCGACGCTCCAGTCCATCTCGGCAAAGCCGGAGCGCGGGAGCTACCGGAAAGGGCAACGGCAGCCGATCGAGGTCACGGCCCATTTTTCGGATGGGTCCAAGCGGGTGGTGACAGAGTATTGCGAGTTCCAATCCCCGCTCCAGAGCTTTGTCAAGGTCTCCGAGGAGGGCCTGATGCAGGTGGGCAACACGCCGGGCGATGGCGTGATCATTGTCCGATACCTGGACCGGGTGGCGGTGAGCCGGGTGGCGGTGCCTCCGGACCGGACCTTGCCGAAATCGGCTTACGCATCGCTTCCGGTGCGCAACGAGATCGATCGGCTCAGTTGGAAGCGGTTTGGGGAATTGGGGATTCTGCCGAGCAAACCCTGCAGCGATGCCGAGTTTCTGCGCCGCGCGAGCCTGGATGCGACCGGACACCTTCCCACTCCGGAGCGGGCCCGCGCCTTCCTCTTGGATCCGGCGAAGGACAAGAGGGAGCGACTGATTGATGAGTTGTTGGCGGACCCGAACTGGGCGGATCACTGGGCCACGAAGTGGCGTGACATCACCGTGGGCAATACGCAGCGAATCGGGGTGAAACCGGTCTATCTCCTGGACCACTGGATTCGGCGCAAGTTCCGGGACAACACGCCTTACGACCAGTTCGTGCGCGAGTTGTTGACCGCGCAGGGCAACTCGCATCGGGACGGGCCGGTGGCGCTGTGGCGAGACCAGCGGGATCCGGAAATGATGAGCGCCTACGTGAGCCGAATTTTCCTCGGGGTGCGTCTCGATTGCGCCAAGTGTCATCATCACCCGAGTGAGAAGTGGGGGCAGGACGATTACTACCAGATGGCCGCGTTCTTCAACTGCATGAAGAGCAAGGGCCAGGGGATTTCTGCGCCGATTTCCGGGGAACCGGAGGATTGGTGGTTTGAACCGGGCGGCAAGACGCTGCATCCGGTGACCGGGGTCCTCATGAAACCGAAACCGCCCGGCGGGACCGAACTCGCGATTCCGGAAGGCGCGGATCCCCGAACTGTGCTCGTCGATTGGATCACCCGCGCGGACAATCCATATTTCTCCCGGGCCGTGGTGAATCGGGTTTGGGGCGAATTTTTCGGCCGAGGCATCGTGCACCCGGTCGACGATTTCCGGGATTCGAACCCCTCGGTCAACGATGAATTGCTGACTTGGCTGGGCCAGGATTTCGTGCAGCACGGGTTCGATCTGAAACACGTGATGCGGCGGATCCTCAACTCCGCCCTCTACCAGACCAGTTCCCTGCCGAACGAGACGAACCTGGCGGACAACACCAACTTCTCGCGGAGCCCGCGTCGCCGCCTCACGGCCGAGGTGATGCTCGACGCGGTCTGTGACGTCACCGGCGTGCGGGATTCGTTCGACGGACTGCCCCTTGAATCCCGGGCCGTGCGGACCTGGAACAACAAACTGCCTTCGGTGTTCCTCGACACCTTTGGTCGGCCCGACTCCAGCGCGGATTGTCCCTGTGAACGGATGCTTTCACCGACCATGACGCAGGCTCTTCACCTGCTCAATTCGGAGGCGCTGGTGAGCAAGCTCGCGCAGAGCGACAGCCTGCCTGGAAAGCTCGCGGCGGGTCCGATGCCGACGCCCGCCTTGATCGAGGAGATCTATTTGCGGACGTTCTCCCGGTTTCCCACGCCCGAAGAGCAGAGCATCGCGGCGAAGATTTTCCCCGCTTCCGGCGACCGCCGCAAGGCGACCGAGGACCTGACGTGGGCCCTCCTCAACTCCGCTGAATTTGTTTTCAACCACTGAGCCAACCACCCCATGAACCGCAATTGCAACGGCGTCGGTCGCCGCGATTTCCTCCAGGCAGGACTCGCCACCCTGGGTGGCCTTTCCCTGACGGAGATGCTCCGATTCCGGGCGGAGGCCGCTACCGGCACCGCCACGGACACCCGCTGCATTTTCATCTGGCTGGATGGCGGGCCGAGCCATTACGAGACGTTCGATCCCAAGCTCGACGCTCCGGACGGCATCCGCGGGGATTTCAAGACGATCCCGACCTGCGTCCCCGGCGTCCGTTTTTCCGAGCACGTGCCGAAGCTCGCCAAGAACTTCGACAAGTTCACGGTGATCCGCTCGATCGCCCACAACCAGAACAACCACGGGGCGGGAAACCACTACCTGACCACGGGCCGACCCACGCCAGTCCCGGTGGGGTGCGGAGCCTTTGTGACCTTCCACCCCTCGCTCGGATCGGTGGTGGCGTCGGAACGGGGCCTCAGCAACGGGATGCCATCGTATTTCAACCTGGGATCGATGACCCGCTCGGGCGGACCGAGCTTTCTCGGGGCGAGCCATGCCCCGTTTGTCATTTCCGACAACCCGAGCCAGCCGAGTTTCCGGGTTCGGGACGTCAGTATTCCGAAATCCCTGGATCCGGAGCGGGCCGGTTCCCGCCGCCGTTTGCGCGAGGAGTTGGACCGCCTGACCCGCATCCAGGAGAGCGTGGCTGAGGATCCGGCGGTGGCCCTGGACTCCTTCTACGAGCAGGCGCATCGCCTCGTCTATTCCACCGAGGCCCAGGCCGCTTTCGATCTCTCCAAGGAACCGGACCCGGTCCGGGATGCCTACGGTCGCACCGACCTGGGACAACGGCTGCTGTTGGCCCGGCGCCTCACCGAGGCGGGCGTCCCCTTTGTCTCCGTCCACTACGGCGGCTGGGACCATCACGGCGAGATCTTCCCCAAGCTCAAAAATGATTTCCTGCCCAAGACCGACCAAGCCGTCTCGGCATTGATCAACGATCTCCACCAGCGCGGCAGCCTCAAGAACACCCTCGTCGTCCTCCTCGGAGAATTCGGACGAACCCCCAAAATCAACCCGGGCGGGGGACGGGATCACTGGTCGTTCGCCATGTCCGTCCTGATGGCCGGAGCGGGAATTCCCGGAGGCCAAATCGTCGGAGCGACGGACGTCAAGGGTTATTACGCCAACGAGAACGTCTATCGGCCCGAGGACTTCGCGGCATCGATTTACACCAAGATGGGGATCGATCATGCGCAAATCCTCCACGATACCGCGAATCGCCCGATCCAGTTGATCGATCGCGGTCAGCTGATCAAGGAGTTGTTCGCGTGAGGCTGCTCCTCTTTTTGGCGGCGTTGACCGCGTCCCTCCGGGCCGTTGATCCCCCGAAACTTGCGGCGCTTCACCCGGCCGGTTTGGCAGCGGGAACCGAAGCGGTGGTCGAGGCGGTGGGCAGCACGGTTTGGCCGGTCAAGGTGTGGTGCAACTCCGCCACGGTGAAGATCGAGCCGTCCCCGGAGAAGGGAAAACTCAAGATCGCCGCCGCCCCGGGTTCTGCCACCGGCCCCGTCCTGGTGCGACTCTACAACGAGGCCGGTTGCAGCGATGCCAGGATCTTCGTGATTGGTCAGGGACCAGAGCTGCTGGAAACCCCGAAGAACGACCGTGTCGGCGAGGCCCAACCCATTTCGAGCCTTCCCGTGACGATCAATGGGACCCTGGAGCAGCGCGGAGATGTCGACTTCTTCCGGCTGCCCCTGAAGGCCGGACAGAAGCTCTCCGCGCGTGTGGAAGCCTACGGACTGCGGAGCGAGATCGACCCTCACCTGCACCTCATTGCACCGGACGGAAGGGAAATCGTGCTGGCCAGCGACACCCACAACCTCGACCCCGGATTTTCGATCGCCCTTACCACCTCCGGGGATCACCTGCTGCACCTCAGCGCCATCGCGCACAAGGCCAGCGCGGACATCGGGTTCGCCGGCGGCAAGGAGAAGGTCTACCGGTTGCGACTCCAGAGTGAACCGATCCAGATTCCGCTGCCCAAACCGGACTCCCGCGAGGCCACGCCCCCTGTTTCCATCAAGGCTCCCCATCGTTTGGAGGGAATCCTCAGGGCGGCCGGGGAACGAGACCGCTTCCGGGTGGAGGCGGCCGCCGGCAGCAAACTCCGGGTCCGCGTCGAGGCCCGGGCGCTCGGGTTTCCGACCGATGCGGTGTTGCGCCTCTTCAAGGCCGACGGCGCCTTGTTGCGGGAGGTGGATGATGCGACCTCCAAGCCCGATCCGGTGATCGACGTGACCGTGGAGGCGGCCGGTTTCTTCGAGGCGGAGGTCCGGGATCGATTCGGCCGACCGGATATGGGGTATCACCTCGTCATCGCCCCGATCCTCCCTTCCTTCCGGGCCACCACCACCGTCGACAATCTCTTGCTCAACGGAACAAAGACCGCGGAACTCACGGTGAACCTGACCCGAGACGATGGTCATGCCGCCGCTCTGGAACTGATCGCACTGGATCTTCCCGAAGGTGTCAGCTGGAAATCGGAGACGATCCCGGCCAAAACCGGCCCGTTCAAGGTCACCTTCAGTGCCGCGGCCACGGCCAAGCCCTTCCAAGGACCGATCCACCTCCAGCTTCGCGAAACCGCCGCTTCCAAGCCACTGTCGATCGCGCGGACCTGGCAGAACGAAGAATCCCGAGGCGATTATCTCATCAACGAAACCACCGATTTCTGGCTGACGGTGATCCCGCCCCCGCCGCCGCCACCGAAGCCAACACCGACTCCTGCGCCTCCCGCGAAGCCGACTCCCGCGAAGCCGGCACCGCCCCCCTGATCAATTCGCTTCCCCTTTTGCGTCACCTGGGCTAAGACAGCGTCGAGCGTCGTCCGATGTCCATTGCTTCCAGCCCCACGCCCGCCCGGCTCGTTTCCCTCGACGCCTATCGCGGGTTTGTCATGTTCCTGATGCTGGCCGAGGCCCTGCGGTTCGCCAAGATCGCCGCCTCCCTACCCGGGAATTGGTTCTGGGCGTTCCTCGGCTGGAGCCAGACCCACGTGGAATGGACCGGCTGTTCCCTGCACGACCTGATCCAACCCTCCTTTTCCTTCATCGTGGGCGTGGCCCTGCCGTTCTCGATCGCGGGCCGCCTCGCCCGGGGAGCCTCGCGTCGGGATCTGTCCCTTCACGCCTTCGGCCGGGCCCTGCTCCTGGTGGCCTTGGGCGTCTTTCTGCGCAGCGTCGGCAAGCCACAGACGAACTTCACGTTTGAGGATACACTGTCGCAAATCGGTCTCGGATATGGGTTTCTGTTCCTCCTCGGATTCCGTCCGGTGCGGGATCAGTGGATGGTTTTCGGCGGATTGCTGGCGCTTTTTTGGGCGGCCTTTGCGCTGCATCCCCTTCCCTCCGCAGACTTCGATTTCAGCCAGGTCAAGGTCCCGCCCGAATGGCTGGCCCAACACGGACTCCACGGCTTCGCGGCACATTGGCAGAAGAACAGCAACCTTTCCTGGGCGTTCGATACCTGGTTCCTCAATCTCTGGCCCCGCACCGAACCGTGGGTGGCCCATCCGGGCGGTTACGCCACCCTCAGCTTCATCCCGACCCTGGCCACCATGATCCTGGGCCTGATCGCGGGAGAGACTTTGCGGAGCGATGCCGCGCCATCGCAAAAGGTGCGCTGGCTGGTTTTCGCCGGATTGACGGCCCTCGCGAGCGGTTTTCTGCTCGGCGCGCTCGGCATCTGCCCAGTGGTGAAGCGCATTTGGACGCCCAGTTGGGCGCTGTTCAGTGGCGGCTGGTGCCTGCTGTTGTTGGCCCTCTTCTACGAGATCATCGACCGGCGCGGTCACAAGACCTGGACGCTTCCGCTCGTGGTCATCGGCATGAACTCCATCGCGGCGTATTGCATGGACCACCTCTGGCTCAATTTCATCCGCTCATCGCTGAAGACGCACCTGGGAGCGAATGCCTTCCTCGTGCTCGGTCCGGCGTATGAATCGCTCTTGTTGGGCGGAGCCTCTTTGGCGGTTCTCTGGCTCATCCTTTACTGGATGTATCGCCAAAAATTATTTATTAAAATTTGATTTAATATTGAAATTAAGAGGTTTCACCCGCACCTTCTAGCCTTGTTCTGCGATGAAATGTTTGTCCGCCCTCACCTTTTTCCTCCCCATCCTGCTTGCCTCCGCTGACGCAGCGGAGTTCGAGCCCTGGTCCTACACGGGCAAGGATCTTTTCCCGAGCGCTCTCATCTCCACCGCCACGATGGACTGGAATGGCGAGGAACAGGCCGCCGAGGACAAAAAGACCGAGGACGATCCCGACACGGACGAGGACGATGTGCCGCTCTTTGGCGATGAAAACGGGTGGCTTGGGGTGACCCTTTACGACCTCGAAGCCGGGTCCGAGGTGAAAGTGGAAATTGTCATCGACGGGTTCCTCAAAGCGTCCGTGTGGCAGGGGACGATCGACGACGATCTGGAGGAAGCCCGCATTCTGCCCAAGGCCCTCTGGGACTACGCCGCGCTCCATGAGGTCCGGCAACAGCGCCCCGTGAACCTGGTCTGCAAAGTCAGCATCGACGACGAAGAGCTACCGGATCAGGCCGAGACTTGCATCATGAAATCGATCAACGATTGCCCGTTCTACGTGCTTTGGGACGAGGAGGGAGAGGAGTTCGACGATCTTTCCTTCCTCTTCGCCGCCTTTGTGAACGAGAACCATCCGATGGTCGACACGATTCTCAAGGAGGCGCTGCAGAGTGGCATGATCGATTCGTTCACGGGTTACCAGAGTGGGGATCCGGAAGTGGTGATTGCCCAGGTTTTTGCGCTCTGGAACGCCCTGCAGCGCCGCGGCATCAAATACAGTGACGTATCCACCACCACCCCGAGCAAGTATGTAGTGAGCCAGACCGTGCGGTTCCTCGACGATTCGATCGGCTCGACGCAGGCGAACTGCGTGGACGGCTCCGTCTTGATGGCTTCCCTGCTTCGCAAGATCGGGATTGAGCCCTACCTCGTGATGGTTCCGGGGCATTGCTTCCTCGCCTTCGACACCGGCACGGACGATGACTCGGAACTGATGGCGCTGGAGACGACCATGCTCGGGCAGGACAATCTCCAGCCCATCACCAAACTCGAGTCCATGCCCGCCAAGATCCTCAAGAAGGAGTTTGAGGCCTCGTTCACCACCTTCAGCAACGCCATTGAAACGGGCAACGCCACGCTCGAGGAGAATGCGGATGCCATCGACAGCGGCGAATCTCCCGACAGCCAACTGATCTCGGTCACCGAGGCGCGCACCCTCGGCATCATGCCGATCGCTTCGACGCGTTGATTTCCTCGCCCTCCTCAGCGGATCCTCCTGGACGGATGACCCACAAACTTCCGGCCCAGACCATCGAGTTGAACCTGCTCTCCGTGCAGCAACTCTTCAATTCGATGGATCCGTCCCCGTTCCACGAACGGGACCTCGACGACGATGCCGAGGAATTCATCGTCAGCTGGGCCCGGGAGCACCCGCCCGGGCAAGCGGTGCGGTTGGTGGTCCATCTCCGGGATTCGGCCGGAGACGGGTCCGAAAGCTCGATGATCCGGGATTCGATCCATCATTACTTCGATTACAAGGCAGAGCTCAACCGACGGGATTTCGAGCGCCTGATGCGGGAAGCGTGGATCAGCTTGATCATCGGGATGAGTTTTCTCGGGCTGTGCGCCGTGGTGGTGCAGGCCTTGTCCCATCGTTCCGGAGCTTGGCCTGACATGATCCGCGAGGGATTGACGATCACCGGCTGGGTGGCCATGTGGCGCCCGTTGGACATCTACCTCTACCGGTGGTGGCCGGTTCATGAACTGGGACGGATTTACCGCAAATTGAGCAAAATGCCGATCGAGGTGAACGTCGCGAAAGGCGGCTGAGGAATCCCCGACCAAAATTTCGCAAACCCGCGCTTGTCACCTGGGGCTCTCTGGCCTGGAGTGTGCTCCGATGATCCCAAGCTTCTCCCTGTCCTCCGGCGGCCAGATCCCCGCAATCGGTCTCGGCCTTTGGAAGATCCCGCAGACGGAAACGCCCAGGGTCATTCAGGACGCGATCGCCGCCGGTTACCGGCATTTCGATGCGGCGTGCGACTACGGCAACGAGGCAGAGGCCGGTGCCGGATTCCAGGCGGCGTTTCAAGCGGGTCTCTGCCGACGCGAGGACCTCTGGATCACCTCAAAACTGTGGAATACCTACCACGCCGCGAAACACGTCCGCTCGGCCTGCGAACGGACGCTCCATGATCTGGGCGTCGATTTTCTCGATCTCTACCTAGTCCATTTCCCGATCCCCTTGGCTTACGTCCCGTTCGAGGAGCGTTACCCGCCGGGGTGGTTTCACGATCCGGCCGCGCCCTCGCCAAAAATGGAGTTCGCCAAAGTCCCCTTCCACGAAACCTGGCGCGCCATGGAGGATCTGGTCCGGTCAGGCTTGGTGCGGAACATCGGGGTCTGCAATGTGACCACCGGAATGATTCGTGATCTCCTGACCTATGCAGAAATCCGTCCCGCGGTGTTGCAGGTGGAAGCCCATCCCTATCTCACCCAGGACAAGCTCCTGCGCTATTGCCAACAGGAGGAGATCGCCTTCACCGCGTTCTCCCCGTTCGGCTCGCTCTCTTACGTCAGCCTGGGAATGGCTTCTCCCAACGAATCGGTCATGGAAGAAGCTGCGGTGACGCACGCCGCCCAGCGGACCGGAAAAACGCCGGCCCAGGTTCTGCTGCGTTGGGGCGTGCAACGGGGAACCTCCGTGGTTCCCAAGACCGCCAACCCGGAGCGCCTTCGCGAAAACCTCGCCCTGTTCGATTTTAGCCTCACCGAAGACGAAATGAACGCGATTTCCGGCCTGAACCGGAACCGGCGTTACAACGACCCCGGCTCCTTCTGCGAGTCGGTCTTCCACACCTTCTGTCCGGTCTACGAGTGATCGGCCGATTCTGGTCTCGTCCCTAAATCGAAATCGAAATCGAGGTCGAAGTCGAACCCCCAATCGCCTCATCTCACCCAGCCGATCAAGCGGGTTGACCAGTTCTGGCTCTCGATCCCGACGACGAGTTCGATTTCGATTTCGATTCCATCATCGCTCCATTCCCG
>QQNE01000095.1 GCA_003402735.1 Verrucomicrobiota bacterium
AGGTGAACCGCTTGGCTTCTATTACACTGCGCCAGGTCAGGAGGCCACCGGAATCGAACCGCCCGTCGCGGGGTTGACCGCCGCGTTGCGCTCTTATGCGAACTTCTGGAATGAAGGCACGGCTTTTTCCGGGGATATCGCTCCCACATTCACCGGCATCCTGCCGATCATTCAGCTTGAGCGGACCTTGCTTCGGGTGACCCGGGCCGCGAACGGAGTCTTCGAAGCCAGGGAGCTCGCCCGATCGATGCGCTGATTCCCAACGCAACACCCAGTGGAATCCTTCGTCCCATGTCTGCCTTTCCGCAGACATGGGATTTTTTTGGGCGTGTCGGGAGTTTGCTTTGGAAAGGGAAGGTGATAGGGTCGCGCATGCGCGTGACGAGTCGTTCTCTCTTTCCCACCTGTTTCTTGGTGTCGTTGGTGGGTGTGTGGATGGTTTCTGGAGCGCTGGCGCAGGAGGCGGCGCTTCGCAGGGCGAAGGCGGTGTTTGCGGAGGTGAGTGGCAAGGTGCGTGGGGTGAAGCCGGAGTCGAAGGATTCCGAGGAGGCCAACGGGTATCCCTTGGAGGCCAAGATTTGGAGGATGGAGGACACCATCCGGAAGCTGGAGACGGTGGTTTCCGAGGAGCACGGGTCGCAAACCACCGAATTTTACTACACCGCCGCCGGGGACTTGGTGTTCGCCCTCCAAACGACGACGACGGAACGGGTGGACACCGGAGAGGTGGTGCATCGGCGTCAGGATCGTTTTTATTGGGACGCGGGCGAATTGGTGCATTGGCTTGATGCGGAGAAACAGGTGGTGAGCCCGGATGCCGGGGAATTCGGGGAGCGGGAGAAGGACCTGATCGACTTGGAGGCGGAAAGCTTGGCCTTGTTCGCCGGCGATGAACAGGCTGCGGTGGGAAAGGTGATTGATCAGGGGACGGTGACAGGGACCTTTGGGGGGATTGAGCAAGGGGATTTCTTTCACCTGCGGCTGCAGTTGGCGGATGGGGAAGAGCAGACCTACATGATCTTGCGGAGTGAGGGATTGTTGGACAAGGTGGTGGAAAACCCGGACCGCTACATCGGCAAGAAGCTAAAAGTGCATTGGCAGGAAAAAGTGATGCACATCCCTGAAGCGGGAGGGACGCAGCAGATGACGATTTGTGTGCGGGTGGAGCAGCCGTGAAGGCGTGGGCGAACTCTCGGGAATTCCGCCCCGGCGTCCATCGCAATGACGCAGCTCCACGGAACCGGCTTGACTGGATTCTGGCGTCGGCATAAGACCGACGTGGGAGGAGCCATGTCGCATTCTTATCATTTCGGGCCCGTTGTGGCCTCCGTGCTTCGCGCGGGAGCCTGGCTGCTCGTGTTTGGCGGGGTTGGCTGGATTGGCGGGGTCGCGTTGGCGCAGGTTCCCGGGGAGGCGGGGCCGTTCGATGCGGGGGCGCAGAAGAGCCTTGTCGATGGGAAGGCGGCCAAGGAGTTTGCGGATTATGACCGTGCCTTGGCCAAAGCGCAGGTGGGAGATTTCGAGGGGGCGATTGCGGATTTCGATCGATTGATCGTCTTGAAGTCCTGGGATGGATTGGCCTATGCGCTGCGGGGGGCGACGCGGATGCGGCGTGGGGATTTGGCGGCGGCGCTGGCGGATTGCAACCGGGCCTTGGAGCTCGATCCGGACCTATCGACGGCGTATCGTTACCGGGCCGGAGTGTGGTTGGCCCAGGGAGAATTTGCCAAGGCGATCGCAGATGCCGGCAAAGCGCTGGAATTGGATCCGAAGGATGCGGTGGCCTTTGCGATCCGGAGTGGCGCGCATCTGGCGACAGGGAACCAGGATGGGGCTCTGGCGGATGCGGAGGGGGCGGTCGCAGCAGCGCCGAAGCTGGCGATCGGGTATCATCACCGAGGGAACGCGAGGCAAGCGCGTGGGGATGTGGATGGAGCTTTGCTGGATTTGACGCGGGCCATCGAGTTGGACAGGACCGATGCAGTGGCCTGCGCCAACCGGGGGGCGGTGCAGTTGGCGAAGCGGGATTGGGAGGCCGCGGTCCGGGACTGCAGTCGTGCGTTGGAGTTGCATCCGGGGATTGCGACGGCGTATCGGAACCGGGCCGAGGCGCGGGCGAACCTGGGAGATCAGGCGGGAGCGGCGGAGGACGTGGAGCAGGCTCTGGCGTTGGGTTTGAAGGATGCCTGGATGCGTCGGGGAGGGGCCGAGGCGATGCGAGAGCGGGGTGGTGCGAAGTTCGTGGGCGGCGACCTCAAAGGTGCGCTGGCGGATTTGGGCGGGGCGCTCCTATTGAATGAACAGGATGTGGCGGCCCTGACCTTGCGGGGCTTTGTGCGGATGGTGGCCGGGGATTTGGATGGAGCGTTTGCGGACAGCGAGCGGGCGATCGCGCTGGACGGGCAGTCGGCGGATGCGCTGCAGGTGCGGGGCAGCGTGCGATATCTGCGTCGGCAATGGCCGGAAGCTGCGGAGGATTTCCGCAGGGCGGGCGAGTTGTCCGGGGCGGTGCGAGAGTCCGCGCAATTCTTCTTGTGGTTGAGCCGGGCAAGGGGAGGGGACCGTGCCGGAGCGGACCGGGAAGTGGCTGCCAGCCTGGATGGGCGGGCGGAGTCGGACTGGATGGCGATGTTGGGGGGATTTCTCACGGGCCGACAGACCGAGGAGGCGTTGCTGGCCGCCGTGAAGAACGCGTCGGATGCGGAGGCACAGCGGCTGCGGCAATGTCAGGGGACTTACTATGCCGGGGTCGTGCGGTTGCTGGCCGGGGACCGGGCGGGGGCTCGGGAATTGTTTCGGCAATGTGCGGATACGGGGCAGACGCTTGTCACCGAGTTTTGTTTTGCCAAGGGGGAAGAAACGGAGCTGGGCGGAAGTGAGGGAGACGCCGTCAGGAAAAATTGAATTCTTTTTTCGTGCGATGTGTGGATTTTGTGCGTCTTGCTCAGGATGCAATCTGTGACCTCCTCCAACATTCGTCTCGTTCGTTCTCTGACTGTGGCGCCGGGCCGCTCCATTCGTTCAGCGGGGGGCTTGGCGCTGGCCTTGGCCTTGGCTTGTTCCTCTTGTCAGCAGATGTCCCCCGATGTTTATGAGACCCGGGACGCGGGGGTGGCGATGCAGACCTTTGCCGGGGTGGTGCAATCCGCCCGGCCAGTGACGGTGCAGAACGAGGGGAACCTGGGGACCATCCTGGGCGCCGCCGCCGGTGGGGTGAGCGGGGCGCAGATTGGCGGTGGCACGGGCACCCACATCATCGGGGGTGTGGCGGGGGCGGCGATCGGCGCGATGGCCGGGCGCGGCTTGGAGAAGGGGATCAGCAAGAAGGGCGGGATTGAATACGTCGTCCGGACGGAGGACGGCCAGTTGCACACCATCGTTCAGGGAACGGAATCGCCGATGGTCCCCGGGCAAAAGGTGTTCGTGCAGCTTTGGGGATCGGGACGGTCGAGAGTGGTCCCGGCGCAGTGATCAAAGATCGTCCAAGCCGAGCGACTGGATGGCGTTGCGGATCGCCGGGGGTGCGGCCTCGAGCTCGTTGAGCTTGAGGCCGGTCGAGGTGATGAAATCGCTGATGGCCTTGTAATATTGGTTGAGGCTTTCGATTTCATCGACGCGAGCCTGGAAGGCGGCCTGTTCGCGAATCATGAGGCCGAGCAGATCGGAGGCGCCGAGGGCAAAACGATCCTGCTCGACCTTTTGCAGTTGCAGGGCGAGGTCGGTGTTCTGTCTGGCGCGTTGGACTTGGTCGAGCGCAAGGGTGACGGCGGAGAAGGCGTTGTGCAGTTCTGCGGCGATGCGGTCGATGGCGAAACGATATTCGTTCTCGGTCTGCTCGATTTTGGCTGCGGTTTCCTGCTGTTTGCCGCGGGCCTCGTTTCGTTGGAGAGGCATGCGGAACTGGAGACCGGTTTTCAATTCGAAGTCGCCCGTATCCTTATAGCGAAAAGCGCCAGTGCCTTGATTGGCGCCGACGAAGGTGTCGAGTTTGGGGAGGGCCTTGTTGCGGAAGAGGCGGGCATCGATCCCGAGTTTCTGAAGTTCGAGTTCGAGGTAGGCCAGTTCGGGGCGATGTTCCAGGGCGAAAGCGATGGCGCCGGTGGTGATGTCGTCCGGGAGAGGGAACGGTTCGGGGAGACGTTCTGGGGCGAGCGAGCGGCTGGCGATGATGGGTTCGCCGAACTCGTTGCGATGGAAGAGGGAGAGGGCGATGGAGGCGGCTTCGAAGGCGCGCTGGGATTTGAGGAGGGCGAGTTCGCGGCTGATGACCATCTGATTGTTTTCCACCTCGATGACCGGGGCGACCATGCCCTTTTCGATCTGGGTCTTGACGGCCTTGGCCCGGTCCTGGGCGATGCGGAGGATTTCCTCTGAAGCGGCGAGTTTGCGGACTTCGGCGAACCAGTTGTAGTAGGCGAACATGGCCGCCTTGGTGAAATCGAGTTGTTGCTTGCGGATTTTGGGGTCGGCCTGTTCGTTTTCGAGTTTGGCTTTGAGCAGGGTGGCGCGGCGTTCGTCGATGGCCCGGTTCTGCATCAGGGGCACCTTGATGCCCACCTCGGGTTGACCGCCGGCGTTGGTGCGTCGTTCGTAATAGTAATCGGGAAGGAAGCCTTCCGTGTAGCGATAGCCGCCGTAGATGGTGGAGCCCCAGAGACCGGCGAACTGTTCAAAACCGGCTTCGACGGTGGTGGCTTCGTAGAATCCCTGGGTGTTGTCGAAGATGTTTACGAAGGTCTGGAAATCGAAGACGCCGCGGGCGCTGCGGAGCTTGCCCTGGGCGACATCGCGTTCGATGAGGGCGGCGAGGTAGGGTGGATACTGGGCATAAACGCCGCCGACCAGATCGGATGCGGTGAGCTTGGTGGTTTGGGGCGGGGGCGCCTGCGCCCGGAGCGATGGCAGGCTCATGACCGAGAGGAGGAGGGTCAGGATGAGGCGCTGGGTCCGGGGTTGCATGGTCGTGGTGGCCGTGTGAGACCGGGGTGGGAGGGACCTGTTTTGGCTAAACCCTAACAAGGTAAAAATCAAGAGATACGAACAAAATCCCGTTTCACTTGCTTTTCACCTGTTTGACGATGGGGTTGTCCTCGCTGATCACCGGCGGGAAGCCGTTGATTTGGCGCCACATCTCGAACCAGAGCGGCACCCGTTCCAGCAGGATCCAGCCTTGTGACAGGACTCCCTGGCGCATCACCGGAGCCTCGGGCCAGTTGACGACCTTCTCGGTGCCGTCAAAGCGGGTGATGCGATCCGGGACCGGTTCCACGAGGACTCGGAACATGCCTTTTCCGTTGTCCGCCTTGTCCACAAAGATCACTTCTCCGCCGAAGGTGCCGATGGCGACGCTGGGCCAGCCGGCGAACTGAATGGCGGGCCAACCCTCGAATTGGAGACGGGCGATGCTCCCTTTGCGCGTGACTTTGCCGTCGGCGTCGGTGAGGCGTTCGCGAACCAGTGGCATGTCGTTGCCATCGATCCACATTTCCACGACCAGATTTTTCGTGTCTGGAACGATGGTGCACAAGGGGGAGCCGGACTTGAGGAAGGTTCCCTCATTGACCTGCATGCGGACGATCGCGCCGTCCCGGGGAGCTTCCACGACGAGACGACCGATCTGGTTGATTTTGCTGCGCAGTTCATTGGCCTCCTTGTCGACCTTTTTCAGGTCGCTGCGGGCGGATTCCATGGAGGCGTTGAGGCTTTCCAGCGCGGCATTGTTGTCCAGTTCGGTTTTGATCAGGGCAGCCTCGGCCTTGAGGACTTCGGCGGTCTCCTTGTCCCGGTTCATGGTGGCGACCTCGAAATCCCGTTGGGAGGCTAGGCCGCGGGAGTCTTCGAAGAGAGATTTGACCCGCTCAAACTGCAACTCGGCGGCTTTCTGGGTGAATTCAGCGGCGTCGAGCTGTTTTTGCGCCATGGCGATGGCCTGGGGCATGGCTTTTTCCACCTGCGCGACCTGGCCCTTGATGCGCTCGAGACGGGCGGCCGCGGCGGCTCGTTGTTCCTCGAGGTCCGACAGCTGCCGTTGCAAGTTTGTCAGGAGTTCCGGGTCGTTGTCGGCCAAGCGGCACAGGATTTGGCCCTGCTTGACCGCCTGTCCCTCGGAGACATAGACCTCCAGAACCCGGCCATCGAGCGGGGCCTCGACGACGACGGATCGTTCCAGAGGGTTGAAGGCGATGACTTTTCCGTTGGCCGTGACAAATTGTTGCCAGGGGAGGAAGGCCAACCCGAGAAGGACGGCGCAGAAGGCGGCCACGAGCACCCGGTTCAAGAACCGGAGCGACGCGGGGAGCTGGGTCCGCTGTTTGCAGGAAAGATCCGCCAGATGATCCAGCATCGGCATGGCTGGGTCGGATTCAGAGGCTTTTGCCATCGGGGAAGTGGAGGGTTGGTGGGTGGGGTGATGGATTGATCGACCGATCCAAGGAGGCATCAGTTTTTGGCTCCCTCCGCATCCCGGGGGACTCCCGGTGGATCGGGAAGCCGGTAAATGCGGTCGCAACGCTCGAGCAGGTTGCGGTCGCGGGTTGCCAGCAGCAAGGTCCAGCTCCGGTCCGGGCCGAACAGGGTTTCGTAGACGCGGCTCGATCGTTCAGGATCAAGTCCGTCGAGAACCTTGTCGATCATGAGCAGTTTGGGATTGCCCACGATGGCCCGGGCCAGGCAAACCTTGACCTTTTGGGAGTCTGACAGGGGACGTCCGCCGGCCAGCAACTGGGTGTGCAGGCCATCCGGAAGTTCAAGGAAGCGGGCGAGGAGACCGACCCGGTCCAGAGCGGCACAAACTTCATCCAGGGTGATCTCCTGTCGGTGGAGCCGGACGTTCTCCAGAATGCTCCCGGAGAAGATGGCCACCTCGTTCATGAGGACGGCCCGGGAGCGGAACTCGACGAGTTGCCAATGTCGGATGTCCATCCCGTCGATGATGATGACGCCGTCATTGGCATCGCGCAGTCCATAAGTCATTTCGAGCAAGGTGCCGGCTCCGGCTCCGATCGGGCCGGTGACGGCGACGCGTTCCCCGGGGACGGCAGCGAAGTCGATGTCTTGGAAGAGGGGGCGGGTGGCATCGTCGTAGCGGAAGGTCACGCTGCGGAATTCGACCTCGAACGGTTTGCCGGAGGGCTTGACGGGTTCGCCGTCGGGCCGTTCGACCGGCAATTCGACGAGCTTGCCGAGTTTGTCGACGGCAGCCATGGCGTCATACCAGATTTCCAGGTGTTTGCCGAGGCTGACCATGGAGTAGACCACCGTGCCGACGATGAGTTCGCTGGCCACCAACTGGCCGAGAGTGAGCTGGTTGCTGAGGACGAGGATGCCTCCGACGGCGAGCAGGGCGGCGGCGGCGAAAGCCTCGAGGAGAAGGAGGGCGATGATCTGGCGGATCAGGACCGAGTAGTGGGCTTTGCGGCTGGTCAGGTAGTCATTCACCAGGGCGTCCGCCCGATGCAGGGAATAGGCCGGGCCACCGGGACCCTTGAACATGGTGGGGAACATCACAATCTGCTCGAACCAACCGGCCAAGGCGTGTTTGGCGTAGGACTCTTCGATGCTGGTGTCCACGCCGCGTCGGCCGAGGAGGAAGACGATCACGGCCAGAAGCGAGACCAGGACGAAGTTGAAGGCGAGCAGAAAGGGGTGGTAGAACGCGAGCACGAGCAGACCGATGCAGGCGCTCAGCACCACGTTCACGGCATCGAGCAGGATGGTGGCGCAACTCTTCTGGACGGTGGTCACGTCGAGGAAGCGATTGACCAGTTCGGGGGTGTTGGCGGTTTCCAGGGCTTCGCGGCGGATTCGTGGGAGGCGGTAGGCCATGTCCGCCGCGAGGCGCACGAAGATGCGCTGTTGAATGAGTTCGGCGATGAAGTGCTGCGCGGCGCTGATGAAGGAGGAGAGCGCCAGGAAGACGAGCAGGGCGAAGCTGAAGATCAATAGGGTCTGGACGTAGACTTGCTGTTGCCCGCCGAACGCGATGTTCTGCACCACGGAGTCGACCGCCAAGGGCGTGGCCAGGTAGAGAAGACCGGTGAGGACCGAAAAGAAAACGATCAGGCCGACGTCCGGCTGTTCGGTTTTCAGGAGGGCGAAGAGCCGGGAACGCGGTGCCGGACCGGAAGAATGGGGTCCGTGGGCCATGGAGGAGTGTGCTTCTGCCATGTGTCAGGGGATCGGTTTTCCTGGGAGAGGATGGGGGAGCCAGTGGGGGAGGGAGATCCACCGTGCGATCGGGTGGACCGTTCTGCAAAAACCGTTCATTTCAAACAAAAAATTGGGGGGGGAGGTGCGCCCGGTTAGCGTCGCGGAGGCAAAGGTTGGCGCGGGAACGCACCTTTGGTGACTGACCGCTTGACCACGACCCGCTCGCGTTCACATTTTCCCGACCCATGGCCGACTCGCCTCTAGCAATTGATTCCCTCCATTTACGATTGGCGGCCGCAAACGGATTGATCCGGCGTCGGCGCAGCATCAAGCCGGAGCAGATGAGCGATGAAGCGGTGGACCCGATGATTTTGGGCAACATCCTGGAAAACGCGAATTGGGCACCGACGCATGGGATGACGCAGCCGTGGCGCTTCAAGGTTTACGAAGAGGACGGGCGCGAGCCGTTGGCGGACGGTCTGCAGCGGATTTATCGGGAGACGACGCCGAAGGCGGCGTTCCGACAGGACAAGCATGATGGGATTCGGACGAAGATTTTCGCGGCACCGGTGGTGATCGTGATTTGCATGGCCCGGCAGGAGTCCGGGGTCATTCCGGAGCTTGAAGAGGTGGAGGCGGTGGCGTGTGCGGTGCAAAACATGCACCTGACGGCTTCGGCGGTGGGGATGGCGGCATACTGGTCGTCCCCGGTGTTTGTCTACACCGATGAAATGAAGGTGTTTTTGCGTCTCAATCCGGGGGACCGATGTCTGGGGCTGTTTTACCTGGGATGGCCCAAGGAGAAAGAGAACTGGCCGAAGGGAACCCGAAGCCCGATTCAAGAGCGGCTCGAGTGGTTTGAGTAACCGCATCGCCTTATGCAGGACATAATTCCAACAGTTCAAGAGTTCTTCCGGTCGATTTCCTGGTCCGGGGTGGGGTCGTGGTCGTGGGGCGCGACCGGACAAGTGGTTTCGTGGCTGCTGATCATCACGGGGTTTCTGGGGACGTTTTTGCCGGTCTTGCCTGGCCCGGTCCTGATTGTGGCCGGGGCTGTCACCCATCGTTTCTGGTTGGGGGCGGATCAGAGTGTTGGCTGGTGGACGATCGGGTGGTTGGTGGTGTTGTTGGTGGTTTCGATGGTGGCGGATGCCGTTGCCAGCGCCATGGGCGCGAAATGGTTTGGAGCGACAAAGTGGGGAGTGTGGGGGGCGATCATCGGAGGGATGTGCGGGCTGTTCTTTGGGGTTCTGGGGCTTTTGGTGGGCCCCTTGATCGGGGCGTTCGCTGGGGAACTTCTGATGGCCCGGCAGCAGGTCGCGGGATCCTTGAAATCGACCTGGGGCACTTTTTTGGGAATCGTGGTGGGTCTGTTGGTGCGGGGTGGATTGGCTCTGGCGATGATCATTCTCTTCGTCTGCGATTTGGCCTGGAAGTGAGAAGAAGGAGGGAGAGCGGTGGAGAAGATTTCCATACAAGAGTTGAAGCACCGGGCGCAGGCGCAGCCGCAGTCTTTCGAGATTCATGCGCAGGTTGAATCGTTGGCGGCCCGGGTCTCCAAAAGCAACAAGCCGTTCCTGGAGGCGCGGTTGGCGGATGCCGCGGATCATCTGGTGGTGCGTGCCTGGGAAGACACCGCGCTCTACCCGGCGTTCGGGAGTTTCAGCGGGGGGAATTTTGTGGCGCTGCGCGCTTCCTGGACGCGGGGGGATTACGGGGTGGAGCCGAGGGATGCCAGTGCCCAGTTGTTGAGCGGTGAGGAGATCGAGGCGGTGTTGCAGGGGCCGGACGAGTTGCGGCAGCGTCAGGCTGAGGATTATGCCACGATTGAGACCTTGGTCCGGGGGATGTCGGATCCACGTTTGAGGGGGATCAGCCAGCTCTTTCTGGAGCGTTTCGGGGAGCGCTTTCGCCGGACGGCGGCGGCTCGCAATTATCACCACGCCCGACGGGGTGGGTTGGTGGAACACGTGGCGCAGATGATGCGTTCCGCCAGCGCGATCTGCGGGGTTTACCCGAGCCTGAACCGGGACCTTCTCTTGACGGGGGTGTTGTTTCACGATTGCGGCAAGCTCTGGGAGAACGTCTACCTGGAGCGGGGGTTTGAGATGCCGTATACCGAGGTCGGGGAATTGCTCGGGCACATTCCTGCGGGGATGGAATTGGCGAACCGCCTCTGGCGTGACCTCATGGAATCGGCGGAGGCATCGGCCTGGCAGACGCTGCGTCCGGAAAGTGATTTGGTGCGGCTGCATCTCTTGCACCTGATCGGCTCCCACCACGGGGAGTATGAGTTTGGCTCGCCCGTTTTGCCCCGCACGCCGGAAGCGGCAGCCCTACATTATGTGGACAACCTGGACGCAAAGCTGGAAATGTTTGCCCAGGGGTATGCGGTGGCGGCGCCCTTGGGCAAGAATGTCTTTGAGCGGGTCCGGCCCTTGCCTGCGAACTTGGTGCGACCTCTGCCCAAATGCGGTGAGCGTGAAGTTTGACTTGTCGATTCCCCCGCTTCCCTCATTGACGGATGGGCCAAATTCGCTACAATCTGCTCGCTCATGGGGCCGTCCGCGCACCGGTTTCCCGAGCAATCCATTCTCAGCATCCATGATTTTGTCTGACAAGCGGCGTCCCGAGAAATCGGGAGTGTCCAGGATCGTGCGAGGGAGTTCATCGAAGTTGGCGGGCCTTCTGTTGCCGTTGGCGGGCTTGGTTTCGGTGCATGCGGCCAACGAATCCACCGAGGTGAACCGGCTGGTGGCAGCGGTGAACAACCGGCCCATTACGCAGTCCGAGGTGCGCAACGCGGCGGCGATGCAAGTTCAGGTGCTGGTGATGCAGTCGGGGAGATCGTTGCCGACCCGGGAGCTCGAACAGAAAGTGAAGGAGATTGAGCAGAACGCCCTGCAAGACCTGATCGACCGGGAGTTGATCCTGGACACCTTCAAAAAGATGGGAGCGAGCATCCGGCCCCAGCATGTGGACGATGCGGTCACGCGGTTCATCAAGGAGCGTTTCGGCGGGGACCAGAAGAAGTTTGTCCAGGAGTTGAAGAACAGTGGGATGACCTTGCAGCAGTTTCGCCAGATGCAGGAGGAATCGATCATCGTGCAGGCGATGCGGGCGAAAAATGCGGATTCGGTGCCGGTGTTCGCGACCCCGGCGGAGATCGAGACGTTTTGGAAGGAGAACCGGGTGTTGTTCGCCAGTCCGGGTGCCGTCAAATTGAGGACCATCACGATCCCGAAGCTGGTGAACGGGGATGTCTCGACGGCGTTGAGCCAGAAGTCTCTGGTGGAAGAGATCCACGGAAAGCTGCGGGCCGGATCGGATTTTGGAGCCATGGCGCGGGCTTACTCGGTGGACAGCGGGGCCGAGGATGACGGGGTGCGGGGAACGTTCAAGAAGGAGGAGCTTCAGGCGAGTTTGGCGGAGGCCGCCTTCTCAGTCCCGGTTCAGACAGTCAGCGATGTGATCGATCTCGGCGACTTTTACACCATCATCTTTGTGGACGCGCGGGATGAAGGGGAGGTGGCTCCGCTCTCGGATCCCAAGATCGAGGAGGAAGTTCGCCGCCGGGTCTTGCAGAACAAGCGTCAGGAAAGCGTGGAGCGTTGGCTCACCCGATTGCGTCGGGATGCCAACATCCGCATTTTTGAGTGAGCGGAGCTTTGGCAGATTTTCCGGGGCCTTGTCATGCGGGTGTTGCGGATTTTTATTTCTCCATCGCACAATTACTTTGGTCATCATGGCATGGCCGCGGGCGATCAACCGATGGTGGAAGTGGCGGAGGTGGAATGTTTGGCAGGGAGAGGGCTGGCTGGGGATCGTTTTCTGGATCACAAGCCGGATTACAAGGGGCAGGTCACTTTTTTTGAGCAGGAGGTCTTCGAGAAACTGCGCGAGGAGTTTGCCGTTTTTGACCGGGATGTGGATGCTTTCCGGCGCAATGTGATCGTCTCCGGGCAGGATCTGCGCGCCCTGATCGGCCGGGAGTTTACGGTCCAGGGAATCAAGTTCTCGGGCTCGGAAGAGGCGAAGCCCTGTTACTGGATGGACGAGGCCTTTTGTCCGGGAGCGGAAGCGGCGTTGAAGGGGGCGGGTGGGTTGCGGGCCCGGATCTTGAGCGATGGCGTTTTGCGAGCGGAAGCCGCGGCGGTATGAGCGGGGAACGTTCCCTGGCGGTTGCGTTGCTGGCCGGGGGGCGGTCGCTTCGGTTTGGTTCCGACAAGGCCTTCTTCGTTCCGCCCGGTGCCGCGGAGCCGATGTGGCGGTTGCAGCTCGACAAGCTCCTGGCGTTGGAGGCGTCGGAAGTCATCGTTTCGGTGGGATCACGCAGCTCGCCCACGGGGTTTTCGCCTCCGACCGGAGTGCGCCTGATCCCGGATCGCCATCCCGACCAGGGGCCGTTGGGCGGGTTGGCGTCGGTCCTGGGAGAAATTCGCTCGGAGCGGCTCCTGGTTTTGGGGATCGACATGCCGGGGGTGACGGTGGCGGCGCTGGGCCTGCTTCTGGAGGCCTGCGAGCCGGGCAACGGGCGGGGTTTGGTTCCGTGGTTGGCGGGGCGTTGGGAGCCGTTGTTGGCGATCTATCCGCGGGTCATGAGCGACGTGGCGGAGCAGCGTTTGGCCAGAGGCGAGCGATCGTTGCAGGGGTTTGTGGAGGCCGGGGTGGCCAGGGGAATGATCGGGTCCTGGCCGGTGCCCGACGCTTGCGCGGGCTGGTTTGTGAACTTGAATCGCCCGGAGACGTCGTGATTCCGGCGAGGTGGAGGAAAGGAGAGGCTTTGCATTCAGCGGTGCCTATGTTTATGCTCGGGACATGCAGAAAGCCGCCGTCCGACTCGTTGTGGTCTCAAGTTTTGCGTTTTTGCCGTTTGTGGCCGATGCCGCCTTTCAGTTTGAACAGACCCTCGTGGAAGTGACGCCGGATTTCGGCCAGGAACGGGTCACGGCGGTGTTCCGCTTCAAGAACGAAGGGACGGCGGGAACGGTGCGGAGCATCGAGACCTCCTGTGGCTGTTTGAGCGCGAACAGCGACAAGCGTTCCTACGCGGCCGGGGAGGGCGGGGAAGTGACGGCGGTCTTCAACGTCAAAGGTTTGTCTGGAAGCGTGGAGAGATCGATCACGTTTGTGAGTGGAGCCAAGGGAGAGGCGCCGGTGCGTCTTGCGGTCCGGGTGCATGTCCCGGCGCTGGTGGAAATTGAACCGAAGATGTTGAACTGGGAGCTCGGTGAGGCTCCGCTGCCCAAAGTTTTCAAGATCACGATGCAGGGGCCCGACCCGGTGCACATCAAGAGCGCTTCCTCGAGCCGTCGCAACGTCTCCACCTCGGTGCGGACGCTTGCCGATGGAAGATCTTACGAGATCGAGGTGAAGCCCGAGAACACCGGGGAAGCTCTGCTGGGAATGGTCCGGATTGAAACGGATTCCCGTTTTCGCGAGCACCAGAAGCAGATGGCTTTTTTCCGAATCGACAAGAAACAGGCCTCCGTTCAGCCATGAATCTGCCTCGTTTTCTGGGGGCCTGTTCCCGGGATGTTTTGGTGCTTCTGGGACTGACCTTGGTGGCGGCCGCGGTCACGAAGGCGGCCCACCCCGGAGCGCCGCCTTGGTTCGTGCAACCGGACGCAGACCCTTATTCCGTGAGTCGGGCCGAGGTCCGGGAGAGATGGAATGACGAAGTGTTGTGGATCGATGCCCGTTCCGCCGCGTCGTTTGAAGCCGGACATCAGGTCGGTGCGTTGCGGTTGCCGCCAGACGAGTGGAACGAGTTGCTGGCCGATTTGTTCGACCAGATCGCTTCCTCAGACCGGCCCATCGTGGTCTATTGCGATGGGGAGAAATGCGGCAAAAGCAAGGACGTGGCCACGAGGCTGCGCGAAGTTGGCGTCGGAGACGTGTTTCATCTCCGCGGAGGCTGGACCGCGTTGCAGGCGAAATGAGGCACGAGCGGGTTCAGTCCCGGATCCGGCGGAGGAAATCGATCGGGCCACCGCGCTCCTCTTTCTTCTTTTCGGCAGTCGGAGTGGTTTCCGGAGCGGGCGCCACCGGAGATGGTTCCGGCTTCACGGGGCCGACGGTCGAGATGGCTCGGTCGGATTTGGAGCGTTCCAGGATTCCGGTGTGGGGACGCAGGCGCGAGAAGAAACCCTGGCCGGGAAGATCAGCTTCGGGCTTGCGACTGGTGCGATGACGGCTGGTATCGGTGCCGATGGCGGCGACCAGGGTGCGGTTTGGGGGTTCGGTAGGCTCGGCGACCGCATCCCGGGAATGCCGCTGGTGTGAATTTTCAAAGATGGGAACGGAAGCCCAGAGACCGACGATGCCGGTCCGGCGGTGGATGTCGCTTCTCCGGCTGTAGTTCTCCTCGAGTTGGATGCGCAGGATCAGGGGGAGTTCACTGCCCGGGTGAATTCCGCTGAGGTTGCCCCGGTTCCGATCAGAGAAAATGTAATAGCCGGACAGGATTCGGGTGTTGCTGCGGCGGCCGATGAAGGGAACGGAGCGCGACAGCTCGATGGCGGGTGATCTGTCGGTGGTGACTTTGGGCTCGGGTTGGTTCTGGCTGGAGCTGTCGAAGACAATCCCCGGTGTGCTGGCTGACGGCGTGGGAGCGGCGGGAGCGCTCTCGGCGGGCGGGGCCGGTTCGGTGATCGGGGCGAGTGCCGTCGGCGGTTCCTTCTGCGTTCCGGTTTGGGAGAGGGCAGGACCGGCCCCGAGAACCAGGGACAGGGCGAGAGCGGCGGGCAATGCCGCACGGAGCGGTGAACCGGTGTGCGTGGCGTGCATGAATCACTACAACAGGCTGGGCGCACCGGGGCGCAACATCAAAATGTGAAAATCAGGGTGGGGTTGCTGGTGCCACGATGCGTTGCCCGGGATCTCCTTCGGGGCCGAGACCCGGAATGGCTGAGTTGAAGCGGGGTTTGACCAGGGACGGGCCGTTTTGAAACTGGGCTTTGAGTTTTTCGAGAGCGGCGGGAGCGACCGGAAAGACGGTGATGAATTGGAGGTTTTCGCCCTTTTCCCAGGCATGGAACAGGGCGGCCCGGGCTGTCCGGGTTTTCGGATTGGCAAAGGGAATCAATCGGGTGAGGAGGCGCACGGAACTGGTTTCCGGTTGTTCGATGAGGGTGGCTCCGGAGCGGAGGAGCGGGGAGCCGTCTGCGGTGAGGTTGGACGGTTCATCGGCGGATCCCGGTTTCCACACGGCTTGGCACAGCGCGGTCACGTTTCCCAGCAGCGTGCCGGATCGTGGCACGGGCAAGAGCAGCCCTGGACGAAGGTTCAGGCCCGTTTCCAAGACTGGCTGTGTCCATCGTTCCCGTTTGAAGCCGAAAGGAGTGCGCCGATTGCTCAGCAGATACCCGTAGGTGTGGAGCAGTCCGGCGTTGGTCACGGAATTATGGGGCGGTTCCAGTCCCGCCAAGCCGCACAGGGCGCAGAGCAAAGCGGGATGAACCAGCTCCCGGTCCGCGTCGCGTTCGAGGTTGGAAGATTTGCCCCACGCGGCAAACCGTTCGGGGCACTCGGCGTCCTCCAGGATTTGGTTCAGCATGGCCGGATGCGAGCGCTGCAATTCGGCCCGCAAGGCTTCGGCTCCGAACCCGGGCTCTTCCGCCATGGCATTGAGCCGACGGGTCAGGGACGGTAGCGGAAGCAGCATGGCCTCATCGGAGGCGCAAGGCTCCGATTTGTCAACCCGGGCCGGAAATGGCGGAAAGATCGCAAGTGATGGGGACTGCGGCGTCTCACCGCCAAAGGGGAGGGGTGCAGCGGGTGCCTCCTCCCCGCAAGTTTTGCCCATGATCAGGCGGATGCGCACGAACATTCTCCTGGCCCTTGCCGGGCTGGGATTGGGTGGGGTTGCGTCTGCCGATTGGCAGGATGACTTTTCTCTTCTGTTGCAGCGGCATGTGAAGGGAAGGGGGGTGGACTACCGGGGTTGGCGGGCGGACCGGGCCGATGCCAGCCGTCTCAGGGAAGTGGTGGGCGCGATCGGAATGGAGGCACCGGCTGGCACCAGGAATCAGCGCTTGGCTTGGTATTTGAACGCTTACAACGCCTTGGTGCTGCACCAGGTGCTGGACGCTCCGCAGGCGGACGGCGGCGGAGTGGTGGCTGTGAGGGAAGATCTTTTCAAAGTCAGGGAGAACATTGTGGCCGGAGAAAGCCTGAGCCTGGATAAGCTGGAACGCACCGTGATCGGCCCCACGTTCCGCGATCCCCGCATCCATTTCGCCCTGCACCGCGCCAGCATCGGCGGTCCGCCCCCGCGGAATCGCGCTTTTGTCGCCGCGACTCTGAACGCGGATCTCAATGCCATCACCCGGGATTTTCTTTCTGGGGATCCCCAGGGGATTCGGGTCTCCGCCGATGGCCTCACGGTGGAGGTATCCGCCCTGTTTGCCTGGTTTCGTGAGGACTTTGACCGGGGGGACCTGCGCTCCTACATCAACAGATATCGCGCCGAACCGTTGCCTGCGGCAGCCCGCATCCGCTTTCTGGCTTACGATTGGGAGCGTGACGACAGCCGGCCCTGACGGTCATCGGAGCGGGTTCATGATCTTTTCAGCGGGGAGGCAGCCGATCGGCGGGAGCCGTCACCAC
>QQNE01000096.1 GCA_003402735.1 Verrucomicrobiota bacterium
AATGGCACCTGGGAACCTTGATGAGCACGACGGATTCCAAACCGCAGGGTCCGAAGAATGTGGACTACGAGAGGCCTTTGCGGGTCGGGCCAGCGGAGTATGGGTTTGATTCCAGTTTCATTTTGCCGGGTTCGTTGGACATGTATCCCTATGCCTTTTTGCGGGATGGCGACTGGGTGGGGCCGGTGAATGCCACGAGCGCGTTCAGCGGGTTTCAACGATTCGGTCCCGCCGCGGCCGGTTTCGAGGATCATCTTGTGCTGGATCGCCTGGGAGCCGAAGCGGAGGCTTTTCTGGCCGGGGCGGCTGCAGCGGACAAAAAAGCCCCCTTCTTCCTCTGTGTCGGCTTGACCGCGCCACATTCGCCCATCAGTCCGGGCAAAGCCTTTCGCGGCAAAAGTGCCTTGGGTCCCTACGGTGACCTGGTGATGGAGACCGATGCCTGTCTGGGACGCATTCTGGAGGCACTGGACCGCACGGGGCTGGCCGACACAACCATCGTGGTCGCCACTTCGGATCATGGGCCTGCGCCCTATGCCGGGAATCAGCCCGAAACGGCGGGTCAATACAAGCAGATGCAAGCCGCCGGGCATTTCTCCAACGGGTCGTTCCGCGGCTTCAAATTCGATATTTACGAGGGGGCTCACCGCGTGCCTTTTCTGGTGCGGTGGCCGGGCAAGGCCCCCGCAGGCACGGTTTGTCCCCGGCTGGTCGGACTTGTCGACCTGATGGCCACCTTTGCCGGGGCCGCCAAGGCCCGTCTGGTGGACGGCGAAGGGGCGGATTCGGTGAGTTTCCTGCCGTTGTTGGAGAATCCCAAGGCCGAGGGGTCGCGACGCACCTTGGTGATGACTTCGGATGCCGCCTTTGCCATCCGGAGGGGCTCGCTCAAGTTGATTCTGAGTCCGGGTTCGGGATGCAGCGGGCAGTGGGGAAATGAGCCGTCAGACGAAGCGGCCTGGCAGGCGGCGGTCACCGCGTTCGGACATCCACCCACCTTGTCGGAACTTGGTCTGCCGCAGTTTGTGCAGCTCTACAATCTGAACCGTGATCCTGCGGAGACCAAAAACCTGGCGGAAAGCCAGCCCGAGGATGTTTCGGCTCTTCTGGAACAGATCGACACGCTGGTGGCTTCGGGCCGGACCACGCCCGGAGATTGGCTGGAGAACGATCGTCCGGTCAGTTACTTCGACAAGATTCCTCCTTTTGTGTTGGCGAAGTGATGGAACTGTCGCATCGGTCCGGTTCGACACGATTGATTCACCATGGCTCGCATCAACGACAACTATCTGAAGCTCAAGGCCGGCTATCTCTTTCCGGAAATCGGCCGCCGTGTGGCCTCCTTCAACCAAGCCAATCCAGAGGGAGCGCAGCGGTTGATCCGGTGTGGGATTGGCGACGTCACCGAAGCTCTGCCCCCGGCTTGCCGCGAGGCGATGCATCGCGCCGTCGATGAACTCGGGGACCGGGCAACCTTCAAAGGATACGGTCCGGAGCAGGGCTACGCCTTTTTGCGAGACGCGATCGCCAAGCACGATTACACCGATCGCGGCGTCGATGTCGGGGCCGATGAGATCTTCGTTTCGGATGGATCGAAGTGCGATACCGGGAATATCCTGGACATCTTCGGTCCCGGGAACCGCATCGCGATCACGGATCCGGTCTACCCGGTTTACGTGGACACCAACGTGATGATCGGAAACACGGGGGGAGCGGACGACTCCGGGGCCTACGCGGGCTTGCTCTATATGCCGTGCACGCCGGAGAATGGTTTCGTTCCCGCCATTCCGACGGAGCGAGCCGACTTGATTTACCTCTGTTATCCGAACAATCCGACCGGCGCGACGGCGACATTCAGTCAGTTGCGGGATTGGGTGGCTTACGCGAGGTCCAACGATGCGATCATTCTCTACGATGCCGCTTACGACGCCTACATCGTGGAGGAAGGGGTGCCTCGTTCCATTTTTGAGATTGAGGGAGCCAGGGAGTGCGCGATCGAATTCCGCAGCTTCTCCAAGACGGCCGGGTTCACCGGGGTCCGATGCGCTTACACGGTGGTTCCGCGGAACCTCAAGGGACGCACCGCGGATGGAACGGAACAATTGATTCATCCGCTGTGGGCCCGCCGACAAACCACGAAATTCAACGGCGTCAGCTACATCGTTCAAAAGGGCGCGGAGGCGGTGTTCAGCCCCTCCGGGCAGAGTCAGGTGGCGGCGCTGGTGGAGCATTACCTCGGCAACGCCAAACTGCTCCGCGAAGCCTGTCAGCAGCGAGGGTTGGCCGTTTACGGAGGGATCAACGCCCCCTACATCTGGGTCGCCTGTCCGTCCGGCTTGGGCAGTTGGGAGTTTTTTGACCGGATGCTCCAGGAGATCAACGTGGTCATCACCCCCGGGGCGGGTTTCGGGGCGGCAGGTGAGGGGTATTTCCGCATTTCCGCCTTCAACAGCCGGGACAACGCCAAGGAAGTGTGTCGCCGCATCGTGGAGGAGTTGCGGCTCTGAAATCTTGGCTGTCATAAAATTTCGCGGGAGCGAGTGGCGGTTTTTTTGATTCCCGTTGCGGATAAAGGTTAGATGTTCTAAACCTTTTGAAATGTTGCATCTCACTGTTCATCATTCCGCGCTGGAAGGAACCGAGTATTGGCTGACCCGGCCCATGATCACGGTGGGGCGGACGACGGTGAACGATGTGATCATCGATTCCTTGGGGGTCGCTCCCAATCACGCTAGGCTGACCCTGACGGAGGCGGGGGACGCCTATCGCATCGAGGCCTTGGAATCGCTGTTGGGAACTTATGTGAACGGGCAGCGAATCCGCTCGGCCATTCTGGAGCCCGGCGACCGGATCCGGTTCGGTTCCATCGATGCTGTCTTGACGGATGATCCCGGGCCCATGCCTTCCGCAACCGGCGAGGGGGATGCCGTTCAGAAAGCCATTCTTCGCATCGCGGAACTGGAGGCGCAGCTCAAGTCCCGGGAGAATCAGCTGGGCGATCTTTCCCGTGAACTGGCGCGGCGCAGCGGGGAAGTGGGGCAGCTGCAAGCGGATCTGCAACAGACGCGTGAGACCCTGGAAAAGTCCCAACAGGATCACGCCAGGTCCGAATTGAACTGGCAGAACCACTGCAACGCATTGAACGCGGAAGTGCGGGAGGTGCGGCAGCAACGGGAAGCCGCGCAGGCTGAAGCGGGCGATTTCAAGGCCCGCTTCGAGGATGCTGAACGGAGGCTCGCGGAGTTGGATGACAGCGCCCGCAAACGAGTCCAGCGTGGGCACGACACGATTTCCGCCTTGCGCCGCAAGTCCGCGCAGCAGGACAGCGAGATCCGGGAGGCGCGTTACGAGATCATGAAATTGCGCCAGGGCAAGGAGGCGGCCGAGACGCTGTTGGAGTCCGTGAAGCGTTGTTATTCTCGGGACAAGAAGCATCACAGTCGGCTCGTGGAGCAATTCCGGGAACGGGCTCGTGAAGAGAGTCTCCGGGCGGAGCACGCGATGTTGCAGTTGGCCAAACTCACCGAAGTCGTGCAGTCGCCATCAGAGGGCTCGAGGCTCTGACGCATCGCTTTGGGCTCGGCGGGTCACTTGGGCCGGGACCAAATTGTTTTGAGCAGCCAGACTGAAACTCCGGAGCGCCCTTACAACGTTCCCTGGGCTTGCTCGTCATCGGTCGGTCGTCGCAACATTTTCGTGACCGCCTCGTGGAGTTTGCGCAGGGGCCAGAACACGCCATCGAGAAGGGAGGCAAAGGAGCGCATGACCGGCTGAGCGAACTTGACCACAGGGGCAAAGACGGTGCGAACCGGCCCCCCTTTTTCGTAGAGGAGCGAGACGGCGGAGATTGCCACCACGCCGATAAACTTCTGCCAGGACTCGACTTTCCAATCAAAGATCAGCTCGGACAGCAGAATGAATCCGACATAACCGACCAGCAGAAACGCTGTCTTGGCGAGGATCGGAAATTTTTGGAGCAGGACGATGCAATACCCCGCTAGGAAACGGAGTGCCAGGATTCCGATAAAGACGCCTGCGTAGACAACCCACATCTCGCGTTCTCCGGTGATTGGGTCCTTCGGTGCCAAGCCGACTGCCGCCACCACATTGTCCAGGGAGAGACTGAGGTCCATGAGCTCGATTTGGACAATCGTCATGAGCAGCCCCGGCTTTTTGCGATGGGCTCGGCCCTCTTCCTCTTCCTCGGCTTGAGTGAGGTGTGAGCACATGAGGTAGATCAGATAGGCGGCGCCGAGGATGTTCAGCCAGTGATTGGCCGCAATCCAGGTGACCACTGCGAGGGCGATGCCGCGGAAGACATAAGCGCCGATGATTCCGAGGCGGAGTGCCAGGGTCTTCTGGCGACCGGGCAGGTGGTTCGCCATGGCCGCGATCGCGAGGGCGTTGTCCACCGAAAGAAGGCCCTCGATGATCACCAAGGAGATGATGACAGGGATCGCTGTGGTAACGTCAGAAGCCGTGATCATGAAAACGGGCGCTCCCAACCTTCGACGAGTTCCTCTGCCTTGGGAAGCGGAAAGTTTTGGCAGAACCCGCGACTGCTTGCGAATTGTCCCATTTCTCTTCTAGGTTGCGTTCATGACCCGGCCCCTATTCATCCTGCTTTCCTTTTTTCTCTCCCCGGCGGCATTCGCCGTCACGCCCAAGTTTGAGGAGCAGACGATCGATCCCGCGATTGAGATCGGATACGGTCTCGCCGTGGCCGACGTGGATGGCGATGGCCGGGACGACCTCTTGCTCGCCGACAAACGGGACATCGTCTGGTATCGGAACCCGACCTGGGAGAAACACGTCATTGCCCGCAACCTCACCCTGCGCGACAACGTCTGCATCGCGGCCCGGGATTTGGATGGGGATGGCAAGTGCGAGATTGCCGTGGGCGCAAACTGGAATCCTAGCGAGACCAGGGATGAGGTGGCCTCCGGTTCGGTTCACTATCTGGTGGCCCCGGCCGACCGCACCCGAACCTGGACATCGGTGGTCCTCCCGCACGAGCCGACTGTGCACCGGATGCATTGGCGGCGCCAGGAGCAGGGAAAGTGGGAGTTGGTGATGCTGCCCCTTCATGGGCGGGGCAATGTCAAGGGCCAGGGCACCCCCGTTCGGGTCATCGGCTACGAATTCCCAGTCGACCCTTCCCAGCCCGGGAATTGGAAGACGCGGGTGATCGATGAGCATCTGCACTTGGCTCACAATTTCGACATCGCCCGGACGGCTTCCGGTCCCGAGGCGATGATCATCGGCGGGGCGGAGGGAATGCTCACCGTTGCGGCCTCAGGTCAAGCGGAGATCACCATCCCCACCTTTCCCGGGAAAGCTGGAATTGGCGAGTTGCGGCATGGACCGAACCGTCTCTCCAGGGGGCGTTCGCTGGTGCACTTTGCCGCCATCGAGCCCATGCACGGGAACGAGTTGGTCGTGTATTCGGTGGCATCAGAGACGCCTGGGCAACACCAACCCGTGTGGCGGCGGGACGTGATCGATGCCGGGTTGTCGGAAGGGCATGCCCTCTCCTGTGGCGATCTTCTCGGCACGGGCCGGGAGCAGATTGTGGCCGGATGGCGAAAGCCCGATGCCTCCGGCAAGGTTGGCGTTCGGCTCTATCTCTGGGATGAGGTCGCCGCCAAGTGGACGGCTCATTCCATTGATGACAACGGAATGGCTGCCGAAGATTTGAAACTCGCGGACCTCAATGGCGACGGCAAGTTGGACATCGTGGCGGCCGGGCGGGCCACCAAGAACCTCAAGGTTTACTGGAACCGGTCCGCGCCCAAAGTTGGCCAGGTGCTCGATCCGGGGTGGAAGAAGCACGAGATCTGGAAAGGAGATTCCTGTGCCACCGCCGTTGCCGCCGACGCGAATGGTGATCGTCGCCCAGACGTCTTTTTCAGTGCGGGAGGAAAAGACTGGCTGGCCCTGGCCCCGGACTGGAGGCTGGTGGAATTGTATCAGGGCAAGGAGCGCACTCGCGGCTGCATTCACAGCGAAGCCATGGATGTTGATGGGGATGGCGACCCTGATTTCATCGGTGGAGCCCGAATGGTTTACTGGCTCGAAAACCCGGGTGGAGCGAAGGCCGCGGACGGCAAGTGGAGCTTTCATGTGGCGGAAGATCAGATCACCGGGGTGCATTGTGTGCTGCGTGGAGATGTCGATGGAAATGGCACTGCGGATCTTATCACCAATGAGTTCAATCCGTCCGGGCCACTGGCGAACTCGTTGATCTGGCTCGAAACGCCCAAGGCGGCCGGACAGGCATGGAAACGCCATCTCATCGCCGCCGGAGACGCGGGGGGCGGGAATCATTACATGGGTCTGGGGGATCTGGACGGGGACGGAGACAAGGACTTGGCTTGTGGAGCCAAGGGGAAGCCGTTTGCGGGCGGCAACTGGTTCAGTTGGTGGGAGAACACGGGGGATCACCCCTGGAAAAAGCACGGACTGGCTGAAGGGCGAACGGGTGCGACTTGCATTTTGCCGGGTGATCTCGATGCCGATGGGGATCTCGATCTCATGGCTTCCTGTGGGCACGGCACGGGGGTGCTCTGGTTCGAAAACCGGGGCGGAGGGCTCTTCGTGCCGCACGAGGTGGACCCGCTTCTCTCAGGACCGCACTGCCTCACGCTGGCCGATTTGGATCGGGACCGGGACCTGGATGCGGCAACGGTCGGCAAGGATGATTTTCTGGCCGTCTGGTATGAGAACGACGGCAGGGGAATCTTCAAAGTCCATGACATCGACGCCGAACAGGCCGCCTACGACATCCGGTCGCTGGACATGGACGCTGACGGGGATCCCGATCTGCTCGTGGCTGGGCAGCTGAGCCGGAACGTGGTGTGGTATGAGAACCTGAGATAAATCTGGGCGAGGAGCCGGTATCAAAGCCGCAACTCTCGGATCGAGGGCACCAAAGCGGCATCGTGGCGGACGGCCTCGAGAAAGCTGGGATAGGTGGGTTGCCAACCGAGTGCTTTCAGTTTGTCGATCACAATCCGTTTGTGGGTCCAGCCGCGTTTGCGATTGAGATCGCGCGGTCCTTCCGGAGGGATGGGGGTTTTGAAGTGGGCGGCGAGTTGCTCGTAGCATTGCCGCTGGGTCAGAGCCTCGCCGTCCGCCACGTTGTAGAGTTGTCCGGCGGCCAAGTCGCGGTTTGCGAGGAGGATGAGCAGGGCGGAGACGACATCGTCCCGGTGGACCTGGTTGAGATAGCGGCTCTCGCCCTCTTCGATCCGGGCCGTGCCGTCGAAAAATCGTTGCAGCAGAACGGATCGACCGGGTCCATAAAGACCGGCGAGGCGGGCCACGATGCCCTGGTGACGGGTCACCAGGTCTTCCGTGCGGCGCAGAATTTGCCCCGTCTCGCGATCCGGTTCAGCCGGAGATGTTTCCTCGACCGCTTCGCCATCGATCTGCGGGTAAACGCTGGTGCTCGAGGTGAACAGCAGGGTGGCCCCGGGGGCTGAGTGGAGGAGATTGAGGCAGCCCTGGTGGTAAACAGCCAGGTATTGATCGGCACCACCGCGACCGGAGCTGGCGCAATGGACGATCGAGTCCGGGGCTGGGACGTTGGCGGCCAGTGCGGAAACCGCCTCGGCGGAGCTGAGATCGCAAGCCTGGACGGGAAAGGGAACTTCGGATGCCAAAACCTCCGCAGAGGCAACCGAGTGGGTCAGAGCGATCACTTGCACGCCCTTTGCGTGGAGCGATTCCGCCAATCTGCGTCCGATAAAGCCGCAGCCCGCGATCCAGGCCACGGAAGGGAGGGATCCATCATTCATGCGGACACATTACGGTTGTGCGGGAGCGGAATCCTTCGGAAATTGACGGCGATGGTTGCGGAAGTGCGCGCTTACTCCATTGGCGACTGCGGCGGCATATTCCTCGTAAATGCTGGGACGGGGCATTCCGAGAATTTCCCGGACTCCCTGGTAATGACCGGCTTGCATGCGGGAATACACGACTTCGTTGTTCATCACATAGGGCTCGAAGAAGAGCACCGGGCAGGCGTAGAGGCGGGTGGCCAGGAGGTTGCGGGACCAGACATATTCACTGATCTGGGTGCGCCGCGCGTTGGGGCCGGTGTAGGCGTAGGAAGGCAGTCCGGTGGCCTCGGCCATCACGGTGGCGACGGTGGTGGCCATGGCCACTTCTTCCGGGTGAAAGCCTTGCAGGAGACGGAGGAAGAGCTCGAAACGCTGGTCGTCGAAGGCGATCTCGGCGTCGCTGTAGCAGCCATTGATCAGCAGGTGAACGTGATTGGCGGCGACGAATTGAGGCTTCAGAGGATCGCCCCAGGGCTCGGCATTGATGTGAAGGCAGAGCGCCAAATCGGGTTTCAGTTTGTCATTGATCTTGCGGGAGCGGGCCCGGATTTCATCGCTCAGGTAGAAGAGCCGTTCCGCTGCGCTGGCCAGGGCCGCATTGTTTTCCATGGTTGCCCCAGGCGGGAAGTTTCCTGAGGCGCGCGCTTTCTCGACGAAATCTCGGGGCCGCTTTGCGGTCACCGGAAGGGGTTGGGATCGCACCAGCATTGCCGTCGCGCCGAGGTGGGCGAGCTTCGCCTGGAGAAGTTTGGCCACAAGGAGAACGCTGTCGCCTTCCGCGACCGGTCCGGAGCCGGGGGAGGATTGGGACGCAACCGCGGCGGGGTCCTTCGGGATGAAGAGCCAGCGATGTTCCATCTTGGCCCACTCGCCGCCGATGTGGCCTGGGTCGATGGCGATCCGCAGCCCCTCGAGCGGTCTCTCCGGTGAAGGATACGGAGGCAAATCCTGGGCGCCACGCCAAGTGCGGGATGGGCCGGATGGGTTCGGGGACTCCGAGAATCGAAGCTCATAGACATCGTCGGGACGCTTGAATTGTTTGACGATGCGGACCCGGTCCTCGAGAACCGTCACCAGCGGGGTGGGAGCCGAGCCTTCCTTGTCGCGGTAATTCGACTCCCACTGGTGGAGGAAGGCCGCCTTGGTGATGGTGTGCTGGTAGGGATCGAGTCGGGACCAATCCGGCGTCTCTCCCAACGGAGACAGGTGCGCCAGGGAATCGGTGACCACCGCGGTTTGGGATTTTCCGGTCCAGACCAGGGCGGAAAGAGTCGCGAGGAACAGAAGTCGCTTCATTTTCAAAAGCCGGAGTTGTCGGCGGGGGCAGCCTCTCCACTATGAAGCAGAACGAGGCATCATGTTGAGAATTCTCTTTTTGGGCGATGTGGTGGGTGAGCCGGGCCGCAAGGCGGTCATGGCTCGTTTGCCAGGATTGAAGAAGGAGCGGGAAATCGATTTTGCGATCGTGAACGGTGAGAACTCTGCCGGCGGTCGCGGAATCACGCCGAAAATCACCATCGATCTGTTGCGCTCCGGCGCGGCGGTCGTGACTTCGGGCGATCACATTTGGGATCAGCCGGACATCATTCCGTTCATGGGGACTGAACCGCGCCTGCTGCGGCCCCTGAATTATCCGGAAGGAGTGCCGGGTTCGGGAAGCGTCGTTCTGGAGACCTCAAAGGGTCCGGTGGCGGTCATCAACGCCCAGGGCCGCACCTTCATGCGGCAGGAGTTGGAGAATCCATTCCTGGCCTTGCGGGAGGAGGTGGCGCGGATCAGGCTCCAAACCCCGGTCATCGTGGTCGATTTTCACGCGGAGGCCACCAGCGAGAAACAGGCAATTGGACGATTTCTCGACGGCCAAGTCTCGCTCGTGGTGGGGACGCACACCCACGTGCAGACCGCCGATGAATCCATTTTTCCGGGTGGGACCGCCTTTCTTTGCGATGCCGGGATGTGCGGGGTGAAAGAGTCGGTCATCGGCTCGGAGATGGCCGCGGTGGTGGAAAAATACACCCGGGCGATGCCGACTCGGTTTCATCTGGCGAAAGGGGACGTGGAGTTGCGGGGGGTGTTGGTGGAAGTGGACGAGGCGACGGGCCGGGCGACCCGAGTGGAGCGCATTGTGGAGAGGGTGGCTGCGGAGGTGCCAGGGGAAGCGGGCCGTTGACGAAAGATCACCTTTGTTTTTGACAGCGGTGAGCAACTGGCTACTATCTCCGACGCTCCCGGGCCGACGGTGGTTTGGCGAGGTATTTTGGTTGGCGTCCTTCAGGGGGCGCGGCTGAAGTTGTACCAAGTCTCGCCCGCTCCAGCGGATTCGGGAAGCCGCAGGGGTGGCGCCAAACGTGGCCTCTGATTAGAACAAGGCTCTTGTAGCTCAGGGGTAGAGCGCTTCCTTGGTAAGGAAGAGGTCATGGGTTCAATTCCCATCAAGAGCTTTGAATTAGCAGTGGGAGGCGTCTTTTCAGGAAACGGTCGGGGGCTTAGAAGCCTTCGCTTGGCTCCAGGGGAGGCAAGTCCTTCTCCTCCCGGGGTTTCAACCTAGGGAGGGGAGAATCTCATGGAGAGGCTGCTGGAAACGGCACCGAATCGAACAACCGACAGACTTACAACATTTAGGGAACCAAAGGCAAATGGCTAAGGAAGCATTTCAACGGAACAAACCGCACGTGAACGTCGGGACCATCGGCCACGTTGACCACGGCAAGACGACCCTCACGGCTGCGATCACCAACACCCTCGCCGAGAAGGGCTTGGCGCAGAAGAAGGCATACGACGAAATCGATGCCGCCCCCGAGGAGCGCGAGCGTGGTATCACCATTTCGACGGCACACGTCGAATACGAGACCGAAAACCGTCACTACGCACACGTCGACTGCCCCGGACACGCTGACTATGTGAAGAACATGATCACCGGAGCCGCCCAGATGGACGGTGCCATCTTGGTGGTGAGCGCTGCCGATGGTCCAATGCCCCAAACTCGGGAGCACATCCTTCTCGCCCGGCAGGTCGGCGTTCCCGCCATTGTGGTGTTCCTGAACAAGGTCGACCAGGTTGACGATGCCGAGCTTCTTGAGCTCGTCGAAATCGAGGTTCGCGATCTTCTCAGCCAGTATGAGTTCCCGGGCGACGACATCCCCGTGGTCAAGGGCTCCGCGCTCAAGGCCATGGAGAATGATCCGGAGCACAAGGAGAACATCCTGAAGCTCATGAAGGCGGTGGATGATTACATTCCCCAGCCGGAGCGTCCGATTGATCAACCGTTCCTCCTCCCGATCGAAGACGTGTTCTCGATCGAAGGTCGGGGAACCGTGGCCACCGGACGGATCGAGCGTGGCATCGTCAAGAAGATGGAGGAAGTCGAGATCGTCGGCATCCGCGACACCGTCAAGACGACCGTGACCGACATCGAAATGTTCCGCAAACTTCTCGATGAAGGCCGTGCGGGTGACAACGTCGGTCTTCTGCTCCGCGGCATCAAGAAAGAGAACATCGAGCGTGGGCAAGTCATTGCCAAGCCGGGTTCGATCAAGCCGCACAAGAAGTTCCGCGCCGAGATCTACGTGCTGAGCAAGGATGAGGGTGGTCGCCACACCCCGTTCTTTAGCAACTATCGCCCGCAGTTTTACTTCCGCACCACGGACGTGACGGGCAGCATCAAGCTTCCCGAGGGCGTCGAAATGGTCATGCCCGGGGACAATGTGAACATCGAGGTCGAGCTGATCACTCCGATTGCCATGGAGAAAACCATCCGCTTCGCGATTCGCGAGGGTGGTCGGACCGTTGGAGCCGGTCGGGTCGGTGAGATCCTTGCCTGATCGTTTCAGAGTCGAGCCAGTTCGGCCGTGAAATCGGCCAGCTGATCCCTCGGTTGCCTGTTTTTGGCGCGGCGGTTTTCGAACCGCCGCGCTTTTTTGTGGGGTATTTGGCGGGAGGTGGCTAGCCCGCATTTCTCAAGGATCGCGTCGCGAGGTGCCGCCAAATGGCATTGCCTGCAAGGCGCGCGAAGGGTTCCGGGGTGAGCGGTATGCTGACATACCGCGAATCCGGGAATTCGAGCGGAACGCGGCAGGAATGCCATTGGGCAAGCCGCAGCAGCGAGAGCTTGAGAAATGCGGGCTAGAGGAAACAGGGGGAACGAGCAGAAGTCGGCGGATTCCCGGCAGAATCCTGAAAGAGAAATTTGTCAACTCGTGGAGTCGTGTTACGATACATGCCCTCCGGGTTTAGGGTAGTAGCTCAATCGGTAGAGTAGCGGTCTCCAAAACCGTTGGTTGTGGGTTCGAGTCCCGCCTACCCTGCCACTCGGCGGATCGTTTTCGGAATAGACGGTTCGGCGAGGTGTGTCCCTGGATGGTGGAGCTGGTGACCAGCTGAAAATCAATTTTATTTGCCATGGCATTTCATCCTGGAAAATTTGTTCAAGAGGTGAAGACCGAGTTGCACAAGGCGACTTGGCCGTGGGATCCTCGTGAAAAGGGGGTCAAGCGTTACAAGGAGCTGATCGATTCCACGATTGTGGTCCTGATTGCCATGACGCTTTTGGGTGGCTTCGTTGCCGTGTGGGACTTGGTGTTCATGAACCTCATGGACTTGATCAACGGGCTCTGAGAAAAATTTCACCGCGTTTTCCAATGCCCATCGTACCTTCGCCTCGAGATCAGTGGTATGTGATCCAGGTTCTCTCCGGTCAGGAGCAGAAAGTTCATGACAACATGCTTCGGCGCATCGAGACCGAGGAAGTTTCCGATGTCATTTTTGAGGTGCTTCTGCCCATGGAGAATGTTTCCGAGGTGAAGCGCGGCGAGAAGCGGGAGACCAAGCGCAAGTTTTTCCCGGGCTATGTGATCGTGAACATGCACCTCATGAATGCTGATGGGAGCATGGTGGACCGGGCCTGGTATTTCATTCAGGAGACGCCGGGGGTCATCAATTTCGCCGGATCGAAGACGAAGCCGATGCCGATGAAGCCATCGGAGATCCAGAGCTTGCTCGCGCAGATCAAGCAGGGGCAGGAGGGGACGAACTATGCGGTTCAGTTCGAGGTGGGTGAGACCATCAAGGTGGCGGATGGCCCCTTCGAAAGCCAGAATGGAATCGTCGAGGAGGTGGATCTTGCGAAGGGCAAGTTGCGGGTCACTGTGAACATGTTTGGAAGGCCGACTCCGGTGGATTTGGAGTTTTGGCAAGTTGAGCGGGCGTAAACCTAGAAATGTAGCGAGCAGAGAAGATGGCCAAGGAGATTATCAAACTCATCAAATTGCAGATCAAGGCGGGGGCAGCGAATCCCTCTCCTCCAGTGGGTCCGGCCCTGGGCCAGGCTGGGGTGAACATCATGGCGTTCTGCAAGGAATTCAACGCTCAGACCCAGGCGCAGGTTGGGGATGTCTTGCCAGTGGTGATCACCGTCTACAAGGACAAGAGCTTCACCTTTGTCACCAAGCAACCGCCGGCCGGGAACTTGCTCAAGAAGGCCGCCAACATCGCGGCCGGTTCCAACGAGCCTCACAAGAAAAAGGTTGGCAAGTTGACCAAGGCTCAGTTGATGGACGTGGTCCGCATCAAGATGCGCGACATGAACACCACCGACGAGGAGGCAGCGGCCCGGACTTTGGCGGGCACGGCCCGGCAGATGGGCATCGAGGTTGATTGGAATAGCTGATCTGAATTTTCTGAGAACCAACCGCAGGAGAGCCAGGGGCTCGTTTGAACTGCATCAAGAACATGGCAAAAAAGCGTAGCAAGCGATATCTGGAGGCTGCCAAGATGGTGGACTCTTCTAAGGTCTACCCTCTCGAGGAGGCTGTAAATGTGGTGAAGAAGTTCCCTTCGCCGAAGTTTGATCAGACGGTGACCGTTTCTGTGCGGCTCGGAGTTGATCCTAAGCAGTCGGATCAGATGGTTCGTGGCACCTGTTCTCTTCCACACGGAAGCGGCAAGGATGTCCGAGTGGCGGTGTTTGCGGAGGGTGAAGCCGCTGAGGCGGCCCGCAAGGCTGGGGCGGAGTTCGTCGGGATGGATGACCTGATCAAGCGGGTTCGGGATGAAAACTTCCTTGATTTCGACGTGGCGGTGGCGACCCCGGCCGCGATGACGGAGTTGCGCAAGCTTGGCCGGGTGCTGGGACCCCGGGGGTTGATGCCGAACCCCAAGACGGGCACGGTCACGGACGACACGGCCAAGGCGGTGTTGGAGGTGAAGGCGGGCCGGGTTGATTTCAAACTCGACAAAAACGCGAATGTTTCCATGACGGTGGGGAAGGCTTCGTTCACGCCCGAGCAGTTGATTGACAACACCAAGGCCGCTGTGGATGCGGTGCAGGGCGCCAAGCCAGCAACGGCCCGCGGGATTTACATCCGATCGGTGACCATTGCGGGGACGATGAGCCCCGGGGTGGCTGTGGATGCCGGTCCATTGATGCGGACGGTCGGTTGAGAGAAAGGGAAGGAATAAGATACGATGAACGCTGACAAACAACTGATCATCGATGGGATTCTGGAGCGTTTGAACTCCTCCCCGTTCGTGATTGTGACGGAATATACCGGGATCACGGTGAAGCAGTTTTCGGAACTGCGGCGGCGGCTTCGGGAGACCGGGGCACGCTGCGAAGTGGCGAAGAACAGCTTTGTGAAACGCGCGTTTCACGCGGTGAATGCGCCGACGGAGATCGATGCGACCCTCAAGGGGCAAAACGCGATCGTCACCGGGGAGAGCGATATCTGCGCGGCAGCCAAAGTTCTTCGGGACTTTGCCAAGGAATCTTCCAAGGGGGCGATCCGCTCGGGTTTGCTCGACGGGGTCTTCCTGAGTGCGGATGATGTGCGTGGATTGGCGGACCTGCCGCCGCGTCCGGTGTTGCTCGCCCAGTTGCTGGGTGTGCTCCAGGCTCCTGGTGCGAAGCTTGTTCGCACCATCAACGAACCCGGCACGGCGCTGGCGCGTGTGCTCAAGGCAAAGGCGGACAAGGACGCCGCCTGAGAATGGGCGTCACGAATGCCGACGAGAATTTGAATGGAAGAGAGCTCTCTGGGGCGATCTGAAGAAAAGACAAACGGTTCCTTGTCGGGCCTGCGGCGGCAGGCTTGAAAGTGCGGGACGCTTCCCGCTGCGACAACACCACAACGAACATGGCAGACCTAAACAAAATCAAAGAGGAACTCAACAAGCTCACCATTCTTGAGGTTGCTGAGTTGGTAAAAGCGCTTGAAGAAGAGTGGGGCGTGAGTGCCGCCGCGCCGGTTGGAATGGCGATGGCGATGCCCGTCGGCGGGGCCGCGGCTGAACCGGTGGAAGAGAAGACCGAATTCACCGTTGAGCTCACCGCGTTTGGCGACAACAAGATTGCCGTCATTAAGGAAGTCCGTGCAGTGGTTCCCGGCCTTGGGCTTGGCGATGCCAAGACCTTGGTGGAGGGCGCTCCGTCGGTGGTCCGCGAGGGCGTGCCGAAAGCTGAGGCTGAGGAAATCAAGAAGAAGCTGGAAGCTGCCGGCGCGAAGGTTACCCTCAAGTAATCTGGGCTTTTTCGATTGTTTTGAAAAACCATTGCTCGGCAGGTCCGGGCAATGGTTTTTTTCTTGACATATCCTACGCGTCGCGCTTTCTTGTAGACCGGTCTGGTTCCGCCATCATTTGGATCGGTTTTGGCTTTACGCGTTGCTTCATGAGTCACCCGGCCCGGATCAGGTTCACATTCGAGTCCTTCTTCATGGGTCTGATTTTCGAGATGCTGGATGGTTGGTTCAAAGTTTTGGGAGCGCCCGGCACCACTGCTGGTTCTGCCCCGGTCTGGCGCAGAGGGAACTCCACCCTGTCCGGATCGTTCTCTTCTCGGGAGTCGTTGGCTCCCTGTCGGAAGTGACGCTGTTTTGATTTTGCCCGCTGACATACGTCCGGTCGTCGATGGCGCCGGACGGCCCTGACCGAAACGCTCGACACTGAGGTTTCGTTACGAAAACGGATCGGGGCTGACCGCCCTCTCCGTATCCCACATTTAGGACATAGCCCAATGTTGAATCTGGTTTTTCACTGCAACGCCCCGGGAAACGGTTTCCGGGCTGTCAATGGCGTTGTGAGGGGGAGGCCGGATTTGGTGTTGAGTTCAATCATTGTCTAACGAAAGCCTGACTACCCTCCAATCACCCGCTATGGAAAAACTGGAAAGACGCTACTTCGGCAAGATCAAGGAGCCCATCACTCCGCCCAACCTCATCGAGGTTCAGCTTGAGTCCTACGAAGATTTTCTTCAGAAAGACATTCCTCCAACTAAGAGGAAGGTCACGGGGCTGCAAGCGGTTTTCCGTGAAGTCTTCCCAATCGACAGTTACGACGAGAAGTTCACGCTCGATTTCGTTTCCTACGATGTTGGGGACCCGAAGTTGACGGCGCTCCAGGCTCTTCGCGAGGGGGAGACTTTCAGTGCGCCGCTCTACGTGACGTTCTCACTCAAGGATGAAAGCGGCACCAAGGAGGAGCGTGTTTACATGGGGGAGTTGCCCCTGATGACCCGGCGCGGGACCTTTGTGATCAACGGCGCGGAGCGGGTGGTGGTGAGCCAATTGCACCGCTCTCCCGGGGTCTGTTTCGAGCGGAGTTATCACCTGAATGGCAAGGAATTGCATGGATTCCGGATCATCCCGGACCGCGGTTCCTGGCTTGAGGTGCAGTTCGACACCAACGACCTGCTCTATGTCTATTTGGACCG
>QQNE01000097.1 GCA_003402735.1 Verrucomicrobiota bacterium
ATCATCCTCTGCTCGCCGGTCGGGGCCATGCCCGGTCTGGTCGCCGCCCTCGGGAATGCGGGGGCGATTGCTCCCGGCGCCATCGTCACCGATGTGGGCAGCGTGAAAGCCCGGGTGGTGAGGGAACTCAGCCCGGCGGTGGCGGACCAGGGAGGCGTCTTCATCGGATCGCACCCGATGGCGGGCTCGGAACAGGGCGGCATCGCGCACGCCAGATCCAACCTCTTTCGGGACGCCGCGTGCCTGGTCACCCCGCTTCCCTCGACCCCCGCAGCTCCACTGGAACGGCTGGAGGCCTTCTGGCAAGGGCTCGGGATGCGCGTTTCCCGAATTTCCCCCGAAGAACACGACCAAGCCCTGGCCCGGGTCAGCCACCTGCCTCACGCGGTGGCCGCGGCCTTGACCCTGGCGGCTCTCGGTCCGCGGCCTCAGGACGGCGCACTCTGCGGCAATGGATTGCGGGACACCACCCGCATCGCCAAGGGAGGCGAAGCGATGTGGAGCGAAATTCTCCTGGAAAACCGGGACGCCCTCCTGGCCCCCTTGCGGAATCTCAACGGCATTCTGGGCGATTTACTTGTCTTTTTGGAGAATCGAGACCAAGAAAGACTCGCTGAATTTCTCCGTGAAGCGCGGGAGTTGCGCGAGCAACTGGACCGCCCGGCGTAAGACAGCTTCAAACGCTCCGACTCTCCGCAGCATGTCAGAATTCAAGGTGAAAAGGTGCCGGCCCATCCGGATGGAACTCCGCGTCCCCGGAGACAAGAGCATTTCCCATCGGTCCATCATGATGGCCGCTCTCTCCAACGGGCCGTGCGAAATCGAGGGCTTCCTGCCCAGCGAAGACTGTCTCTCCACCGTCAACGCATTCCGCGCCATGGGGGTCCAGATCGAGGACCTCGAGACCACGAAATGGGGGCCCACCCGCCTCCGCGTCCACGGATGCCGCGGGGAATTCAGCTCCCCTTCCGCAGACATCGATTGCGGAAACTCGGGAACCACCATGAGACTCCTCAGCGGCATCCTGGCGGGCCAGAAAGAGGGGTTCCAAGCCCGCCTCATCGGCGATGCCTCCCTCTCCAAACGGCCGATGCGCCGCGTCATCGAGCCGCTCACCCAGATGGGGGCCAACATCCAGGCCGAAGGCCAGGGCGACACCGCGCCCCTCCTCATCCGGGGCGCCCGCCTGCACCCGATCGATTACCAGTCGCCGGTGGCGAGTGCCCAGGTCAAAAGCGCCATCCTTCTGGCCTCCCTCTTCACCACGGGAAAGACGACGGTGACCGAGCCGGTCCTGAGCCGCGACCACACGGAGCGCATGCTCCAGTATTTCCAGGTGAAAACGCTGCGCCAGGATCACCACTTGACCATTTGGGGCGGACAGACCCTGGAATCCCGCGACTTTGAGGTGCCCGGTGACATGTCGAGCGCCGCCTTCTGGGTGGTGGCCGCCGCCGCAATGCCCGGCGCGCACCTCTGCGTCCACAATGTCGGCTTGAACGAGAGCCGGACCGGACTTCTCAAAATCCTGATCCGCATGGGCGCCCAAATCACCGAGGTCATCGACCACAGCCGCTGCGGGGAACCCGTCGGACGCATCGAGGTCCACGGCGGCAAACTCTGCGGCACCACCATCGAGGGGGCTGACATCCCCAACGTCATCGACGAAATCCCCGTCATCGCCGTGGCCGGCGCCCTCGCCGAAGGCAAGACCATCATCCGGGACGCCAAGGAACTGCGGGTCAAGGAATCCGATCGCATCGCCACCGTGACCCACGGCCTCCGCCTCATGGGTGCCCAAGTGGAAGAATTCTTCGACGGGATGGAAATCCAGGGGGGCGCCCACCTCAAGGGAACACGCATCGACTCCCACGGGGACCACCGCATCGCCATGGCCTTCGCCATCGCCGGCCTTCACGCGGAGGGAGAAACCCTCATCACCGGAGCCGATTGCATCCGCACCAGCTACCCCGGATTCGAGGATCAAATCCGCGAAGTCATGGCGGCCAAAAACAAGGACAACTACACTCCCGTCATCACGTCCTTGAATCCAGCCACGGAACGGGAATCTTGAGGGATCGCTCCGCCCGGTTCCCCACCTGCACCCATGCATTTCGTCGCCATCGCCATCGACGGACCTGCCGCCTCTGGCAAGAGCAGCGTGGCTCGCCGCGTCGCGGAACACTTCGGATTCCTCTTCATCAATTCCGGGGCCATGTATCGCGCCTTCACTTGGTGGGTTCTGGAAAACCGGGTGAACCCGTCCGACGCCACCGCCGTGCTCAGCCTGCTCCAACGCAGCCGTTTCGAATGCGGTCTCCAAGGCCGTGAATCGATCATCCGCATCGACGGTCGGGCTGTCACCGAGGACTTCATGCGGCGCGAGGATGTCAACGCCTCCGTCTCCACCATCGCCGCCATTCCGGAAGTCCGGCGCGCCCTCGTCGCCCAGCAACAGCACTTCTGTTCCATGGGCGACCTTGTCATGGAAGGCCGGGACATCGGCACCGTGGTGATCCCCGAAACCCCCTACAAATTCTACCTCGACGCCTCCGCCGAGGTCCGGGTGAGGCGGCGTCGCGCCCAGGGAATCGATGACAACATCCGGGACCGGGACCTCAAGGACAGCTCCCGCGACACCGCGCCGCTCCGTCCGGCGGACGACGCCCAGCGGATCGATACTTCCCACCTCACGCTCGAAGAGGTCACGGAAAAAGTCATCCAAACCCTCCACGTGGAAGGGGTGCGGCGCCGCGAACCACCCCGGCAGGTGATGTCGTGGGTCTACAATCTCACCTACGCCTTGTGCAAGGCGTTTTTCGGCATCGCTTATGCCATGGAAGTGCATCACGCGGAACGGGCCAGGATTCCGGGCGGTGCCTATTTCGCCTCCAATCACGCCAGCTTCCTCGATCCGCCCCTCGTGGGAACCGCCCTGGAGGAACCCATTTTCTATCTCGCCCGCAACACCCTGTTCAAACCGCCCATCTTCTCCTGGCTCCTTCCGAGACTCAACACCGTGCCGGTGGACCGGGACAACGCCGAACTCTCCTCCCTGCGCGTCTCCATGCAGATCGTCAAGGAAGGCAAAAAGATGGTCGTCTTCCCCGAGGGCACCCGGACTCCGGACGGTTCCCTCCAGCCCGCCCAACGCGGCGTCGGCATGCTGGTGGCCAAGACCGGTGTCCCCGTCATTCCGGTGCGCATCTTCGGAAGTTTTGAGGCGTTCCCGAGAACCTCGAAATTCCCCAAACTCGATGGAAAAATTCACGTCGTCTTCGGTCACCCCATCCACTTCTCCGAAGAGGAGCTGACGGCCAAGGGCAAGGCAGGGCAGCAGGTCATCTCCGACCGCGTCATGCAAGCCATCGCCTCCCTCACCGTGCCAGACGGCACTTCCTGAAGGCCTCTCCGCAAAAATACTGGATCGCTCCCGTCTCTGCGGTGTATCTTGCCTTACCGAACTCTCTTCCCTTCCATTCCCCCATGTTCCCGGGCCGCCGATTCTCCTCCCCCATTCTCCTCCTCAGCCTCGCGCTTCTCGCCGCCCCCTTGACGCTGCGGGCAGACAAGGTCTTCCTCAAATCCGGCGAAGTCGTCACCGGCAGCATCATCGAGGAAACTCCCGACCTCGTCCGCATCCAGGTCCTCCGCGGCACCATCAAGGACAAACGCGTCATCAACCGGATCAGCATCGATCGGATTGAGAAAACCACCCCGGAGGATGTCGAAAGAGAAGCCTGTCTGCCGCTCAAGACGACCCCAGACGGACTGCCAGTGAAGGGCTACGAGGAGCGTCTCAAGGCAGTCAACGACTTCCTCACGAAATACCCCTCCAGCAAATCCCTGGCGGAGATCCAGGCCATCCGCGATTCCCTCAACGGCGAATTGGAGAAGGTCAAGTCCGGCCAAACCCGCTTCCGCGGAAACTGGCTCTCCCCAGAGCAACAGACCATCCACTCACTCAACCTCGAGGCCTACACCGCCCTGCGGATCATGCGCCAAGCCACCGCCGGTCGCAACTTCCTCGGCGCCCTCCGCCAATTCGAGCTCATCGAGAAGATCTACCCAGGCACGTTTGCCTATCCCGCCGCCGTGAACGACGCCAAGAGCCTTCTCCCGGCCTACGGAAGAAGCCTGACCCAGGAATTGGAATATGCACGTTACGAGGCGGCCCAAAACAAAAAGGGTTTGGACGCTCTCTCCGTCTCCGCCCGCGCCGCCGCCCAACAGGAGATCGACGCCGCTGCCGCCCGCTACAAGGCCCTCGTGGACGCGGAAAAGGCCAAGAAAATCACCTGGCTCAGCGTCGATCTCAAATCCGAGCTCAGCATCAACGACGCCATCGCCCGCGTCCGCAAGGAGATGGAGCGGGTCGGCAAACTCGACGCCGCCGCGCTCGAGGAGCAGGCCAAGGCCTTCTACGATGCCGGCGAACTCGTTCTCGCCGGAAAACTCACCGAGGCCAAGACCGCACTCTCCGCCGCCGCGGCCTTCAAGAACGGAGCCAAACTCTCCTCGGCCAAACCGACGGGTTCCACCGCCTCCTCCACGGAACGCCCCTCCATCCTGGTCTACTTGCAGCAACAGCTCGATGACAAGGTCCAGAAAAAGGCCGCTGAAGCCAAACTGGCCGAGGCCGAGGCCCAGGCCCAGAAAACCGGTGCCGCCACTGGCGCCAAGCCCGCGGAAACTCCCACCGTCTCGGGCGACGATGCCCTCAACGCCCTCGTCATGCAGCGCACCGCTTCGGCCCCCGCCCCAGAAAAAGGCAAGCCGGACGGAGCCTCCAAGCCGACCAAACCCACTCCCTCCTCGTCCGCTCAGAAACCTGCCACCAAACCCTCCTCCACGTCCGGGCAACCCGCATCCACCCAACGCCCCACTCCCGCCCCCGTCGCCGCCATTCCCAAGAAACCGAGTTCGCCCTTCCCCATCATCGTCGGAGCCATCGCGGTCTGCCTCGTCGGCGCCACCACCTTTCTCTTCATCCAGGAAAAGAAGAAACAACAGGGGGACGGTTGAGCGGTGACCTGCCCCGATTGCGTTGACTCCACCCTCAACCCACCGTCCGGTCCGTGTGACCTGGCCACTCGGTCCTGTCCCGCCTGTCGCGGCGAATGGGTCCCTTCCTTCCATTACTGGCGCTGGCTGGCCGATAACCGCCACCGCCGCCCCAAAGTCCCGTTGCAGGACCGGAATGCATCCGCCGGACTGTCCCGCAAAGCCATCCCCTGTCTGGAATGCGGCCATTCGCTCAAGCCCGCCCTGGCGGGTCGGGGCCTCGCGTTTCACATCCTCCACTGCGGATCTTGCGCGGCTTTCTGGCTCCCCGGCTCGCAGACCCTGAAAATTGAGCCGGGCGCGAAACGCCTCGTGCTCTCGGAAATCTCAGCCACGCTCTTCCGCCGGGAAAAGGCGGCCGCCCGCAAGTCTGCCACGGAAGCCGATGACAAGGCCAAAGCCGATGCCGATCGTGCGGAGACCAAGACCCGCTACAACCAGATCTCCCAGCGCAAGATCTTTTACGAAATCAGCCCCGAACTCACCTCCTTTCTCACCGAGTTCGGCCGCTCCCTCGAACTCCCCCCGGTCTATGACATGCTCCTGGAATTCAGCGGCATGTTTTCCTGCCAGACCCCGGACGGCGGCGATTCCCTCTGGAAAACCGTGACCTATGATCCGGACCGGACCAAGGAACTGAACAGGGAACTCTCCCGCATCTATTCTCTGCTCAAGACCGGAAAAAACGACTCGCTCGGGCACCTTTCTATCGAGCGCATCGACTACTGCGAATTCGGCAACTCCAAGCCGTTCCGGGTCCGCGTTGTCAACCAGTTCAATGACAACTATGATCACTTCTATGTCAAAGTGCCGGACGCCTCCCGGATCTTTGGCCTGGAACTGGAACACGCACTCTCGCCAAACCGCATCAATTACCTCGTCCATCAGAACTCACTGATCGAGGAACACATCGCCGGCGTCCCCGGGGATGCGTTCATTCGGGAACATCTCGACGAACGTCATCTCAACCGGGTCCGGGTGGCCAAGGAATTCGTGAAATTCACCGAGCGTTGCTTCATCCGCCTGCTCGGGGACATGCGCACCTACAACTATGTGGTCGACATCACACCCGACTTTGAAGAAGTGCAGTTTCGGGTCCGGGCGATCGACTTCGACCAACAATCCTACGAAGGCGACCTCCACATTTATCTGCCACAGTTCTTTCGCGAGAACGCCCTGGTCGTAAAACTTTGCACCGACCTGCTGAACTACCAAACCATGCGGCAATATCAGGTCGAGGAACGCAGCCTGATGGCCCGCCGACTCAAGGTGGAACACCAGCGGATCGACTCCCTCTTCAAGGCCATGAAAGGCCAACCGCTCTCCTCGGAACACAAAATCGCCCAGCTTCGCGAAGAGCTCAACGAACACCATCAATGCAACTTCTTTCAGGACTGCCAAAACATGGCCGCCCTCGTCGAAGCGAATCTCCAGTTCACCCTGGCGATGCACCCCTGACAGCCTGGCCATAACGCCCAAGGATCTGCGCCCACGGGCCCGGAGCACTCGCCCTCCAACTCCCAACGCATCCCCCCGCTTCCTTGCGGCATGTTTGGGGAACTTGAATCTGTGATCCGAGGACTACCATCCCTGCCGGTCGGCTCACAGATCCACCCTACCGAGACGCTCGGCTTCTGTCTTTCCGCCTCCCTGACCATGACGCGAATTTTCGGGGTCCGCCCCGATGGGGCTGGAAAATCACGATGACCTTGGCAAAACAATCGTCCTGCTTGATTGCTGCATTGGGGTAGAGTCTGACTACGCTGGTGCGAACGATTATCCGCGTTCACTTGATTTGCGCCTTGGCTCAGAAATCTAATATTTTCGGCAAATTTAAGATGCGAATAATCCGGATAATGTCAAGGTGTAATGCACTAACATCTTCACTACGATCACCGAATTTTCCGCTTTTTTTTTATGGAAAGCATGTTTCCCAAACCGACAGATTGCTGGGCGAAGACTGATGGCACAAGCGGTAAGCCTTCACTGACGGTGCGCGACCACTGTTTGATCGTCGGCGCCGTAGCTGAGGTGGTGGGTAGATTTCTCTCTCCGCGTTGCCGCAATCTTGCACCAACGGGTTCGACGACTCTAACTGCCGCTCATGATATCGGGAAAATCACTCCTGGATTCCTGAAGAAATGCGCGGCCAGCCCATTTTCCCGAATTCCGGGAAGCCAGCACTGCGAGGGTAATCACGCGCTGGTCAGTCAAGCATTTCTCGCCTCGCTACCGGAGATGCAGAATGATCGAGGCCTCCCACTTCCGTGGGCACTCAGCGTTGGAGGCCATCACGGCGTGTATCCAACCCCGAAAGTTCATAATAATCTTGGGAAACGAAGCGGTCCTGTGGAGCTTGACCTCCTTTGGCCGAACCAACTCCGGCGAAGCCTGCTCATCGAGTTAATCGGACATTTCGGCCCTTTACCATCTGAAAAAATAGAGATTGGCTCACGCATTCACTGGATGACCGGATTCGTCACCTTTTGCGATTGGATCGGGTCAAACGCTGATTGGTTTCCACTGTATCCCGAGCTTTCGCTCCGTGACCATTACACCCCTGATACCGCCCGCGCCGGTGCGGAAAGGGCAGTGGAACTCATTGGCTGGCATCGTCGATCGGTTTTTCCATCCCTCTCCTTCTCCCGTCTCTTTGCAGCACCGGAAGTGCCCCAATTCGCCCCACGACCGCTTCAGGAAACCCTTATCGCCCTGGCGGACCAGCCTGGACTCTACATCGTCGAAGCCCCGATGGGGGCGGGGAAAACCGAAGCCGCACTCGCGGCAGCCTACCGTCGCTGGAACGAAGGCGACGAGCGGGGCCTTTACTTCGCCCTGCCCACTCAGCTCACCAGCAATCGCATTCACAACCGGGTTTCCGAGTTCCTCGATCATGTCATCGCCGACAATTCCATCCAGACACTCGCCCATGGAAACGCCTGGCTCAGCGAGAATCGGGTCCGTAGTTTCTCGCCAGCCCAAACATCGACCGAAGGAATCGATGCCACTGAGGCCTGCCGCTGGTTCACCTCCAGCCGAAAGCCACTTCTCGCACCTTTCGGCACCGGCACCATTGACCAGGCCCTCATGGCCTGCATCGGCGCGAAACATTCCGCCCTGCGTCTGTTCGCTCTCTCAGGGAAGGTCGTCGTCATCGATGAGGTGCATTCCTACGATCCTTATACCTCTGCGCTGGTGGATCAGCTCATCCGCTGGCTTCTCGAAGTCGGCTGCACGGTCATCGTGCTTTCCGCCACGCTTGCCGCCAAACGCCGCCGCCAGATGATCGAGAAAGCCGGAGCATTCGAGCCGGACCCTCCGCCATCCGACTATCCACTCATCACAAAGGTCGTTGGCGAAACCGCCACGCATCACCCGGTCATCGATCCAGCAATCGTTGAAACCAAGGTTCATCTACTCCACATCGATTCCGCCGACTCCGATTTCATCGAGAGCGTCGCCCGCGCCGCCGAGTCCGGTGCGTGCGTGGTCGTCATCCGGAACACGGTCGCAACCGCCCAGCAAACCTTCTGTGCCATTAAGGAAGCCCTCTGCGACGACACCATCCAGGTCGGCCTGCTTCATAGCCGCTTCCCGCATTTCCAGCGCCAGCAGAACGAAAAGCACTGGATGGATCTGCTCGGCAGGAAACCGGCCCTCCGCCCGCCCGGCTGCGTCCTCGTTGCCACCCAAGTCGTCGAGCAATCCGTTGATATCGATGCCGATCTCCTAGTCACCGATCTTGCCCCCACCGATCTCCTGCTCCAGCGCCTCGGTAGGCTCCACCGCCACTCCCGCCCGCGGCCGCCGGGATTTGAATCCGCCACCTGTTGGATTCTCCAGCCTACCGTCGATTGGCACACCAAGCCGAAGGTCATCCGCGAGGCAATCGGAGCCTCAGCTTACATCTATCCGCCAATCGCGCTCTACCTCGCTCAGGAAGTCTGGCGGAAACGCAAGTCCGTCACCCTGCCAACCGGGATTCGCGAACTGCTGGAAAGCCCAGAATCTCTCATGACGTCGTTGCCAGCCGGAGCCAAGAAACTCGCAGCGGAATTGGAAACCGAAACCGGTAATATGATCAGCAGCGCCCTCCGCCAAGGACCGTTCAAAGAACCCAATCTCCCCGATACCGAAGGCGCACAAACGCGCTACAACATGCAGCCTTCCGCGCTGCTCATCCTCCTTCGCAAGCCACCCCACACCCAAAGCCACGAAACGGTAGTCGCGCCACTCGAGGGGCCCCAGCAAACGATCACCGCCGGCAGTTTCAATTACGACCTCGCCAAGCTCCTTCATGAAAACGCCGTCCGTATCCCGGCCTACCTCGTGTACTCGGCGTTCTCCCAGCAACCCGACTGGCTCAGCACTCACATCAGCGATGCCGTGCTTGCAGTGTGCTCAACCGATTCCATCGCATTGGATGTGATCGGCGGCGAAAGCCTGACTCACCAACTCTTCTATCACCCGGAACAAGGTGTCAGTTACGAAAAGATCACCGGAAGAATCCCTCCCTCTGAAGTTTCGGAAGATCTCGATTCTTGGTTCTAAATCCCGGGTTGAAAACTGATCCCCACGTTGGTGGGGAATTCGATCAATTGATCATCAACAATCGAATCTCCTATGGAGCATCCCCACGAAAGATGGGGAATGCCTGAGACTGTGATTCATACCCTTTAATAGGAAAGAGGTTTCGCAATTTTACTACGAATTTCCTACTTAAACATTTTGACATCCCCGGGGATTCCTGAGACAAGAGTCCGTGATTTGCTTCCATTGTTTGAAGCTCGTCACAAGCAAAGAGCCCAGCATAATCGGATGGCACGAGTTTGAATTCCACCATGTCCGTTCCCAAACGTAACCTCATGAACTTCAACCTCACCTCAGACCCTTGGATTCCCGTGCGTTGGCTGAGCGGCCACGCTAGCTCCGTTAGCCTCAACGAACTCTTTGCCAAGGGATCGGAAATCGCGGATCTCGCTGTCCCTCCGCACGAACGCATCTCGATTCTGCGTCTGCTCGTTTGCATCGCCCAAGCAGCCCATGGCGCGCCAGAAACAAGCGCCGACTGGAAGGGCTGGGACACCGGACTAGAATCCTCCGTCGCGGGATACCTCGCGAAATGGAAAGATCACTTCCATCTGATGGGAGAGGGCATGCGTTTCCTCCAATCTCCGATCGAGGATGACAGGGACTATCCCACCGCCCAAATCGTTTTCCATTTTGCCACGGGCAACACTCCCACATTGCTGGACCACGCTGGCGACGATGAGAGGTCACTAGCTCCCGCCTTCATCGCCCGCGCCCTATTGGTCTATCAGAACCACTTCGTTGGGGGCAGCCTCGCATCCAAGGTCAAGGGTAATGGCCCAGCGCTAAAGGCACTACATTCGCTTCTCATCGGCGGCAACCTGTCGGCAACCATCATCCTTAACTGCATCGATCAGGAAACTTTGCAGCCTGGCATTCTTGGGAAACCCGTTTGGGAGGGCGGCGGAAAATCCGACTACCTCGCTCGCCTCGCGCCCTGCCCCTGCAGACTGTGGCTCGTAAAGGATGGCAACCGCATCTGCATCGATCAAGGGACCATCTATGATGAATACGAAACCTCAGCGGTCCGGGAAACTTCCTCTACCATCATCACTGGCAAACGCGCCGGTATTGAAACCAAAGTGCTGCTCCGCGCCTCACCCGGCAAAGGAATCTGGCGAGATTTGCACTGCATCACGGTGATTCAAAGAGGTGAGCTCCACGCGCCGCTCACTTTCCGCAGTCACATCGAGGCGCAGGACGATGATCTCGTAAGTTTCTGGTCCGGCGAACTTATTAAGGCCAAGGACGCCAAAATCCTCGATGCCGTGGAGTCGGTTTTCACCGTGCCTTTTCAACTGTTCACCCCGGCCGGTCAGGCGCGCTATCAGGCGGGCGTGAAATTCAGCGAGGAAATGTCCAACCGGATTTATGGCGCGGTGAAAACTTACTTCGCCACCCTCAAGCAAGAGTCCGGCCCCACCGAATCCGCCAAACGCCACTTCTGGAACACTCTCGACCAGCAAGCCGATATCCTCCTAACCCTTCTTAACGGTATCGGAACCCCCGACGATCCAATGCGCTCCGCCAATTTCGGCGAAGCCCGCGATCCATGGACCGTAGCCGTCCGTGCGGCGGCGGATACCGCCTACGAGCAGACCTGCCCACGCGGAAATCCCCGGCAATATGAAGCATACGCCGCAGGTCTGCGCGTGTTGCGACCGCTTCCGAAAAAATCGAAATCCACCACCCGCAAGACAATCCCAGCCATTGCCGACACATGAGCAACACCGACTATCAAAAGCAAAATGAAGACTTCGTCTCCGCCCTCATCCAGGTTTGCGGGGACCGAGGCCTTCGCGCTGCCATGCGTCGCTGGTGGAGCGAGGGAACCCGTCACTACGCCTATCCGATCCTCGGAAAACTCTTCGCACTCGATGACGATCGTAGGACCCTCGTGACGGCATTGTATGCCGTTCATTCCAAGGATTCCGCTTTCGCCCATGTTTCGGGTGCGCATTCCATCGGCAGCGCGGCTTTGAAAGTCGCGGGTGGAAGCAGCCAGGCCGACGCGTTTCCCTCGATGAAGCGCCACTTCCGCCGTCTACTTTCCGCTGAATCGCTCGATGATCTCGGCCCACAGCTTCACCGCCTCGTCAAGCGCCTCGAACGCGAATCCATTCCGCTCGATTACGCCCGCCTGCTCGGTGATCTCCGCCAGTTCAGCAACAATCCGGAAGCCGTCAAAACCCGCTGGGCCATCGCCTTCTGGCAAGCTCCGATCGAACAATCCGCCCCCGCCGAAGCATGAGCCTCCATCTTACGAAAATCGAGATTGACTACGAAACCGCGCACAAAGCCGGTCTCCGTGATGCCTATGCCTGGCATCAATGGGCGTGGCAGGCGTTTCCCGGTCGCCCGGAAGTCAACCGCGACTTTCTCACCCGTCTGGATGATACGGGAGACGGCTTCCGTTTCCTCATCCAGTCCACCACGCCACCGCAGCGGCCAGGCACCTGTCCGCTGAACGCATGGCAGACGAAGGACATTCCGGAAAATTTCTTCGGCCACCAAGCCTATCGGTTCTCTCTTCTTGCCAATCCGACCCGCAAGTTAGCCGCCCCGCGCGATGCGGATGGCAAGCGCCGTAATGCGAAGCGCCTCCCCGTCTCAAATCGCGAGGATCTCATCGCATGGATCGAGCGGAAAGGCGTTCAGCACGGCTTCCGAATCGATCCCACGGCACTCCAAACCATTCCTCGTCCGCGACAGGTTTTCGTGAAAAAGAGCAATGACGACTCCCGACGCTACGCCGGACTGCATGGTGCCACGGAGTTCGTCGGGATCCTGAAAATCACCGATCCTGCTCTCTTTGTCCACGCTGCCCACAACGGCATTGGCTCCGCAAAAGCCTTCGGCTTCGGCATGCTATGCCTCTCCCCGATCTGATTCCTAAAAACCAAACAAGGAAAACTTGCTCACTTTAATCCTATGAACCTCATCGAACTCCACATCCTCCAGTCCTTCCCGGTCACTTGCCTCAACCGTGACGACGTCGGCTCCCCGAAATCTGCGACCTTTGGTGGCAGCCAGCGCGCCCGCGTTTCCAGTCAATCCTTGAAACGAGCTTCCCGCCTACGGGTCCGCGACGGATCACCTACTGGATTCGAAGGAATCCGCAGCCGCTTCCTGTTGGAACCCTTTACCATGGCATTGATCCAGGCTGGTCTTGAAGAGGCCGAAGCTGCCAAGACAGCCGCTGAACTCTGCCTTGTATTTAGCAAAGTCGACGCAAAGAAACCTGATCAAGTCACCACCGCCGTCTATCTGTCACCCGGCGAAATCCAGCAACTTGCCAAAGCGGTCGCCGCTGGGGAAGCCCCGGACCGAGCCGCAAAGAAAGTCGAGCGCCTCGATGCGGCGGACATCGCGCTATTCGGCCGCATGGTTGCCAACGACGCGACTCTTAACGTCGAAGGCGCGGCCATGTTCTCACACGCCCTTTCCACCCACACGACTGCGAACGAAATCGACTTCTTCTCCGCTGTCGATGATCGCAAGGGCGAATCCGAAGACGCCGGAGCCGGCATGATCGGCACGCTCGAGTATAACTCCGCTACCTACTACCGCTACGTCGCCATCAATCTGGATTTGCTTTTCGACGCGAAGCACCTCGGTCCGATTAGCGAACAGGAAAAGCGCAAATCCCTCCTCCGCACCTTCCTCAGTGCCGTGCTCACCGCAGTCCCCGGTGCCCGCCAGAATTCCATGAACGGAGCTACTCTACCCATCGAGGTCATCGGGATTCGCAAAGACAAGGGCCACCCACTCCAACTCATCAACGCCTTCGAGGCACCCATCAAGGCGAACGGCAAGGGCTACGCCACGAACTCCCGGGCCGAAATGATCAAACACCACTACGATCTGAAGAAACTCTGGGGCATCAATACTTCGGTGGAGTCGTTCCTCACCGACGACGGACTTGACGGTCTCCACTCCAAACTCCTCGCCGCCGATGTCTAATTCCACCACCCGAGCACTTGCCATTCTACTCGATGGTCCGATGCAGTCTTGGGGCTCGTCCTCCCGATTCAACCGACGGGAAACCGAGGCATTTCCCACCAAGAGCGCTCTCATCGGTCTCCTTGCCGCCGCCGCTGGTATCGACAAGTACGCATCGGACGAAGCCGAAAGACTCGTCCCCCTTGCCGCACTGCGCCTCTCGGTCTTCAGGTTGCCTCGTGCTCACGGGCGTCTTGTCGGTCGGCTTTCGGACTTTCATACGGTAGGCGGTGGATATGATGCCAAGTCCAGTGCCTTCGACAAAATGAGCATCCCGCGCAAAGCGTCCGGCGGAGCCAGTGCGAACGCCGTAATTACTCAACGCACCTATCTGAACGAGGCCCGCTTCATCGCCGCATTCGAGGGCGATGCTGACACCGTCGCGATCACCACCCGGTATTTGGAAGATCCTGTCTGGGGTGTCTGGTTCGGCCGGAAAGCCTGCCTGCCCGCCATGCCTCTCAGCCCAGTTACCGGAGAGGATCGTCATGCCGCCGCCAACGTCCTCATCAGCAGAATCCGTATTTGGGAGGAATCCGCCCGAGGCCTGTCCTTTCCCCCGACGCTCGATCCATCCCAGCTCGAACGTTGGGAGGAACCCGCTGCGGATCAATTGCAGCCCGGTGATTTTCATCTTCACGATCAACCCGTCGCATTTGGACAACGCGAGTTCCACTCGCGCCCGATTCGCCGGAGCGCTGCCTCCGATCCCTGAACCGCCTCATTTTCCCATGCCGATCTTCGAACACCCACCGCTCGACAGCCTTGCTCCGGCCAAAGACCGTTGGACTCCAATCTATCTGGAACACGGTCGCCTGGAGATTGATGATGCCGCAGTCAAGTGGATCGGTAGCGACGGACTGATCACCCGCCTGCCGGTAGCCACCATTTCCGCTTTGATCCTCGGTCCGGGCACTTCCATTACCCATGCGGCGGTAAAGTCGGCCGCCCAGTGTAATTGTCCGCTGTTCTGGCTCGGCGAAGACGGGTTGCGATTCTATGCCTTTGGCATCACGCCAAATCATGACAACTCAATGGCCCGCACCCACGCATCCGCTTGGGCGAACAAAAAGTCCCAAAATGAAATTGCTCGCCGGATGTTCCTCCATCGTTTTCCGGAAGCGGCTGTCCACGGCGTGAACATCAAGCAGCTTCGCGGCATGGAGGGGAAACGCGTCAAGCAGACCTACGCCGAACTCGGATTGAAATATGGAGTCACGTGGAAGGGACGGGACTACAAGGCGGACAACTGGCAGATCGCGGATAGCATCAACCGCGCTCTTTCCGCCTCCAACGCCTCGCTCTACGCACTCACTGCTGCCGTTTGCTGTTCTATGGGCTTCATCCCACAGCTCGGCTTCGTCCATGTCGCCGGCACATTGCCTTTCATTTATGATGCTGCGGACCTCTACAAACACGAAACCAGCTGGCCTGCCGCTTTCGAGGCGCTTTCCATCGATCCAAAGGACGACGGCGCTCTCGTGAGGAAGCTGCTCAAACAAAAGGTCGAGGAAACCCGGATGCTCCGTCGAATGCCGGAGGATTTGAAAAAACTCTTCGAGGGCCTTGGAGAGAATCCAGAGGACGCACCGCTGGAACACCCGCTTCAACCAAGAAGTGAGGCCTAAAAACCCCATTCCCTCCGGACAGGACACGTTCTCCCACCTTCCCTTCTCATGACTGTCCTTATCTGCAACGACGTTCCGCCCGCGATCCGGGGCCATCTGAAACGGTGGTTCATCGAACCCCGTCCCAACGTGTTTATCGGCACGCTGAACATACGCACTCACCGTAAGGTGATGGATTTCATTCTGCGGAACGCCCCTAAGGATTTCGGTGTGTTAGCGGTCAGCTCGGCTCCGAACTGCCAAGGATACATCGTTGAGCGGATGGGTCCGGAAGGGAATACAGGTCGCACGCAGGTCGAACTTTCGGGTATTCCGCTGATCGCGGAAAGTTGGGTAGATCCCGAAAATTGTCCTTTCTGAATTTTCGTAGGCGGCCGCAGGGTCAGTGTGCCAACCTGTCACGGGTAATTTAAACCTTGATTTGACAATTTGTCCTACGTAACTCCCTGAAGGCGCAGAGATTTCCCCACCCGCGTGGGGATGGCCCGCCAAGAGAACATGACGGAGATGTTGAGGGGGAGATTTCCCCACCCGCGTGGGGATGGCCCGCGTTTGAACATGAACAATTTCGGCGACGCCTTGATTTCCCCACCCGCGTGGGGATGGCCCGGCGGCTTTTCGCAGCCCCTCCATTAGGGCGTTGATTTCCCCACCCGCGTGGGGAT
>QQNE01000098.1 GCA_003402735.1 Verrucomicrobiota bacterium
CGCCGCCTTCGCCAACGCGAGCAACTCCGTGCGCGCCCCCTGATACCGAGCCGCCCGGTCCATCGCTTCCAAATGCGAACTCCCCGGCATCGCCAGTTGCTCGTCGATCCAGGCCTCAAAACCCTTTTCCTTCACCCTGGAGATCGCCGCATCGGTCGGTCCAAACGTGGCCTGCCTCAAAAAACGCGCCGCTTCCAAGTCCCCGATGGACGACGGCGGAGTCCACGGGGCCACGGAATGCACCCCGCTCGCATCCGGCGGATAGATCGGGGCCACATTCGGCGCCAGAGCCACCGTAACCGTTCGCGTCGCCACAGCCGACACATTGCCCGAAGCATCGGTCGCTGTGTAGCGGATCGTGTAGGTTCCCGGCGTGCCCGTATCCACTGCACCCTCGGCTTTCACATTCAGAGTCACATCCCCATCGATAGCATCGGAAGCAGTGAAACCTGGATCCGAGAACGTGCCGCCGACCCCGACCGTCACCGCGGTACCCCCCTTCAACGCGACGGTTGGTGCCTGTGCGTCCGCCAGCTTTACCGGCGAAAGATAGGGACCATCGATCACCTCAAACGCCGCCGCACCGGGGCGCAGCCAAGCGAGCGCCATGTGATCGATCCAACCCGCCTCCTTCAACCGGATCTCGAGGTAATACTTGCGCCCCGCCACAAGATTCACAGGACGAGAGATCTGGTAGTCCGGAAACCGCCGCCATTCATAGTAATTCACCGCCGCCGGGGAAAAACAGAGAAGACTCTTGTTCTCCGGCTTGTCGTCCGTGCTCAAGTGGGCTTCGCCCCAATCATCGGAGGCAATGTTGAATCGATAAATCCCCGTGAGCGGCGGATGCAACCAACCTCGAATCACCAAGCCATAGTTGTCCCCGCCATTTGTCCGGCTCTCGGCTCGATACAACTGCGTCCGCTCCGTGGGATTCCCCGGATACCGGCTGTCGCGCAGCAAATCGGTGACCCATGAGCCGGGGAGATTGCGATACGTCTCGCAGAGAATCGAACCTGTGCCCACCGCCAGCGGAGGACTGATGATTGCCGTCAGCGTATCCGTCCGCGAAACCAGTCCGTCGGTCACCGCCAGTTGCAGCACGTAGCGCCCCGGCCCCGGAAACTGAACCTCGGTCTGCAATGAAGTCGGCGCACTAAAGGTTACCTTCGAAGCATTCGCCGTCGGTGCCGCCACCGGACGGATGCCCTTTACCGGCACCGGCGCGGCCCCAGACAGCACGGACCAACGAGCCACCAACGGCTGAGGCCCTGCCATGTGGTCAGCCGCCAAGCCGCTGAGGCTGTAGACGGCCCGCGGCCAGACACCCTGCAGATCCGGACCGGCCTGCACCAGCATCTGCGCATCGAACTCGTCTCCCTTCGTTCCCGCCGGCGGAGTCAAGAGCACACCGGGAATCACCGCAGCCTGGCTGTTGGTCTGGTCGGCCCGACGATACGCCACCGCCAGGTAATCGTCGCCGCCCCCCTCCTTGTGAATTGCCTGGATGAAATAGCGCCTGCCCGGCACCAGGCGGAAAGTTGCCGACTGCTGCGAAGGTCGGGCACTCCAGTTGTAACGCCCTGAAGCCCAGGGACAATGCGCAATGCGAGTGGCCCCGGCCGGATCTTCCCCGGCGGCGTTGAACAGCAGTTCCGACTCATCGTCGCTCGCCAACAAAAACACGTAATCACCCTCCAGAGGAACCGAGAACAGGCCGGTCAACCTCTGCCCGTAGTTGTCTCCCCAATTCAGCGGAGTCTCGAAGGCGGGCAAGACGTCGCGCACCTTGGCCAAACCACTGGAGTAGGCCGCTGAGTTTTTGAGATCGTTGATTCCGGACCCACCGATGCCCGTCCAGGCCTCCCGCAAAATGCCGCCAGAAGCCGCCGTCAACGGATCCCTGATGGTCACAAAGATGCGGTCCGACCCGGTGTTGCTTCCGTCCCCTGCCGTCATCGTCACCTCGTAGGTCCCGACCGCGGGAAAGCGGATCCCAGTCACCGGCGCAGCGGGGCTATCAAATGTCACCCCGCGAGCGCTGCTACTCCACCGATAGGTCACCGCCCCGGGACCGGCTTTCAAATCGTAAACTAGCGCCGCCACCGTCAACTCCCGCTGCGGCCAGAGCAAGGTCCGGTCCCCGCCCAGGGAGACCGTCAGTTCCGGGTTGAAAACGGGCGCTATCTTCGCCGGGGTCAGGAAGCCCCTCGAGACAATCTCCCGTCCGTTGGTGGCGGGCCCTTCCATCGCGATCGCCAAGTGATCCGTGTTGCTCAGTTCCTTGGCAATCGCCTCCAGCGAGTAGGCCACTCCGGCCTGCAACTCGATGGCAGCCGACCGCTGCCAGTCATGGCCATCGAAAGCGAGGGGCGCTTCAGCATGGGCCGAAGAAGCAATCGGCTGCAAACCGCTCCCGTTCCTCCGATCCAACCTCAATTCGGAAGCGTCGTCCGAAACAATCCAAAACCTGTAAATCCCGCCGATTGGGACCGTCAGGGTCCCCTTGAGACTTGTCGCCGTCAGGTCCGCCCAGTTCATGGGAGGCTCCACTCCGGGCAAAAGATCCTCGAAATGAGGAAACTGCAAGGCAGGATCCACCCGCGTCAGATCCGCGACCTGCGCCCCATCCACATCCAACCAAACGGATCGGGTCAGGTAACCGCTCACCCCAGGCTGGGCCCGCTTCACCTCGATGCTCACCGTGTCCCGATGCACCATCCCCCCCTCCGTCACCGCGAACTCAAAGGCATAGATGCCGGGCCCGGGAAACGAAACCTCCGGCGCTGCCTCGGACGGGGCACTCAACGGGGCGCTAGGGCCACCAATCTGTCGCCAACCCACCGAGATCGGATTGCCCGTGTCCCGCACGCGGATGGCCACCCCGTTCAACCTCGTCTTCGCGTGTGGCCACCAGTAGGTCCGATCCCGGCCCGCATTGGCATAGACACTGAGCCCGGCGGAAAAGGGCTGAACGTCCCGTGTCGGCTCCCCGTAACTGCCGTCAATCACCTGAAACCGATTGTCCCCCTCGCGGGACCAGGCCACCGCAAAGTAATCGCTGCCCCAAGCCTCCCGATGCAGCAGCTCCACGAAGTAGCGTCCCCCGGGCTTCAACGCCACCGGATCCGAAATCTGCGTCACCTCGCTCCGCACGTTGTCCCGCCCACTGGCGCGCGTCGCAAAACAGATCCGCCGCAGGTCCCCGGGACTGACCCCGCTCGCGATGGAAAACTCCACCGCATCATCCCCACTCACCGCGAAGCGATAATTCACCGTTGGCTCTGAACCGGGCGGCACCCGCAAAATGCCTGTCACCCGCGTGGCATACTGGTCCGCCCAATCGACAGCCTGACGCAACTCCGGCAAATTGTCGGTCATGTCCGCAAAGTCGGGGAACGACGGGTCGGCCCGGAAGGCGTCCATCGAAGCGAAATTGCGCCTCCACCAGACCTGACGAGTGAAGGCCCCGGAGTCAGCCGAAAGCGCAGGCCGCACCTCGACCGTCAACTCATCCGCCGATTCATTGCGCTGCGTAACGACACTGTAACGAAGCCCATAGACGCCGGCGCGCGGAAAGGTGGCGGTCGTCTGCGCAGCTCCAGGCGAGGAGAAAAGAACCGGGCCAGGGCCCGAGACCTGCGTCCATGTCCGCAACGGCACATCACTTCCCCAACGCCTCTGCTCATACGCACTCAGAGAGGCGGATTGCCGCGGCAGATAAACCACCTGATCCCGCCCCGCGTTCAACACAAAATCACCGTCCAGCTTGAAATCCTGACTCGACTGGAGCGCCGCGCCCTGGTCGGCTGGCGGTGCCAAAAACTCGGTGGTGATCTCCTCGGCATACGCAGAACCGGGCCTTTGCCAACGCAACGAACACGAGTCCGTCCCCCAGTCATCCTTGTGCAGGATCTGAAACGCATAACGGCGTCCGCCGACCAGTTCCACGGGCTCGCTCGGCTGTCCCAACACACCCAGTGCCCCCGAAACGATCTGCGGAGCCGAGACCGCCACCACCGCCCTCAGACCCGACACCGAGTCGTTTCCACTCAATGAGAACTCCGCGGACTCGTTCGCAGCCAAAAAAAAGCGATACGCCCCACTCTCCGGCACCAGCACAAATCCCCGGGTCCGAGAACCGAACTGCTCCGCCACGGTCTCCGCTGCGGAAAGCGAAGTGACCACCCGCCGCGCGTGGGGAAAACCCGGGTAATCCAGGCTGTTGGTCAACGCACCCACCGTTTTCCCATCCACTCCAAACCAATACTCGGTCAATGCCTGGCCCGCATCCGGCGCGAGCTTGGGAAGAAGGGTCACGGCCACTTCATCCGTTGCCGATCCACCGGAATGGCTTGCCGTCACCCGAAACACATACGTCCCCACCGCCGGCAGATCGACCAGGGTGGCGGCCGTGGACGGCGTGCGAATCAACGCAGGGCTGCCCGAAACCTGAGACCACGAAAACGCGATCGTCCGGCTCGGGGACCGGAGATCCACTGCCTGCGCCCCCAACTCCAGCTGCCCATTCGGCGCATATTGTTGAACGGGGGCTCCTGCCTCCACCAGCAGAGCGGGCTCGACCCGGGGCGCAACCTCGTAGGGCGTCAGGAACGCCCCGGATATCACCGCCGGCACCCCATCCGCAGAAGCTGCCCAGGCCACCGACAGACTGTCCTGCCCGGCCCCCTCCTTCATGAGAGCCTCGATGTAATACTTTTGGCCTGCAACCAAAGCTATCGGCGCAGACTTTTGCTCCGGATACACCGCCCAGCTCTCCTGCGCAGTCCAGCCCGGCACCCGGGCAATCCGGGCCCGCTTGCCCGGCGTGGCGTCGCTGCTCAACCAAAGTTCGCAGTTGTCATCTCCAGCGACCCAGAAGGTGTAATCCCCCGACGTCACTGGAGTCAGAAACGCCCGCATCCGGATCCCGTAAGAATCACGCCAATTCGCAGGGGCACGAAAATCCGGATCGACCACCCGGTAGACCGGAGCGCCGGGAAAATTCACGCTCCCCTGAAGATCCGCCAGACCGTCGCCCGGCAAATTGGTCCAGACCTCCCTCAGAACCCCCGTATCCTGGGCGTGCAGACCCTGGAGAAAAAGGAGAATCAGCAGACAAGTGGGTAGGGGCAACCTCATCGCGCACATCCCGGCAAGGACGTGCTCGGAGTGTAACGGAGAAAGCCCAGGTGGGCAATGTTTTTCCGTTGCCGCCGGTGTCAAAAACCCTCACACCTCCCCACGGGCCGCGGCCGCTTGCGCCGCCTTCTCCTGCGCCTTTCGCATGATTTCGTCAGGACTTGGCAGGGAGGCCAAGTCGATGCTGGCGAGCACCTCGGCCGGAATGAAACCGTCGCTCTGCAGCTTCACCAGACATTTCTTGCGCTCCTCCAGCGCTTTGTCCGGACTGCGTTCCTTGGAAAACCGCGATTTCGCCGCCTCGCTCCGAGTCCGCAGACTGGCGTAGATATCGCCTCCCAGGAGCGCGGAAATGTCCACCTTCATCTTCTCCCGGTTGACATCCTGCTCACTGACCGGTGCCCCGTTGATCGGTCCTCCGGAATACTTGGGAAACATGATGGCCACCTCCGGACAGACCCGGGAACAGGCCGGACAATTCGTTTTGCAGTTGTCCTGATTCTGCACCTGAATCTTCTGCTTCTCGTCGATCCCGTAGACATCGAAGAGACAGAAACTCAGGCACTGCATGCAGTTCGTGCATCGGGAGTAATCGATCACTGGAAACCACGGTTTCCAACTCGTGCCCCCGGCCTGGGGCGGCTGATTCATGGCTCCCCCGCCACGCCACGCCTCGACCGTGTCCAGAATCCCATCGGCGTCCAATGCGGTGATGTCCCGGACCGCGATCTCCACTTCGCCCGCTGCATCCTCCAACCGGGGGGCACCGTCCGGAAAGGAGCCGAGGACCAACATGCGATTCGTCCCCCTCACCCCCGATATCATCCCTCCGCCCTGTCCCAGCGCCGCCCGAACCACATTGTAGCCACGCTCGAGCAGACTCCGAAACGTCTTGAAACGGATGTCGCCATCCAAAGGCAGACTTCCCTCCCCGTCATACCAAACAATCATCCAAGGCTGTGATTCGAGCTTGAGCATAGCGAAAAACTTAATCTTGCAACAACTGGTCCAGGATCGTCTCGGCGGCGTCCTCCCGCATGTTGCACACTTGCGGTTCCTCCCCCCCCTCCGCAAACGAAACACCGACCTGATGCAACAACCATTTCACCGCGCGCGGATAACAGGCCGCAATCTTGATCGCCCCGCCCTCAACCAGGGAGGCCAGCGCCGGATCCTGCCGTGCCGACATTTCGCAAAGGTCCGCCACCGTAACGAAGGGCCGACCCGACTCCGTCAACCCACGCAACACCTCCTCCTTGACGGATTCGGGAACGACCTGGGCATAGGCGCAATGACAATAGAGAATCCGATCCATGATTTCCCCCTTCAACGACTCGCTCCCGGCCATGTCTCCACCGCCGCCTTCACCGGAACCACGGAACGCGCAGGGCTTTCCTCCCGTTCCAGGCCCTTTTCATAGACCCCGAAATCATTGAACCACAAAGACTTCGCGATCCGGTACATCCAGTGCTTCTCCGGAACCTCATGCCCCGGAAGGTATTGACTGCCCTTAGGGGTCATCCCGGCGAGTTCCGCCTGTGCCGTCTGCCGGATCGTGGTGTCCCGGGCACCGTGCCGCACCGCCAGTTCCCGCACTAAATCAGGACGCTCCAAGACGATGCATCCCCTTGTGTGCCGAGCCGCCGTTTCCCGGAAATCCCGAAGAAACTCCGACTTTGTCAACGTCTCATAGATTCCCTGTTCGTGCTCGACGGTCTCCGTCGCAAACTGAATGATCGGGCACGGCTCGATCCCGCCGGTGGGGCCAATGTGGTGACTGATCCCCGTGGCCATCGGACAGACCGCACGGCCCTCTCCGTCGTAATAGGCATCCACCAAGCCGATCGGCAACCTGCAACGCATGTTCACCACAAATTCCCGGACCTGGCGCGCCTGATCCGGTCGCAGGGCCAATTCTTCATGGATCTGCGGACCCACGGGCCGATACGTGTGATACCAGGCATAGTGGACGCCCAGGCCGATGAGATTTCGCAGCCAACCCTCCGTCAACAGGAGATCAATGTTGGTCTGGCACACGCTGGTGGCCACCCCGGTCATGATCTTCTCTTCCAAACAATTCCTCAGTCCACGCAGGGTCCGGGCATAGACCTCCTTGTTTCCCCGTCGCTCATCCGACACCGCCGCGTCCCCCTCAATGCTGATCAAGGGCGTCGCATTCGCGATCTTGCGCAGCAACCCCGCCTTTTTTGGAGTGATCAGCTGTCCATTGGTGAAAATCTGAAAAAAACAATCCGGATGCTGCGCCAGAAAATCAAACAGGTCCGGATGCAGGAACGGTTCGCCTCCCAGAATCCCGAAGAAACTGTTCCCGTGCTCCCGAGCGTCGTTCACGATCCGGTTCAAGCGGTCCAGATCGATTTTCACCTGTGGTTTGTCGACATCGACCCAACAGCCCTGGCAACGCAGGTTGCAGCTGTTGAGGACAGAGATGTAAAGGAACGGAGGGAAATAGATGCCCCGCCGCATCCGCCTCTTGAACAACTCGATGGACGCCACGCCCTTGACTCCGAAGTTCCAGGCAAAGTTGCGGAGGATTTTCGGGTCGACACTCGACAAAATCCGGGTCGAAAGTTCAGGGAGCATGCTGGTGGGAGTCTAACCCTCAAATCGCCACGATTGCAATCGGTTCACGCATCCGGCCCGTGAGTCTCGTTCTGCATCCGGTTGATCAATGCATCCAGGTGCTCGATGTATCCGTGCACATCCAGACTCTCCTCCTCCGGTTCTCCTTGAACGGAGTAGAGATATCCCTCCTCGTAGGGGCTGGAACGGATGATGCAGGCGTCGGCCACCAACACCGGGTTGATCCCCTGAAAATTGCCGCGCATCACCGAGTAAACGTCGCTGGCGGCCTTGAATCCCTCCACCCAGCCGATCTGATCCCCGGGCGCCACCGCCGCGCCCACTGGCACCTCAAACTGCGCCTCGACCAATTCCCCGAGCATCCGCGTGGCAAACTTAGTGAAGCCAACGTGCCATACCCCCGCCTCCGCATCCATCAAATGCATCCAGTAGTGGGAGCGCGAGTAGCGAAACCCGCTCGGGAAGCGGGCCGAAAAACGGGCGTGTTTGTAGCGAATCAGTTCCACGGAAGGCGTAGCCTAATCCGTTTCACCGCACCTGCAAACCGGCTCGCGGAACAATCTTGAAGGAAACCGTGGCAAAAGCTCCCTCTTTGATCTTGCGTGCCCCCAATGCTCCGGATCCTCCTGGCTCTCGTCACCATGAGCAGCCTCTCCAGCTGCCAACTCCCCTTCTATGGCCAAGCTGTCAGAGGTCAGATCGAAATCTGGGGCCGACAACGCCCGGTCTCCCACCTGCTCAAAGCCCCTTCCACGCCCGAAGCCCTCCGCTCCCGTCTGGAACTCGCCCAGTCCATCGTCGCCTTCGCCGAGACTCACCTCGCCCTCGCCGCCGGAAACAATTACACGACCTACGCCGACCTCCAGCGAGACCATGTGCTCTGGAGCGTTTTTGCCGCCCCCGAACTCAGCGTGGAACCCGTCACCTGGAACTATCCGGTCGTCGGCTCCCTCGCCTACCAAGGCTACTTTTCTGAACGCCAAGCCCTCGCCTTCGCCGAACGCCAGCGCGCCGCGGGATTCGATGTTGTGGTGGCCCCTGTCCCGGCGTATTCCACCCTCGGCTGGTTCAAAGACCCTCTCCTCAACACCTTCCTGACCGATGAACCACGCCAACTCGCCTCGCTGATCTTCCACGAACTGACCCACAAACGCTACTACCGCGCAGGCGACACCAACTTCAGCGAATCCCTCGCCGTCTCCGTCGAACGCGAAGGCGTCCGCCGATGGCTCCTGCACCGGGGGGACCGGGTCGGCCTGGCAGACCACGAGAAACGCCTCCAGGCATCGGATCAATTCGTGAACCGCGTTCTCGCCGCCCGCTCCGCGTTGGCCGCCCTCTATGCCAGCGATGAATCGATTCCCGCCAAACGGAGCCGCAAACGCCAGATTCTCGAGGAGCTTCAACAAGGAATCCGCGAGCGGTTCCCCCAGACGAAGACGCCATCGGCGACGCATTCGTTCTGGTTGCAGGCCCCGCTGAACAATGCCCACCTCAACGCCGTCTCCGCCTATCACATCCGCGTCCCCGAATTCGAACGTCTTCTCAAGGCATGCGACGGAGACTGGGAGCGCTTCTACGCGGAGGTGAGCAAACTCCCCTGAGCATCCCGGGGAAATCATGCAGGCGCTGTCGCTGCCAGATCTTCCGGGCCAAGCCGGAAGTGAAATTCTCCACCTCGTTCACGGCGGCCAGAAGGACCGGATTTTGTGAGGCACGTTGGAAACCGATCCGAAATCAGCGCCCGCAATCGTTCAGCGGTCGCGGTCACCCTTGCGGGATCGGGCAGGTGGATCCTAACGATGGGCGTCGTTTGTGCCAGTCGGTGGCTTTCTCGAAGGCGTGAGCCGCCCTCAACACCGCCGGTTCGCCCAAGGCCGGTCCCAGCAGTTGCATGCCGACCGGCATCCCTTCGGAAAAACCGCAGGGCACACTGATCCCACAGATGCCGCCGAGGTTCGCCGCAATCGTGAAAACATCCGCAAGATACATGTGCAGCGGATCATTCGCCAATTCGCCGAGTTTGAACGCAGTGCTCGGCGAGGCCGGAGACGCAATGACGTCAACCTTTGAGAAGACCTCCTCGAAGTCCCGCCGGATCAGGGTGCGCACCTGCTGGGCCCTGGTGTAGTATTGATCATGATACCCGGAGCTGAGGACGTAGGTTCCCAGGATGATCCGGCGTTTCACTTCCGCCCCGAATCCTTCCGACCGGCTCTTCCGGTAGTGTTCCCCCAAGTCGTGGCCTTGTTCCGATCGATGGCCATAGCGGACCCCGTCGAAACGCGCTAGGTTCGCCGAGGCCTCGGCGGTGGCCAGAATGTAGTAGACCGCCACCGCCGGATCCGTGTGCGGGAGGGAAACCTCCACCAGTTCCGCCCCGAGCTCCTCGAGCTTGCGGATCCCCGCATCCACGGCCGCGCGCACTCCAGCCGAGGTGCCCTCGATAAAATATTCCTTGGGCAACCCAACCCGCATCCCCTTGAGATCCCCCTTCAGCCCTTCCACATAATCCGGGACCGGCGCCTGCAACGTGGTGGAATCCTTGGGATCCACCCCCGCGATGGCCCCGAGCAGCAAGGCGGCGTCCTCCACCGTTTTGGTGATCGGCCCGATCTGGTCGAGCGAGGACGCAAACGCCACCAAACCGTAGCGGGAAACCCGTCCGTAGGTCGGTTTCAATCCCACCACCCCGCAAAACGACGCCGGCTGGCGGATCGATCCACCGGTATCCGAACCGAGCGAGGCAATGGCCGTGTCCGCCGCCACCACCGCCGCCGCGCCCCCACTGGATCCGCCGGGTGACCGATCCAAGTCCCAGGGATTGCGGGTCAACTGGATCCCAGAGTTCTCGGTCGAGGATCCCATGGCGAATTCATCCATGTTGGTCCGCCCCAGGGGAATCGCCCCCGCTTCCCGCAGTTTGCGAATGACCGTGGCATCGTAAGGGGAACGATAGGTCCCCGCCAACATCCGGGACCCGCAGGAACACGGCTGGCCGTTGACGTTGATGAGATCCTTGATCGCCACCGGAATCCCCCCCAACGGCAGATTGAGGTCCGCCCGATGGGCCTCGGCCAACGCCGCCTCAAAATCGGCACCGATGTAACCCTTGACCCGATCGTCTCGCTTCTCGACCGCGTCCCGAATCGCCTCCACGGCGTCCACAGCGGTCGCCTGCCCCTTCCGCAGCGCGCCGCGAAGTTCCATCAATGTGAGTTTCGCCAAATCCATGGAATCTCTCCTGTCAAACTCTCACTCCACCACCTTGGTGACGGCGAACTGATTCTGGCTCTTCTGCGGAGCGTTGCGCAAGACCTCCTCCAAGGAAAGGCTGGCCGTCGGTTCATCCTCCCGGTAGACATCGAAAGCCGGCACGGCATGGGCCGTCGCCTCAATTCCCGACAGATCGAGCTGATCGATTTTCTTCATGTATTCAATCACCCCGGACAACTGCTCCTGAAACTGCACCGTCTCTTCCGCGGTCAGTTCCAGACGGCAAAGTTGGGCCACATATCCCACATTGAAATCCGCGTCAGGGTCAGGCATCGGCCCACTATTGAAGGCGCGGGACTGGGTGTCAACCGCTGCGGAGATCCCACCGCCCCGGCCATCCCCCAGGTTCAACCCGACGCAGGGCCGGATTTTGCACGATCATCCACCTACCAGGGTCCCCTCCGTCACTCCCAATCTCGCCTCGGCCCCGACTCGCCTCCAAACTTCGTCCCCGTCCAGTTCCCCGCACAACAAGGCCTGATAGCTCTCCAAGAGTTGCCGCACGGTCGCTCCGCTCTCTTCGAGAAGCTCGACCCGGAAATGGCGCAAGCCCGCTTGCTGGAGAGCGGCCACGTGACGGGCTCCAGTTTGCGCGCGTCCGTTGAAAAGAGTGTTTCGGCACCCCACATCCGCCTTCAAGATGTGCAACTGCCCCACCCGATCCCTCAACTTCACCTCGTGCCGGTCACAGGGACGACCACAATTCGTCACGTTGTTGCCTTGGGACAGAAAGGAACAGAACACGCAATGCTCCATGTGAAACATCGGCATGTGCTGATGCACAGTCAGCTCAAACCACTCCGCCGGAGCCATCGCGAGCAAGTCCACCACCTGCAACGCGTTGAGGTCATAGGAAATCGTCAGTCGCTCGAAGCCTTGCTCCATCAAAAAGGCGGCCGAGATCGGGTTGGCCACGTTCAGCGAAAAATCCCCGATCCGGGCCAGAGACCGGTCTCCAAAATAGCCCGCCCCCCCCAGATTGCGCACCAGAAGGCCATCCGGCTCCGCCCGCTCCACGATCCGGAACAAGCCAGTCTCTCCCGGCTTTTGAATCCTTGGCGTCGCAAGAAAAATGCGCCCCCCAGCCGCATCCCGGCGGAAACGTTTCACCAGATCCCGGTAACGGGCGATGTCCTCAAAGTCCGCATAGACCGTCCCCACGCCAAACTCCAGAGCCGCATCGATCTGCGCATCATTCCGACAGAGCACGCTCAAATGGGGTTCCCCAGGCAACGAACGGCTCCGCTCCGGAACAAGATCCGACCAGCTCCGCGCCTCGTCACTTACCGCTCTCACGACGCCAGGCACTGAGCGAATCCGCTCCACCAATCCCCGGCGCATCCGGTTCAATTCGCTGACCGGCAACATCAGCCCCCCCTCCAACTCCACCTCCAAATCCTCCAGCCAAAACCCGGTTCCCCCAAGCCGACTCAGCTGTTCCCGCAGAAAGGAGACTTCCAGGGGACGCCGTTCCGCCGACTGCAAGGGTTGCGCCGATCGCACTTCTTCCCCAGTCCCAAGGTCTCGCAACACCAAGTCCGCTCCCAACTGGCCTTCCACGCGCCAGCGCACCGGACGTTCGCCGACGCCCGGCTCAAATTTTCCCGAAGCCCACGTCGAACGCAAGCGGCCCGCCAAGTGCGGATCATCTGTCTTCCAAACCCGGTGTCCTGGAGCGATCAGCCTCCGGTCAACCTTCCCTCTCTGGAAATAAATCCGTTCGCCCCGGACCGCGAAGACCCGCCCGCCCGACTCGTGATCGGTATCGCCCCCGGTCTCAAAGACAACTCCATCGCCCGGCTGCACCCCGTTTTCCGAGGTCAGTTCCACCCAGTCCGGCCCGACCGCCCGGATCGTGCCGAGAAACACTCCCCGCTTCTTTCCGAACCGTCCGTGCACCAATCGCTGATTGTCAATGCCCCTCAGCCAACCGGTTGAGAGCCCCCGCGAGAAAACCATCTCCAACTCATAACGATCCTCCTTTTCAATCGGGCACGACTCCCCCGCCAGAGCGGAGTCGAGCGCCTTGCGGTAGACCCGGGTCACTGCGGCCACATACTCCGGAGTCTTCAACCGCCCCTCAATCTTGAAACTGCGCACCCCAAGCCGCAGCAAGTCAGGGATTTCCTCATAGCCCGCCAAATCCTGGGGGGACAACAAATAACGCTTTTCCCCGAGGTCGCGGGGTTCGCCGTCGACCACGAGTTCATACGGCATGCGACAAGCCTGGGCGCATTCCCCGCGGTTCGCGCTGCGGCGCCCCAGAGATTCACTGGTCAAACACTGCCCCGAATAGGCCACACACAAGGCACCGTGAACGAAAGTTTCCAACGGAACTGACCCCGGTTCGGTGGCTCGGAAAAGCCGAATCTCGCGGAGGGAATTCTCCCGGGCAATGACCGCGCGATCCAGATGGATCCGGCGGTGAACAAACTCCAGCGCCTCCGGAGAGGTAATGGTCATCTGGGTGGACGCATGCAGCTCAAGCTCGGGAGCCACCCTACGGGCCATCCGCGCCAACCCGAGATCTTGGACGATGATCGCATCCACCCCCGCACGAACCAACACCCGCAACTGATCTGCCGCGGCCTGCAGTTCGGAGGAAAACACCAGGGTGTTGAACGCCACAAACCCCCGCACCCCATGGCGGTGCAGATAACTCATGAGATCCGGCAGATCCTCTTCGGTGAAATTCTGGGCCCGCAATCGGGCATTGAATCGCCCCAGACCGAAATAGATGGCATCGGCTCCGTTGGCAACAGCCGCTCGGGCGCACTCCCAATTTCCCGCCGGGGCGAGCAGCTCAGGTTCAAGCCCCGTCTCAGGTTTTCCCACGATCACCCTCGATCTTACCGCCAAACCCGGAATTTGCCAAGCTGGACAGCGTTGCGCTCCCGCTCACACACTCTCCCCGCCAGCCTCTCCGGCGCCAGGGAGATTCTTGAAGGCCTCGAGATCTGCCTCCAATTCCCGGGCGAAATAAGCTTCCTGGGCCGCCTGGGCCCTGCGGATGTATTCCTGATCCAAGGCTTGGTCCGGCTTCATGAACCGCATCTGGCCGGAAAGAGAGGCCCCATCCTCCAACTTCACCGCGGGCGCGATGCAATCCCCGTAGACCGCGCCGGTCTTGCTGATCTGGATGGTGCCTTCGCAAATGATGTCGCCCTCCACATGGCCGTGAATCTCGGCGGTTTCCGCACGGATGCCGGGGATGAATTTGATGTTGCTCAGCTTGTGCACATGAATGTGGCGGCAGCGCACCGCCCCAGGACGACTGGAGCACACAAGTCATGAACTCGCCGTTGAAATTCTCCGCCATGGCGTCTCCTCTTCCGCGTTTTGAACAGGAAAAGGCTGCAAGCTGTTCCCCGCCGAACGACAGCAAGCCAGGCGTTCAAGACTGGACGTGCCAGCTGCAGGCATGCAGTTACTCCTACCGCAGTGTTTTCACTGGGCCCCCTCGCTTTCCAGAGTTCATGCGTGACGTTGTCACCCCGCCCCTGCTGCAAGCGGTGGCCCGAGCCCATGACCGCCGCTCCTGCACTGCGCAGCACAAGCAGGAGCGGGAACCAA
>QQNE01000099.1 GCA_003402735.1 Verrucomicrobiota bacterium
GAGATCGGTCAGGATGGAAAGAAATCCGCGGGCGGTTTCAGGATCCTCCATGAGGGCCTTGAAGACGGAGTCGTAGAGAGGATTGGCAATGATCCGCACAAGGCCACCCACGCGCAAGGGAGGCATTTGTGCAACATGTTCATTTGAAAAATTTCGATTTCTTCTGGCTGTGTCCTGCAGCGGAGTCCGTTGGGCCTGAAACTGCAACTTGCACGACCGCAGGTCACGAGGATGCCGTGGCAAGGTGCTTTCGAGTTTGAGCAATGCGGACGAGCTCAGGGGTAAAAGGCCCGCATCGCGGATCGCACCTCGGTCAGGGAACGGCTTGCCTCATGGATGGCGTTGGGCAGATTCTTGGACCCGGTCAAAAAATGGTAGGCTCCGAGTGCCTCGAACCCGGCGTTCAGGGAGCCGATCATCGGCAGGTAGTGACGTCCATCGGCGGCGAATGTTTCCACCGTTCCCCAGGGCGCGAGCCAGCCCTGGGCCAAGAGATGTTGCAGGCTGGTCCGCACGGAGGTGGGGTCCGGATCGATGGCGGCGGCCATGAGCATGTAATGGGGTTGAAGGCTATCCTGCTTGGTCAAATCGACGCCGTTCACCTGGTAGGTGGTGCCGGAGACCGATTCGCTTGCGGAGAGGCCGTAGAGACCCAGCTTGGCGGCCATCGATTCCGGGGCGTGGACCGGCCAGTATCGTTTCTGTTTTTCCAGGAGGCTCCGGCGTGCTTGCAACCAGTCCACGCCGCTGACGGCATCGGTTTGGGGGGAATCGAAGTCCGGGTGGAACAGGCTTTGAATCTCGGCGATGAATCCGGTGCCTTGCCAGGGGTGTCCGGTGCCGGCCATGACGGGAGTTGGGGGAGAGCTTTCGGCCATCCCGCGAAGGAGAATGACCAGGGCGCTCTCGCCGCCCCAATCGCGCCAGGAGTAGGGGATGACGGTGGTGCCATCCTCCCGCAAGCCGTGGCTGATGGTGCCGTCCGCCAGGGTAAGCAACGGGAAATCGATCGCCTGAATGGCTTGAAGGATCTGGAGGCGGACTTCGTCGTCGTCGAGGATCTCCGCTGCCAGCAAAAGTCCTTGGTAAGCAATGGCGGTATCGACCGTGCTGTATTCGGTGCGCGGGTGGATCACGTGGCGGCCATTGATCTCCCTGACGAAGTGCGGCAGCAGTCCGGCGGCTTTCTGAATGCCGTCCAAGGCGTTCACCACCTCGTGCAGGACGCGGCGGGCGTCCGTCGGTTCGACCAGGGCGATTTCCGGGGTGCTGACGGCCGCCGTGGCCAGGGCGAAGAGGCCGGAAGCGGGGATGCTGTCGAAGGCCCCGTGCGGGACATGGGCGCGGTCCCGGACCAGACCGGTGCCTTGGGAGTAACAGAGCGCGAGCTTGGCAAACGAAGCGCTCAGGGCGAGCTCAGCGATCGGGAGCGGGCGGGTTTCCACGCCGAGGGCGACCCCGGCCAGGGAAACCTTTGAGCCCGGTTCGGCGGTCCAGACGAGGAGTTTGGCGCGTCGGAGCGACTCGGGATCCAACGGGATGGTCACCGGGGTGGAGCCGGGCGGTTGGAGGGGGATCGCCTGTTGCCAGAGCAGGTCTTCTCCGGGGCTCTTGATTTCGATTTTCAGGGTGCCGTTGCCGGTGGCCCGGACGGCGAGGGAGGTGATTTTCGGCTGGCTGGCGGCGCGGATCGGGGCGGGATAAGGGGCGGCGAAATCGAGGGATTCACTGGCGGATGCGGCCAGGCCGGCCAGCGAGTGCCACATGCCGACCCAGGCGTCCTGGCCGGTGAGATCGGCCGAGATGCGTCCGTTGTCCCAGACGAGCTGGTGTTCGGCTGGTCCGTGAAACCCGAAGTCCGTTCCGAGGTGGGTGTAGGAGACGAACGGGTTCAGGGAAGTTGCGGGACCGGGATGAGGAACCGCCCCGGCATCGAGCACCGGTTGCCACAACAGCTTGGGCGTCCTCGGAATTGGGTCCGCGGAGGGGGCGTTCGCCGGGAAGGCGAGCAGGGCGGCGAGCGTGGCGGCGAGCAGAGCCAGGATGCGTGGTGCGGGGGGCATGGGGAGAGGGAGCTCATTTCACCTCGGCGGAGGCGTCGAGGCAAGCGGAAACGCTTCGGCCAATCAGTTGACTAGGGGAGCTTGTCAGGAAATAATCGGTGGATGCAGGAGTGGCACTACACCGCAACCGGAGAAAAAGTGGAGATTGCTTCCGAAGATGCGCTGCATCAGTTGGTCGCGACTGGAGCGGTCTCGCAGCAGACCCTGCTTTGGCGCCAGGGCATGGCGGGCTGGGCGCCAGCCGGTGAAGTGTTTCCGCAACTCTTTTCCGTGAGCACGCCGCCGCCGTTGCCGCAAGGGACGCACGCCCCGTCGCGCACTCGCAAACAGTGTCATGAGCTCGATTTCGAGATCTTCGGTGATGACTTGCAACTCGTTGAGGTGGAGCTCGATCCGTCGGAAACGGTCGTGGCCGAGGCGGGAGCCATGAACTACATGGAGGACGGCATCGTCTTCGAAACCAAGATGGGAGATGGGTCCAAGCCGACGGAGGGGATCATGGGCAAACTGCTCAACGTGGGAAAGCGGATGCTCACCGGAGAATCCATCTTCATGACCCACTTCAGCAATTCGGGAACGGGGAAGAGGAGGGTCGCCTTTGCTGCTCCGTATCCGGGCAAGATTGTCCCGGTGGACATGAGCCAACTCGCCGGGGAGCTTTTCTGTCAGAAAGATTCCTTCTTGTGCGCCGCGAAGGGCACTCAGATCAACATCGCGTTTCAGCGTCGGCTCGGAGCCGGGCTCTTCGGCGGGGAAGGATTCATCCTGCAGCGTCTCACGGGCGATGGCTTGGCCTTTCTCCACGCGGGCGGCACCGTGATCCGCAAGGAGTTGCGCGGGGAGCGACTGCGGGTCGACACCGGATGCATCGTGGCCTTTGAATCGGGCATTGAATACGACATCGAACGCGCCGGAAACCTCAAGTCGATGATCTTCGGAGGAGAGGGGCTTTTCCTCGCCACTCTCTGGGGGCACGGAACTGTCTGGTTGCAGAGCTTGCCGTTTTCCCGGTTGGCGGACCGCATTTTCCAGGCGGCCCCCCAGACGAGAGGGGGCGGGTCGTCCATCGATGAGGGTTCGATTCTCGGGGGTTTGGGCAACCTTCTGGACGGGAATTGAGCCAAATCTTTCCGGGTCCCGCCAAATTTGGTCAATTTTGCGGAAAGGCGCAGCGGCGCGACGCGTGTTTGTGAGGCGTCCGGTTTGAACAATTGTCGCCCGGCCTTTTCAAAGGATTTCACCCGGATCGTTTTGTGAGACGTATCGGGGATTGGATCCCGAGACGCAGGATTTCATCATTGGACATGAAAAACATCGTGTTTGTCAGCTTCGCATGTGCCCTTGGTTTGGTAGCCGCTCGTGCTGCGGACGGGGAAAAAGTAACCTTCGTGGACCATGTTCTTCCGGTGCTGGAGAGCGCCTGCCTGAACTGCCACAATCCGGATGAGGCCAAGGGGGGCTTGGATTTGACGACCTACAGCGCCACGATGGCCGGAGGATCTGGCGGGGCTGTGGTCAAGGCGGGGAACCCGGACGGGAGCCGGATCGTGACGCTCACTGCGCACACCGAGGAGCCGGTGATGCCTCCGAACAAGCCGAAGATCGCGGATGCCCAGATCGCCATCCTTAAGAAGTGGGTCGAGGGCGGATTGCTGGAGACCAAGGACAGCAAGGCCAAGAAATCGACGGGGCCGATGTTGGCGGCGACGGTGGAGGTCTCTGCGGGCCGACCGAAAGACCCGGCCATGCCCGAGCATGTGTTGTTGCAACCGGAAGTGGTCACGGCCCGTGCCAACGCTATCACCTCCATCGCAGCTAGTCCGTGGGCACCCCTGGTGGCGATTGCTGGCCAGAAGCAGGTGTTGCTCTATGAGTCGGAGCACCTCGACCTGGTGGGGATCCTGGCGTTTCCCGAGGGATTTCCTGAGGACATCTCTTTCAGTGCCAACGGCTCCCTGCTGGTCGCGGGCGGCGGACGCGGTGGCAAGTATGGCAAGGCGGTGGCCTGGGACGTGAAGACCGGCGAGCGGGTCATTGAGGTCGGCAAGGAGTTCGACACCGCTCTGGCGGCGGACATCAGCCCGGATCATGGGCGGGTGGCGCTGGGGGGGCCGGGGCGCAATCTGAAAATTTATGATACCCGGACCGGGGAGCAGTTGCATTCCATCAAGAAGCATCCGGATTGGTTGTTGGAGTTGGAATACAGCCCGGATGGGGTGTTGCTGGCTTCGGGCGGTCGCACCGGCGATCTGTATGTCTGGGAGGCCGGGAGCGGCATTGAGTTCTATGAACTGAAGGCGCACCAGCTTGCAGTGACTGGGATCAGCTGGCGATCCGATTCGAATGTTTTGGCTGCGTGCAGCGAGGATGGTCAGGTCAGCACTTGGGAGATGCAGAAGGGGACCAATCTCAAGAAGTGGGCGGCCCACGCTGGCGGTGTCCAAGACATCGATTTTTCGCCGGACGGTTCCAAGATCGTGACCTGTGGTCGCGACAACCGGGTCAAGATTTGGGATCTGAACGGTGCGTTGCAGCGGGAGATCACCGCGTTCAGTGACATCGTGACCGCGGTGACCTTCACCTCGGACGGCAAGCGGGTGATCAGTGGCGACTGGAATGGGTCGCTGGTGGTGTGGAACGTGGCGGATGGAGCCAAGGTCGGAGAGTTGATCAGCAATCCACCTCCGATTGCGGTGCAACAGCAGAGGGCCAAGGAGAGCATTGCCAAACTGACCGCCCAGCTTCCGACGCTTGAGCAGAGCGTTCAGAAGGCGGCGGAAGCGGTGGCCGCGGCTCGCAAACCGGTCGAGGAGGCCAACAAGGTTCTGGCGGACGCCCGCAAGGTCAAGGCGGATGCGGACGCGGTGGTCAAAGGCGGGGAGCAGAAAGCCGGTCAGGCTGACGCGGTCGCGAAGCAGGCGGAGGCCAAGCTGACCGAGTCCCGCAATCTGTTGGCCGCGGGCCAGAAAGCGCTGGCGGAAAAGACGGCGGCGGCGGCGGAGAAGCGTCGGTTGGTGGGGGAACGCGCAGCCGCCATCACCCGGCAGACTGCCGAGGCGGCAACTCTTCGGCAGGGTTTCGCGGCGCTGGAGCAACAGTTGCAAGCGTTGGTCGGGGAGCGCACCAAGGCGGAGCAGCGGGTCAAGCTGTTGAAGATGCAGGTCGAGCAACTCCCTGATAATGCGGATCTCAAGAACCAGCTGGCGCAGGCAACGGCCGCGCTTGGAGGGGCTGCGGCAGCCGTGTCCAAGGCCGAGACCGGTCGGCGTGATGCCGGGGCCAAGATCAGCGGATTGGAAAAGGCGGTTGCCGATGCCAAGGCACAAATTCCGCAATTGGAAATGGAAGCCAAGGCCCTTGATCTGGTGGTGGCCAATCTGCCCAAGGAGAATGCGGCAACCGAGAAAACGATTGCTGCGGCAGCGGTTGCCTTGGACTCTGCCAAAAAAGCGGCGGCGGCGGCGCGGGCGGTCGTCGATGGCTCGAAAAAGGCTCTGGCGGCGTCGGACGCGGTGGTGGTGGCCAAGGAGGCGGCCGCCAAAGCGGTGGGGGATCGTTTGAACCAGTTGGCGCAGGCTGAATCCGCGGCCCGGGCCAGTCAGGAGAAAGCCAAGGTCGACATCCGGTTTGCGCAGTATCAGGTGGACAAATGGGCGGCGGCCGAGGTCAATCTGACTCTACACGGGGAGAACGAGGCCCTGGGGAATTATCGGGAGCGGATGATCTCCCTTGACGAGAAGGCCAGCGCAGCGTTGGTGGAGCGGGATCAGGCCAAGAAAGCCCTGGCTCAGGCGGAAGAGACGTTGGTGGCGGCCAAAGCCACCATCGAGAAGGGCAGCCAATACATCGAGTCGGCCAAGGATGATGTCGTGGAGAACGGTTTGGCGCTCTTTGCGGCGCGGACGGTGAACGGGATGTTGGTTGGCGAAACCAGTCCGATGCCGGAAGGGGTGGAACCTATCGACCAATCCAGTTTGAAGGCCATCACTGGGAAGATGCCGGAAATCCAGAAGACCATCAATGATACCTTCACCAAGGTTCAGTCGACGGCTCAAGAGGTTCAGAAAGCCACCGTCACGGCGCAGGAGACGCCGAAAGTCATCGCGGAGCGCACCAAGTTGACCAGGGAAAAGGAGACCACGGTGGCCTCGCTTCTCCAGGAGAAGACGGAGACCCAGAAGACGCTGGAAGAGCAGCAGCGGAAAGTCGAGGCTTTGCAGAAGAAATATGAATCGATGTATTATCGGTTCGGTCAGTCGGCTTCCCCGAAGTCTTCCGCTCCGGCGCCAGCGCCCGCCCCAAAGTGAGGCAAACGTCCGCTTCGCAATGATTTGCGGTTGCAATTCCAGCCGGGTCCAATAGAGTTCCGGCCCTTCATCACCAAGGGAACCTCAGCATGTCGCAACACAACAGCCTTAAAGGAGCTTCGGGATCCGGCAAAAAGCGGAACGTTCTCAAGCGTTTTGAGCGCATCAAACTCCTCCGGCAACGGGGTCAGTGGAAAGAGGGCTCCAGCCCGATTGGCATTCCCAAGACCAAGCACGAGGGTTAAGGCGCACGCAATTGGTTCGCCGCCTCGGAGCAAGTGAGTGGCTCCGTTCGTCCGTCCCTCTGACCGATGCGATGGCGGGCTCGTTCGGCGGCCCTCGTGGGTTTGTCAGTTCGGTCATTCTCAATCCTCCCATGTCAGAGACCGGCGGCATTCGCATCAACAAGTTCCTCGCTTCTTGCGGGCTCGGTTCCCGCCGCAAGGTGGAGGCGCTCGTGGCGGAGCGGCGTGTCACCGTGAATGGCAACGTGGTCTCGGAATTGGGAACCCGGGTTGGTCCCGGTGATTCCGTGAAGGTCGACGGCAAACGCGTCCGTGGAGCCGCCGAAGTCACCTTGTTGTTTTACAAGCCGAAAGGCTTCCTCTGCACGCGTGAGGACACGCACGATCGGAGGACCATTTATGACATCCTTCCACCGAAGTATCGTCATCTCAACTACGTCGGCCGCCTCGACAAGGAGAGTGAGGGGCTCTTGTTGTTGACCTCGGACGGTTTGCTGGCGCAGACGCTGACGCATCCGAGCCATCGCATTGAGAAAGAATATCACGTGCTGCTCGACAAGCACTTGGAGCGGGAGATCGTCGATAAATTTCTTGAGGGAGTGCACACTCCTGAGGGCGTCGCCCGCGCTGAACGGGTGGAGAACCTGGGGGGATGTTGGGTGTCGGTCGTGTTGCAGCAGGGGCTCAAGCGCCAGATCCGTCTGATGTGCGCCAAGTTCGAACACAAAGTGAAGCGCCTTGTTCGGGTCCGGATCGGGCAATTGGTCGCTCCGGCGCTGAAGCCGGGAGAATTTGTGGAACTTGGACCCGACGGTTTGGAGATGCTTTCCGTGAACCCCCGTTGACGCCCCGGGCCTGTTGGCGGTGTTTGTGCTTTTTTTCTGGCCATCAGGGAAGGAATCCCCGAGATATGAGCCTTCTGTTTTCCCCCGAGACGCACCATGAGCAGCAACACGGAGTCAGCCCACTTGGAAACCGTGCCGGTCTATGCCCCGCCGGCGCACTTCAGCTCCAAAGCTTACATCAAGAGCTACGAGGACTATCGGATGCTCTACAACCAGTCCGTGAGCGACCCCGAGGGGTTTTGGGCGGAAGAGGCAAGAAAGCGGATCACTTGGTTCCAGCCTTGGCAAGAGGTGCGACGTTGGGATTATCACAAAGCGGAGATCGCCTGGTTTCTCGGAGCCAAGCTGAATGCCTGTTACAACTGTGTCGATCGCCATGTCGAGTCCGGGCACGGCGGTCAGATCGCCCTGATCTGGGAGGGGAACGACCCGCACGACAACCGCAGGTTCACCTACAGCGAGTTGCAGGTGGAAGTGCAAAAGGCCGCGAACGCGCTCAAGGATCTCGGCATTCGGAAGGGGGACCGCGTCTGCATCTACATGCAGATGATTCCGGAACTGGCCATTGCCATGTTGGCCTGCGCCCGGATCGGGGCGGTCCACTCGATCGTGTTCGGCGCGTTCACGGCGGACAGCCTGATCACGCGCATCAATGACTCGTCCTGCAAGGCCATCCTCACACAGGACTCGGGCGTCCGCGGCACCAAATTGGACATTCCGATGAAGGCAAATGCCGATAAGGCGTTGGTCAAGTGTCCCACCGTCGAGAAGGTGCTGGTCGTCCGCCGCACTGGCAGCCCGGTTTCCATGACAGAAGGGCGGGATGTCTGGTGGCACGATGCCCTGGGCGCGGCGAATCCGGTGTGTGCACCCGAGCCGATGGATGCGGAGGACCCGCTGTTCATTCTCTACACTTCGGGCTCGACCGGGAAGCCGAAAGGTGTGCTTCATACCACCGGCGGTTACCTGGTCTACGCCGCGTGCACCCATCACTACATTTTTGATTATCATCCCGGTGACATCTACTGGTGCACCGCGGACATCGGTTGGGTCACCGGGCACAGCTACATTGTCTACGGACCGCTCGCCAATCGCGCCACCACTCTGATGTTCGAGGGCGTTCCGAATTATCCCGATTACGGGCGTCCATGGCAGATCGTGGAGAAGCACAAGGTGAACATTCTCTACACCGCGCCGACCGCCCTGCGCAGCCTCATGAAGGAAGGGGATGAGTGGCCCAATCGCCATGATCTCACCTCGCTCCGTCTGCTCGGGACCGTGGGAGAACCGATCAAGGCACCGGAATGGACCTGGTATTACAAGGTCGTCGGCAGGGAACGTTGTCCCATCGTCGATACTTGGTGGCAGACGGAAACCGGGGGAATTCTGATCACGCCACTGCCCGGGGCCATTCCGACCAAACCCGGGTCCGCCACCCTGCCATTCTTCGGAATCAAGCCGGCCCTGGTCGACAATGACGGCAAGGTGTTGCTCGGCAACAGCGTCGAGGGAAATCTCTGCATGCTCGAGCCTTGGCCGGGCCAGATGCGCACCGTTTACGGGGATCACCAACGTTTCTTCGATACCTATTTCGCCCGATTCCCGGGGAAATACTTTTCTGGGGACGGTTGCCGCCGGGACGCGGATGGTTATTACTGGATCACTGGGCGCGTCGATGACATCATCATCGTCTCCGGCCACAACCTCGGCACCGCTGAGATCGAGGGTGCCATCGGGGCGCACCCGGACGTCGCGGAGGCTGCGGTGGTCGGTTATCCGCACGAGATCAAGGGACAGGCAATCTATGCTTACGTGACGCTCAAGACCGGGCACTCCGTGACCGATGTCATGCCCAAGGAGATCAATGCGAAGGTTCGCGAGTTGATCGGTGCCCACGCGACCCCGGAAAAAATCCAATTCACCGAAGGCCTGCCGAAGACTCGCTCCGGCAAGATCATGCGCCGCATTTTGCGCAAGATCGCGGAGGGGCATGTCGAAGATCTGGGAGACACCTCGACACTCGCGGACCCGGCGGTCGTTGAATCGTTGGTGAGTGGTCGCGTCGCTTGACCCACAATCCAGGAACACCGGGTGCCCGGGACGGCGCGCCATTCCATACCCTTGCGATTGAAACGGAGGTCGTCTTTGACCCAGACGAGTGCGCCGTCAACCTGCTTGATCATCGCGTTGGCGGCGCCTCGCGACGCAATCCTTGAGAAATGCGGGTTGAACGGGTCGGTATTTGACCTGACCGATGGATGCAAAAAGAGGGTTGGGTGATGGTCCCACCCAACCCCCGGAGCCCGGACGATCCAGCGGCGGTTCAGTCCTGATCGGCCACCATCTTGTAGAGGTGGGCACCGGCAATGGCGCCGATGACGGGGGCCACGATGAAGAGCCAGACTTGGGTCAGCGCGGCGCCCCCGGCGAAGAGAGCGGTGGCGATGCTTCGGGCCGGGTTCACCGAGGTGTTGGTGATCGGGATGCTGATGAGGTGAATCAGCGTCAGGCAAAGCCCAATGGCCACCGGAGCCAGGGCCGCCGGGGCCCGTTCATCGGTCGCTCCCAGGATCACGAAGAGGAAACCGGCGGTGAGGACGATTTCCGTGACCAGGCAGACCATCATCCCATAGCCGCCCGGGGAGAGGGCGTCATAGCCGTTGCAGGCGAAGTTCCCAAGATCGACCCCCGGTTTGCCGGAGGCGATGAAATGGAGCAGTCCCGCGCCGGTCACGCCGCCGAGGAGCTGGGCCACGACGTAGCCAGGCAGATCCTTGGGCTGGAGTCGGCCGGTCATCATCATGCCGATGGACACTGCTGGGTTGAGGTGGCAGCCGGAGATGTGACCGATGGCATAGGCCATGGTCAACACGGAAAGCCCGAAGGCGAGGGCGACACCCACGAAGTGGATGCCGTGTTCAGGAACCGCCGCCGCAAGGACGGCACTGCCGCAACCGCCGAGGACAAGCCAAGCGGTGCCAATAAACTCAGCCAGGAGTTTTTTCATACGAGGGTTTTTCGATGGAAGGGCACCTCCTGAACCCTGAGCGTTGACCTCACCGAAAGGCTCGGCCACCGTCCATTAGATTGGACGTAATCCCGGAGCAGCTCGATCCGAAAATTTTTGTGCGGGACCGTTTCCGACGGAAGGGCGGGGGAGGCCATGAAGTTGAAATGGCGACGTTTGTCACGCTTTTGCGGGAGTTGTGCCCGGGGGCTGCATGGTGGAGGATGGGGACGTTGAAATGGCTGCTGTCCGGTTGTCTGATGATCGCCACTTCGTTGGAAGCTGGGGCTTCTTGGGCGTGGCTAAACCGCGAGGTGGTGAGGTTGGAGGCGCGGCGGGAGGTCCTGGAATCTTCCTTGGAGCTGCTTCCAGATTCGCCCCAGCCGCAGCCGCATGAGCGGGCGGGTTTTCACAGCGGCTTTGCGCCGAGGGCGGATGCGGTGCGGTGGGTGCAGGTGGATTTGGGAGTGGAGCGCGAGCTGGAAGCGGTGGTGGTGGTGCCGGCGATGCTCGGAGCGGCGGAGGCCTATGGGTTCCCGAACCGTTTCCGGGTGGATGCGTCGAACGATCCGCTGTTTGCCGATTCGGTGCCGTTGCTGGATCACACCAATGACGATGCCTCCCCGGTGCTCGCGCCTTGGCACATTGTGGTCCATGAACTGAAAGCACGCTACGTGCGCTTCACGGCGACGAAGCTCTCGCCGCAGCCGGGGATGAGTTCGCGGTTCATCTTTTGTCTCGGAGAACTGTTGGTGTTCAGCGGGGGACGGAATGTCGCGCTGAATAGCGACGTGTTTGCGCCGAATGCCGTGGAGACATTGCCGACGTGGTCGCCGAGGCATTTGGTGGATGGCACGTATGCGCTGGGCTTGCCGGTGAAGGCTGGGGAGAAGTATTCCAATGGCTGGCACAGCGCGATTTCAACGACGGCGGAGGTCACGAAATGGGTGCAAATGGATTGGGGATCGCCACAGCGAGTGGAAGAGATTCGCCTCATCCCGGCGCACCCGCGTGATTACCCGGATCGCTTTGGTTTTGGGTTTCCTCGGCGCTTCAAGGTCGAGGCGGATGCCCGGGTTGTCTTCGACAGCACCGGCGTCGATTTCGCGAATCCTGGCGACACTCCCGTGGCCATCCCGACCCCTGGCTTGCAGGCTCGGGAAATCCGCATCACGGCCACGCGGCTCTGGGAACGCAGCGGCGATTTCGTGTTCGCTCTCGCGGAGATTCAAGCCTTTGGCGGAGGGAAGAACCTTGCGCTCGGCAGTGCGGTCAGGAGTTTGGATGAGACGACCACGGTCGCTTGGAAGAGCGAGCATTTGGTGGATGGCCTCAGCAGTTCGGGCGTGCTGATCGATGAATCCGAATGGCTGTCGGGACTCTCAAAGCGCCGTGAACTCATGGCGGAACTCGGCGCACTCACCAGAGCTCAAGCATCCGCGCTAGGCCTTGCACAGACCCGTGCCGTTTGGCTCGCGGGCCTCATCTTCTTGGGGGGGGCTTCTTTTGCCGTGGTCGCGGTGTTGCATTCGCGGCGTGTGCGGGAACGAGAAATGGAAACACTGCGCCAGCGCATCTCGCGCGATTTGCATGATGAGATTGGCAGTCATCTCGGCAGCATTCGGCTGATGTCGGAGCTGGCTCTGCGGGAAGGAGAGGCTTCGGAATCATTGGATGAGATTCATCGCCTCGCAGGAGAGGCTGCGGAGTCCATGCGCGGCATCATCTGGCTCGTGCGCGAGGGCGATGCGCCGAAGCTGACGAGCCTCGTCGAAGCCATGCGGCAAAGCGCCGCAGCCTTGCTCAAAGGCATCGACTGGCATCTCCAGGCTCCCGGCGGAGACGATGCAATTGCTGCTTCACTGACGTTTCATCGTCAGGTATTTCTGCTCTTTCGCGAAGCTGTGCATAACATCGCCAAGCACGCGAACGCCACGCGGGTGGAGATCGAGCTCTCGTGGCAGTCCAAGCGTTTTCGTCTTTGCATGGTGGACAATGGCCGCGGGTTCGATGTCGCTGCGGTCACTGCCGGAAATGGTCTGGCGAACCTCCGGCATCGTGCCGAGGTGATCGGCGGCGAGCTTGGGGTCATTAGCGAGCCTGGCAAAGGCACGCGCATCACGTTGGAGTCTGCCCTGTCATGAAAACAATCTGGATCATCGAGGATCACGCCGCCTTCCGCCGCACGTTGGTGCGTGTGTTGCATGCGGAGGATGGCCTGCAATGCACGCATGACTTTGACTCCTGTGAGAAAGCTCTCGCTGTGCTCAAGCCTGACGATGCTCCCGACCTGATCCTGCTGGATGTGGGACTGCCCGGCATGAGCGGTCTTGAAGGCATCCGGCTCATCAAAGAACGCGCTCCCAAAGCCGTCGTCGTCATCCTCACGGTCTTCGAGGATGATGACAAAGTCTTCTCCGCAATCTGTGCCGGAGCCGCTGGTTATCTTTTGAAGACCAGCAGCGCCGCGGAGATCACGCAGGCCGTGCGCGATGCTCTCAATGGGGGTTCACCCATGACTTCGCGGATTGCGAGACGTGTGCTCGATATGTTTTCCAAGCTCGCTCCCAAGCAGAGTGACTACGGACTTAGCGACCGCGAAAAAGAAATTCTCCAGCTCATGGTGAGCGGCCTCATTAAAAAGGAAATCGCCGACCGCCTCACGCTCAGCATTCACACCGTCGATACCTATCTCCGTCGCATCTACGAGAAGCTGGAGGTTCACACCCGCACCGGCGCGGTGGCGAAGGCGCTCAAGGAGGGTCTTGTCTGATGCGGTCCCACGCTCGCATGGCAGGACGAAGAGCCATAAAGCCGCTGAAGAAGAGACGCTTACACGCCAGGGTCAAGGCATGGCCGAGATTCCACTTCGCCCTCACCAACGCCTCCTCGAAACCCTTTCTGTGGACGGCCTCTGCCGCCGATATCCTCGAGAAAGGAAAAAGAGTGTGGAAGAGGCGCTATGAGATGCAATCCGATGGAGTGCATACGCCAGCCCGCATTTCTCAAGCTCTCGCTGCTGCGGCTTGCTCAATGGCATTCCTGCTGCGTTTCGCTCGAATTCCAGGATTCACGGTATGTCGGCATGCCGCTCGCCCTGGAATCCTTCGCGCGCCTCGCGACGCGATCCTTGAGAAATGCGGGCTAGTGTAGCCCGCCCAACATTCTGCACTTTATGGTTTTTTTGTTTCAAGCAGGGAAATCAGTCGCTTCGCGATTCTTTTTCGGGAGACGCATTCTGCTGGACGGACTACACTAGCTGAATCCGGTGCTGTGACCCACGAGGAGTTGTCAGTCTTACTGAGAAGAAGGTGTCCACTTCGCGTTCTTCCCGAATCGGGCCCTGTATTGGCGGGGAGTCAGGCCGACGCGCTTTTGAAACTGGCGGCAGAAGGCACTCTGGTCGTAGAAGCCGTTTCCCAGGGCGATGGTGCCGATGGAGGCATCGGTGCGCTGCAATTGCTGGCAGGCGCTGTCGATCCGAAGCTGCAGCAGATATTGAATGGGTGACGTCTGAAACAAGGCTCTGAATCGTCGCTGAAATTGACTGGTGGAGAGATGCACCATCGCGGCAACGCTCTCGATGGTGATGCTCTCGTTGAAATGGCCGTTGAGGTAATCCACGGCGGTCTTGAGATCCTCGTAGGGGCCGATGATCGCACCCGCGCTGCGGGCATCCCGCATGACTCCGGCGATGCCGATGACTCGCCCTAAGCGGTCGTGAAGAGGTGCCTTGCTGCACAGGTAGCAGATGAGGACACCTTTGCTATTGGGCACGAACCAAATCTTGTCCCTGACCGCCTTGTTGTGAGTGGCGATCCAGCAGTCTTCTTCACGATAGCCGTGGGCGAGAAATGGGGAGAAAAAGTCGGCGTCCGTGAATCCCAGAACTTCGGACTCATGGCGAAATCCGATGGCCAGCAGCAAGGCTTGATTCATCCGCATGAACCGCCCCTCGGTGTCTTTGACGAAGAAATAGACGTTCGGGAGCATATCAAACAACTGGCCC
>QQNE01000100.1 GCA_003402735.1 Verrucomicrobiota bacterium
CCGTCCTGGAGGAGGAGAATTTTTCGCTGCACGGATTGAACGTCATCGACCCGATCACCATTCCGCTGCCCCAGATGAAGGCACGGGATCTGGAATCCCCCGTTTCCGTGCTCGCGCAAAGGCTCCGGCTTTCCCGCGCCGCCACTCGGGACGATCTGGCGCGCTATTTCAGCCAGCACCCGGGTGTTTGTCAGGTCGCCACCTTTTCCCTGGATGTCGATGACGCGGACTTCGGGGCCTTCAAGGGGTTCCTCCACCATTTTCTGGCTTACTGGGAGAAGTTCCCGGAAATCGGCCGCAGTCCGTTTTGATCAAAGTGGCGGTGTCCTCCTCGTCCCGCTCAGGGCCACGCTCCAAAGTGTGTCGTCACCTCGCGGACTTGGCCCGACAGCGCCCCTTCCGTCAGGGGAACGCTTGGTGCGCTTTGCCGTGTTTGGACGACGTCCGGGACGGAGAAGCCGCTCTCTGGGCTGACCAGCAGCCTGTCCGGGAATTGCTAGAGCTTCTGGAACTTGGCGTCTCCGGCGGCCAGGCCATGATCCGCAAGATCTACAGCGAACACAAAACCGACCGACTTCCCATGATCCGGCTCGCGCCCGTCATTCGCGATCACCTTCACGACCGCTTGCACAAACGCTTCAACTGAGATTCTCGATTCACTGACATGGACTTCAAATACGCCGCCCAAGGCTCGCCCAACCCCGCGTCCGACGGGGAAACCTACGATCCGGACGACCGACTCAAAGCCGCCGTCAACGTCGCCATTCTCCTGCGCAAACCCCTCCTCATCACCGGCGAGCCAGGCACCGGGAAGACTTCCCTGGCCAAGAGCGTCGCCGCGGACCTCCGCCTCCCCTTGGTTTCCTTCTTCACCAAGTCCATCAGTGAGTCACGCGACCTGCTCTATGCCTACGACGCCATCGCTCACTTCCGCCAAGCTCAGCTCAAGGATGGCAGTGATCCGGATCCACTTCCGCATCTTCGCGCCCAGGCCCTCGGAGAAGCGATTCTCCGCGCCCACCCTCCCGCCCCCGGCCATCCCCATCGCCAACTCCTGTCCGATTGGGCGGCAGGGCCGACGGCCTCCGTCGTCCTCATCGACGAGATCGACAAGGCACCGCGCGACTTCCCGAACGATCTCCTCCTAGAAATGGGGGAGTTCCGGTTCCGCATTCCGGAGCTGAAGGACCATCCGACGTTCGCCATCAACTCGGACGCCCTCAAGCCGATCGTCATCGTCACCAGCAACTCGGAGAAGAACCTCCCGGACGCCTTCTTGCGCCGCTGCGTCTACCATGACATCAAGTTCCCTACCGGAGCCGCTGCCCGCAAGCGCATGGAAGACATCGTCATGAAGCGGGTGACAGCCTTGAACGGCGGCGCTCCCTGGCTCGGGGATGCCGTCGATTTCTTCTTCCACATCCGCGAGAACTACGGGAATCGCCTCGCCAAGAAACCCGCCACGGGTGAACTCCTCGACCTCGCCCGGGTTCTCCAGGCCGCGAAACCGACCGGACCCCTGCACACCGCCGCGATGAATCCGCCGATGTCGGACATTCTCGGCTCCGTGTTCAAAACCGGGGACGACTTGGAACTGGGTGAGGAGATTTTGAAGTCGTGGAAAGGGAAGGGGTGAGGTTGGTGGGGGCGCGAATTAGCGCGAATGAAGATCACCATCCTTCGTGATAATTCGTGCCATTCGTGCTCATTCGTGAGCCCGAAGGGCAAAGGTAATAAGTAGGCGTTTCGAGGTATGAATGAACACGAAGTGCACGAATGGCACGAATGGCACGAATAAACACAAAAGAACATGGTGGAGGCCGGAGCTCCCTTTTGATTGATGACTGAATTCAATGATGGAACCTACGAAATCATCGGTTGTGCCATGCATGTCCACCGGTCCATCGGTCCCGGTCTTCGGGAGAAGCCGTATGAGAACGCCCTGATGATCTCCCTCCGTCAGAAGGGGATCGGTTGCTCCCAGCAGCAACCCTATCCCATCGTCTACGAAGGCGTGATCGTCGGGGACTGCGTTCCGGACATTACCGCCAACGAAGTCCTCGTCGAAGCAAAATCGATTCCCGCGATCGGCGATTCCGAGCGAGGGCAGATGATGAACTACCTCCGCATTTCCGGAAAACGCATTGGGCTGATCATCAACTTTCGGAATCCGAAATTGGAGTGGGAGCGGATGGTCCGATGAGAAAGACGCTTGAGACACGAATGAACACGAATTTCATGAATTACACGAATGAGTAACAACAACCGTCACTCCTCATTCTTCGTGTCCATTTGTGCCATTCGTGTGAATTCGTGCGCCCGAAGGGCAACCCGCCTCTTCAACTAACAATCCCCCGCGCGCTTGGTCACATCACCCCCAGATTCCGAATCGCTCTTGCGCGAGCGTCTCCCGCTCTTCCTGGAGGCGTGGAGGGAAGACCGTCGTCTCACCGATCCGCGCCCGCTAACGGACGCCCACGCCGTCGTCCTCGCCCTCGTCAGCCGGGGCGAACTGGCTAGTGCCGCCGATCCCGAGACCGTCCTCCGGGATCACCTTGAACCTGTCTTCGCCAAAACGGCCGAGGACGCGGAACGCTTCGCTGCTCTCTGGAAGCGGATGATGGGGCCGGAGCGATCCGTCACTCCTCTGCCACCAACGCCGCCGCCTGGCGCATCCAACCGGGTCTCCGGTGCCCGGGCCGGGCGGGATATCGGTTGGCGCTGGCTGTCTGGATTGTTGACGGTCGCGGTGTTGGCCGGTTTCGGCTCCTGGCTCTACCCGATCGTCACCCAGAAACCGCCGCCTCCTCCGCAGCCCGAACCGGTCAAGGAGGCCCCAGCCACGGTGCCCGCCTCCGAACCGCCGCCTGCGCCGAAACCACCGGACGTCCCGGAAGCCTTCAACCTCCCCAAGGACTGGGTGGATTGGACCATCAAACCGGAGGTCGTCCCCTTCCTGCGCGAGGTTCCCTGGTGGGAGACCCTCCTCACCGTGCGCACCTCGATCGACTGGGTCATCGCCGCCGGGCCGCTCCTGGCCTTCCTCATTCTCGTCGTCACCCTGTGGAGCCGCGCTTGGTTCCGGGACCAGGTGAACTACCTCACCCGCCATCTCGGCAAATCGGGGCATGGCCGCAGTGAGGAGTTCTTCCTCGGCCTGAAACGGGAGATGTGGAACCCCGCCGCCTTCCTCTCCGGCGTCGTCGCCCGACTCCGCCGCCATCAGGAGGAGGAAACCCTCCGGCTCGATCCCCGCCGCACGGTGCGCGCCACCATCCGCCGCAGCGGCTTCTTCACCCCGGTGAAGGCCAGCCGCCCGGAATCCCCGGAATACCTCTTCCTCACCGGGGAACGCCACCGGCACGATCACCTCGGTCGCCTCGTGCGCCAGTGGATCGACGGCCTGCGCGCCCACGGCGTCCATGTGGACGAGTTCCGCTTCGCCAGGACGCCTTCCCTGGTGTATCCCGCGCCCAAGGACGAGGACGACACCGCCAGCAGGGACTGGACCCCCCGGCTGCGGCCCTTGCGGGATCTCGCAGTGCGCTATGCCCGGCACCGCATCGTCCTCTTCGGCGAGGACCTGGTCCCGGTGAACCGTTACAGCGGCTCGGAGGAGCCCTGGGTTTCCCTCCTCGGGGAATGGGAGACGGAGCGCGCCGTCCTCACGCCACCCGGCGCGGGCGCCACCGTTGCGGAACTGCGGGAGCGAGGTTGGGCCGTGTTCGATTTTTCCGAGTCCGGCGTCCATTCCCTGGGCGAATGGCTCGTGGGCGAAGGCACCGCATGGGACGGGACCGAGCCCGGGGTGCCCGAAGCGGTCTGTGTGGATGTGCCTCTCTGGCTCGGCGGTGAACCGCCCGCCCCGGTCCGCATTCGCGCCGCGCTGGCCGAACTGGAGGCATGGCTCGGCCCGGAGGGAATGCGCTGGCTGCGCGCCTGCGCCGCCTTCCCCGTCATCGACTGGCACCTCACCGGCTATCTCGGCGACGGCCTCCGCAAACTCTCCTCAACCAAGAACCAGGGACCAGGAACCAACAACGCGCCCCCGGCGCAATCGCTCTGGCGCTTGGCGCAACTCCCCTGGCTCCGGGAGGCCGCCATGCCGGAATGGGTCCGCCTGGAACTCCTCAAGGACTTTTCCGCGAAAGACCGGGAAGCCGTCGGCGCGCTCCTTTACCTCGCCCTGCGGGCCAAACAACCCGGCGGGGAGGAATACGCCCTGCGGGTCGTGGCCAAGCGCCCGCGCCTGGTCCGACGTCTCAGCGCCCGGCTCTATCGCAAGCTGATGCGCAAATACCCGGAACTCCGGGACCAGCTCGCCCTCACCGGCGCGAAGGGAGAGGGCCGATTCCGCATACCCACCTGGATCACGGCGGGATTCAACTGGCTCTGGCCCGCCGCCCTCGCGGTGGCCGGAGGCGCGGGGGCTTGGTGGTTTGGCCGGGATCTCACTGGCGGGGGTTTGGCCGGGCGAACCCCGCTGGAGGCAGCCACCTCGGGTCAGGCCATCGTGGCCAATGGATTTACCTTCCTGCCGCCGGGGCGGTTGGGGAACGAACCTTGGCGGGACGGATTCTGGGTTCGGACCGCACCAACAGGACCTACCGTCGCGGCTCCGGCCGGTCCGGCGGACGACGCCTGGTGCGCGGCGGAGACGACCCGCCTGTGGCGGGCCGGTGCGCTGGCCCGGAACTGGTTCCTCGCCGTCCCGACCAAGGATGAGGACGACTATGCCAAAGCGGCGGGCATCGCCGCGACTGGGCCCGTCCTGGTGCGCAACCCGGACTACCTCACGGAATCCGGTTCTCGGGCCGGAGAGGAACGCAGTTTCGAGATCGCTCCGGGCGTGTCCGTTCCCTTTGTCTGGTGTCCGCCGGGGACGTTTGGGATGGGGAGTCCGGTGAGTGAATCCGGCCATCGAGACGATGAAACTCTGCACGAGGTCACGCTGACCGACGGCTTCTGGCTGGCCAAGACGGAGACGACCCAGGAGCAGTGGCAGACTGTGATGGGTTCCAACCCCAGCAAGTTTACGGATGCCGGGCCACAGGCTCCGGTCGAGCGGGTTTCCCACGACGACATTCAGGGATTCCTCACCAAGATCAACACAACGGGGGCGGGAGGATGGCGGTTCACTCTGCCCACCGAGGCCCAGTGGGAATACGCTTGCCGGGCCGGAACCACCGGTCCCTTCAACGCGGACGGTGCCGACGTCACGGACCTGGGTTGGATCAGCGACAATAGTGAATCCAAAACCCATCCGGTCGCGGAGAAGCGCGCCAACGCTTGGGGACTGTTCGATCTGCACGGAAACGTGTGGGAATGGTGTCAGGACTGGTATGGGGATTCTGGCAGAGGACCGGGAGTCGACCCATTGGGCGCGGCTTCGGGGTCCTACCGCGTGCTCCGCGGCGGCAGTTGGCTCTACTCGGCGGCGAACGCCCGTTCCGCGAACCAGTCCGGGGACGCGCCGGAAGTCCGGAGCAGCAGCCTGGGCTTCCGTCTCGCCCGCAGTTCTACCATCCCGGAAGAAGCAGCAGGCGGGCGCGCGAGCGACGGGGCGCTCCGCCGACGGGGGCGAGTGACGCAGTCCCGCCCCAAGGAGGAGGAGAGCACCGTCGTGAGCCGCACGCTGGAGATCGCGCCCGGAGTGCCGATGACGTTCTGTTACGTTCCGCCCGGGAAGTTTCTCATGGGGAGTCCGAAGGATGAGGTTGGGCGTGAACCAGGGTCAGCTAAGGAAACCCAACACGAAGTGACCTTGACGCAAGGCTACTGGATGGCGCGCACGGAAACCACCGCGGCGCAGTGGCGCGCCATCATGGGGAACAACCCGAGTCTCTTCACGGACGCTGGGTCGGACGCCCCCGTGGAACAGGTGAGTTGGGAGGAAGCGACAAAATACGCCGAAACTCTCACCGCAAAAATTCAGGCGGGCGGTCTCCTCGTGGATGGCTGGACCCTTCAGCTTCCCACCGAGGCGCAGTGGGAATACGCCTGCCGTGCCCGGACCACCGCGCCTCACAACGTGGACAGCGCGGCGGTAACGGATTTGGCGTGGATCGATGAGAACAGCGGGGAAACCACCCATCCAGTCGCCGGGAAACGCCCCAATGCTTTTGGCCTTCACGATATGCTCGGGAACGTCTTTGAATGGTGCCGCGACTGGTATCAGGAAGACCTCGGAGCAGATCCGCAGACCGACCCTCAGGACGCGGCTTCGGGGTCCGACCGCGTGTACCGCGGCGGCAGTTGGTACGACTCAGCGGGCTACGCCCGCTCCGCGTCTCGGGACTGGGGCAATCCGTCGTACCGGGACGGCAGCCTGGGCTTCCGTCTCGCCGCAGGTCCACCATCTCCGGCCAGCAGTCCGGCGAAGGGAGCGAGCGGGGACGAAGGAGCGCCGGGTGTGGCGAAGCCCCCCGGCAGCGACGCGGCCCCAGCGAGTCGACCGAGCCGACCGGTCCAGGCCCGGGAGGAGGAGATCGCTCCGGGGATCAAGGTCCGCTTCCTCTATTGCCCTCCCGGCAAATTCATAATGGGCGAGGGGGCCGAAGCCCACAAGGTCACCCTGACCCAAGGCTTCTGGCTCGCCGAAACCGAGACCACCCAGGGCCAGTGGCAGGCGGTCATGAAGGCCAACCCCAGCCGGTTCACCACCCTCGGCCCCGAGGCTCCCGTGGAACAGGTGAGCTGGAACGACATCGCTGGGAAAGGCGGTTTCCTCACCCGCATCCAATCCAAAGCTCCGCCCGGTCTCCAGTTCAGCCTCCCCACCGAAGCCCAATGGGAATACGCCTGCCGCGCCGGGACGACCACAAGCTATTCCTGGAGCGACGACTACGTCAAGGGGAAGGCGAACGTGGACAACGACTACGGCTCGACCATGCCGGTGAAGAGATTCGCCCCGAACCCGTGGGGATTCTACGATCTCCACGGAAACGTGTGGGAATGGTGCCAGGACCGGTACGCCAAATATTTCGCAGGTCCGGCCACGGACCCCAAGGGCGCGGCTTCGGGGTCCACCCGCGTCTACCGCGGCGAGAGTTGGCTCAACGCGGCGGCGCGCGCCCGTTCCTCGGACCGGGTCAGGTTCACGCCGGACTTCCGGAGCACCCACCTGGGCTTCCGTCTCGCCCTCGCAGTTCCACCATCCGTCCAGCAAAAGCCCGCAGGGCCGCAGTAGACGAGCGAGTGAGCGACGAGCCGGTGCCTAGCGCAGCGGGCTCCGGCGAAGGAGCGAACGAGCGGCCGAGCTACCCAGGATCACCCGAAACTGACAACATCTTATGCCTTACGTCCATTTTTTGGTTCCGTGCGACGGCGGCGGAGCCGAGGAACGGCTGAACCGCTTCCTGGCCGGACACACCATCCTCAAGCGGGAACAAGAGCTCGTCCGCCGCCAGGGCATCTTCCAGCGGTGAACTCGTCGATCGCCGTGAAACCGAAATCCGGGAATGGTCGACCACGGAAAACACGGAAGTTCCCCAACAGGTGACCGGCTTTCCCAATCGCATGACCGCCGGATCAAAGTCCGCCATGTTCCGTTGGGTTCCGTGCCTTCAACGGTTCTCCACTAACCTTTCTAGGCTTCGCGACGACGACTTCTCCCCAATGGACGCCAACCACAACGACCATTCTCGCAGCTCCGTTGGCGGAAGAAGTCAGCGTTTCCCGATGACGAACAGACCTGATTGGCCCTGCGTCAAAAAGGAGCCGGTGAGGAGATTCTGGGATTGGATCAGCACGCCGCCGAAGGAGAAGTTGATTCCGTTGGCTGTGTCCCTGTAGGAACCGGTCAACAAGCCGGTCCTGGTGTCGAGCGAGAGGGAGACCGATTGAGGCCCGTAGTGAATGATCCTGTTGTCTGCCTGCCAGGTTCCGGTGAGGTCCTTGCTGTTGAGTTCAAGGTCGGGCAATGAGGAAAGATCGATCTGTGAGAAACGCAGCCAGACGTTGTCCGTGGTGGGATTGAGGCCGGTCATGGCGCGGGTGTTGCGCGCGGGCGGGACGAAGAGCGAACCGATGAGGGAGCGCGAGGTGGCAAAGCCGTCCGGGTAAGAAGTGGTGCTGGCACCGTCCTGTTTCTCCCAGAGCCATTGACCGTCGAGGTTGGAGACGCCAGCCACATTGCGGAAAGCGACGGTGCCCGCCACGAACCCTTTGGGAGTGCGTCCGTAGAGACCGCGGTGGAAGCTCCAGAGGGCGGTTTGGGTGGACTCATCCGTGTAAGGCAGGCCGATGTGACCGGCGAGTGTGACCTTGGTTCCATCGGCCAACGTGATCAGGCCCGAAACGGTGCCGCCCAAGGGAACAGAGAGGGTGCCGTAGCCATCGCCACCGGGTTCCCCAAAAGCATCCAAGGAGTCTGGTGCGCGGAGGGCGACCGTGTAGGCACCGCGCCAGGGTGAAGGTGAGGTGCGGGTGTAGGTTGGGCGGCGTTGGGCGTTTACGGAGGATTCGAAATTGTCCGACCCGATGGGGCCCTGACGAACTGAGCCCTGAAGCACATATCCATTGGGGATGCCGGTCATGGAGCCAAGCGTCAAGGTCACGGTGGTGCCGTCGGGAAGGGTCGTTTCCTGGCCTATGTTGCCGCGAAGAGCGAGCCGCACGCCTTGGAGCCAGAGGCTGCCACTGAATGCACCGGAAGACGAGACCACGACGGACTCGATGGCGCCAGTGGTGACGGTTCCGAGGGAAACAATGCCGTTGTAGGTGCCAGCGGCCGCCGGGGGAAAGGTGGTCTCCTCAGCGACATCGGGTGGGGCCGCCGCTTCGTCCGGCAAGTTGAGTCGGGTGAGGGGATCTGCGGCTTCACTGCCTGGGTAGTCAAAGTCTGTACCGGGCAGGATGCGCACGGAGCCCGTCTTGTCGGCGTTGGAGAAGAGACCGGCCGCAATGTTCTGCTTCTGGTAGACGACGCCGCCGAGGCTGATCGAGAGGCGGGCGGCCGGGTCACTGAACGTTCCCGAGAAGGAGCCGGTCCGCGTGTTCACCGTGGCGGTGATCGGCCGTGGTCCGAAATGGACGATGCGGTTGTTGGCGTACCAAGTGACGACGTTGTTCAGGCTTCCGGCGGTGGCGGAAGGGGCGGTCGGGCCAAAGAGGGAAAGTTCGGCGTTGTAGTATTGGTCCTCCAGGTCGAGGGCGCGGGCATTAAGCGCAGGCGGAGTGAAGCGGCAACCGATCACCCAGGGATCCACATCAAACCCATTGGGATAGACACGTTCCCGACGCCGGGACGTCCGGGGATCATTGGCCTTGACCCAGCGCAAGGAACCATCCAGATCGGACTCAGTCTGGCTTCGGAAGATCAACCTTCCGCCGATCAATCCCTTGCCGGGCGTGCTGGAATAGAGTTCGGCGAAGACAAAGAGTTCGCCTTGCGCCGTGAGGTAGGCTGTCTCCGTGAGCGTGGTGCCATCGCCCAATCGGCCAGTCAAGCTGAAGGCGCCGCTTGAAGAAAGAGTTGCCGTGGCCCATCCATCACCACCCGGTGCGGTGTCTCCCGAGCCAGGAGAGGAGGGGAACAGGAGGGTGTAAGGGCCGGTCGGGAAACGGTCGTCGGGGATCGGAAACCTGGTAGAATAGGGGGTCTGGGCCAGGTAGGCCTGCGCCGTCAGACCGTTCAGCGTCACCGTGCCGGTAATGGCAAACGTCGACTCTGCGGTGCTTTGCAGTTGCAGGTCAAATCCCAGGGAGGCCCCGGCGGCCGAGATCAGTTTGCCATCGGCATCGAAGCTGCCCCGCAAGGTGGAAGAAGTTTTGTTCAAGCGGACGGAGGCGGTCACCGTTCCCCCGTTCAGGCTTCCGGTTGGTGGCGCGGTGATGCGGAGGTTGGAGATGGCTCCAACCAAGTCATCCTCGGTATAGAGCAGTCCTTCGTAGGCCCCAGCCGCATCGCTCTCCCAAGTGGCGTCGCCGAGCTCCGGGATTGGAGCATCGGTCTCGGGGATCGTCACCACCTTGCCTTCACGCCCGTCGATCACCGCCGAAAGATTCAGATCAAAGGGGTTCTCGTCCGCATCGTCGCTTGCGATCTTGAGGAGAGCCGACCGCGCCCCGGTGGAGGTGGGACTGAAGCTGAGTGCGATGTCGACGCTATCATCGGGGTCGAGGGAATCCACCGAAAGGTCGGCTACGGAAAACTCGGCTGCCTGTGGCCCTTCGATGGTGATGGCCAGATCGGTCAGGGCAATGGCGCCCGAGTTCCGGATGGTCAGGGTCTTGACCGTCTCCGTGAACAGGGGGACGCTGGGGAACGGGAGAGTGGCGCCGTCGTTGAGGCTTGCCTCGCCATTCTCCACCACGATTTCTGGGGCGCCGCCCGTGCCGGCGATGGCGAAGCCGAAGGGGCTGGAGTCTGGATCGTTGCTGGGAATGGAGACCGTTGCGCTGCGCAGACCGAGCGCCGTCGGCAGGAAGGTGATTTCCAGGGTGCTGAACGCTCCCGGTTCGATGGGGGAGTCCGGAACCTGGGTGATGGAGAAGTCCGCCGCCTGAGCGCCTTGGAGAGCCACCGTGCCCAAGGTCAAATCCGCATCGCCATTGTTTTCAATCCGGAACGTCTTGACGCCGCCGCTTCCCCCGAGGGCGAGAAGACCGAAGTCTGTATCGTCGCCGCTGTCAGGCGTGGAGTCGCCATTCGCGATGCCGACACCATTGCCGACCAGGGCGATGTCACTCGCGGTCACGCTGATCGTAAAGGTTTGGGCGGCGCTTGCGATGGCCGGGGTTCCGTTGATGGTGGCATCATCGGTGAGAACGACGCTGAGTTCAGCCTGCCCTGGAGAACCTGTCACCCGGTAGCTCAACGTTCCGGTGGAACTGACGGTGGGGACAACGGTGAACAGGGAGGCACCGGTGACAACCTCCACGTCGAAACGGAGAGCTTGGTTGACCGAGGGATCGCCATCTGTGATTTCCGTGGCCCAGTTGGCGACGGTCTGAAGATTGGTGGTGCCGCGCGCGACAGCCTGGTCCGGTCCCCCAACGAAACTTGGAGCCTCGTTCGCGTCCAAAATCGTCACGGTGAAGGCCCGTTCCACGCTTTGCGCGGGGGCACCGGAATCGGTGGCTCGGACGCGAAGCTGATAGGTGGACTTGGTCTCGAAGTCCGGTTCGTTGATCAAATAAAGTCCGATCCCCTGGATCTCGAACGCAGCGTTGTCGGTCGAACCACTGCCAGCGACGAGCGTGAAGGTCGGCAGATCGCCCTCGTCCGGATCGTCCACGGAGAGTTCACCGATCATCGAGTCAGCGCTGCTGGATTCGGAAAGGGAGGCAGCGGAAAGCTGCAGGTTTGACGGCGCCTCGTTCACATCCGTGATCGTGACGGTGAAGGTCTCTTCCACGATCCTCGGGTTCACGGTGCGGCTGTCCGTGGCGCGAATGCGCAGGCTGTAGCTGTCTTTTTGCTCAAAATTCGCCACGCCGATGAAGCCGAGGGCCCTACCGGTCAGGCTGAAACTCGCGTTGTCGGTGGAACCGTCACCGGAGACCAGCGAGAACGAAACGGGGAGGGTGGCGAGTGGATCCGTGAGGGAAAGCGTTCCCACGGTGGCTCCGGCCGAGTTGTTTTCCGCCAGGGAAGAGCCGCTCAAGACGATGTCACCCGGCGTCTCATTCACATCGAGAACCGTGATGGTGAACGTGGCTTCCACAAACAGCCCCGGATTGCCGCTGTCCGTGGCGCGCACCCGGACGCTGTAAGTTTCGAGCGTCTCAAAATCCGTGACCACCCCGATCTTGAGGGCGGCACCCGCGATGCTGAAGCTAGCGTTGTTGTCATCGCCAACACCTGAAACCAATTGATAGGTCACGGAATCGCCGGCGTCTGGATCGGAGACCGACAAGGTGCCGACCGTGGCGTTGAGAGCGTTCCCCTCGGTGAGGGAATCACCGCTCAATTGCAGGTTCGTGGGGGTCTCATTGATGTCGGTGACCGAGATCGAGAACACTTTGTCGAAGCTGGCGGATGAAGCCGCACTGTCGGTGGAGCGCACTCGAATGCTGTAGCTCTGCCTGGATTCAAAGTCGGCGGATCCCGTGATTGTGAGAATGTTGTTTGCGATGGTGAACGCATCGTTGTCCGAGTCACCTGTGCCGCTCACCAAGGAATAGGTGTGGGTGTCGTCAGTGTCCGGGTCGGTGGTGGCGAAGCTGCCGATCGAGGCTCCCGCTTCGTTGTTCTCTGTCAGGGAGGTTCCTGTCAGGGTGATGTTGGTTGGGGCTGAATTCGTTCCGGTGCCCTCGATGGCGAATGAGAAAGGGTTCTCGTCCGCGTCATTGTTGGCGAAGCTGAGGGTGGCGCTGCGCGTTCCGGGGCTGGAAGGATCAAAGGAGACCTGAAAGGTCGTCGTCCCTCCTCCGGCGGTCACGGTGGTGGAGGGAGCGGTGAGGATGGAGAAATCCGCCGAGTGGCTGCCGGTGATCGAGATGGGCAGAGTGAGCGTTAGAGACGCCGAACCGGTGTTGGTGATGGTGAAGGTCCTGACCACGCTGCCACCCGCCACCGGAGCGGATCCGAACGCGGAGTGGTTGCCGAGAGCCGGGGTGGTGCTGCCAGACGTGATTCCGGACCCGTTGCCGCTGACGGCGATTTCCGGAGCGGGCGGAGGTGAGGAGGTCTGGTTCGCGGCGGTGTTGGTCGCGGTCGAGGGAATCGGGCTGCTGCCAAAGGCGCCACTGTTGGTCGGCGAGACATAGGTGAAATCGATGTAAGCCGAGTCCGCCGGGGTGTTCCCGAGAGGGAGAACGCCATAGGGGACGCCGACGGAGAGATTGACGGAGGCTGTGGTCAGGGTCGGGAACCAGAGGAGATAGAGGGGATCGCCAGTGCCCCATCTTGCGCTGGTGTCGTCTGCGAAGTCGAGACCGGTGACGGAGGCGGTCAGAACGCCGGGACTGGCCCCGGCCGCGAGGTTGGTGCGGTGGACGACGAGGTCATCGCCGCCTGACCCCTGGAGGAAAGACTGCAGCGAGAGGTTCGGTCCCTGCACGGCGGTGGCGAGACCGTTGCCAGTGGTGTCCGCGACGATGAGCACCAGAGTGGAGGTGGGCGCGGCGCTGCCGCCGGCGTCGTTGAGACGATCCGACACCAATTCAAGGCCGATGGCGCCCTCGAGGCGAGCAACGCCGCTGAGGAGAAGGAGAGCCGATAGGAAAAGCGCGGCGGAACGGTGCATGAGTGAGAAGTTTCGGGTGGTGGGCGAGGGCTCCGGTCAAAGAAAAATCGGGAGGGATCAGGGAGTGACGTAACCGGGACGAACGCTCCACACGCTGGTGCCAGGGTTGGCGGATGCGGCTTTGCGCAGGATGTAGCCGGAGGCGGGCTGGAAGACGAGGGCTGAGTCCTGGATGGTGGCGAGGTTGCCTTTGAGGCGCCAGCCGGGTCCTCCGTTGCCGGTGCCGGTGAAGTAATAATAAACGGCGGAAGGGCTCTTGTTGATTTGCGCGGTGGTGTTGTCGAACACCAGAAGTTGATCCGCGGGGACATCGATGGTGGAGCTGCCGGTGAACGCTCCGGATTGATACAGGCCTGAACCGCTCAGGGAGGTGGGCACCGCCACGTTGAAGGCGATGGCATTGTCCTGGGCCCGGTTGGTGGCCAAGGTCCCGATGACGGTGGCCAGGCTCGTCATCTGCACCGATCCGGGCAGGGTGATCGTGGTATCGTCAGCCGAGCGATGCCGGACAATGACGTAGGAGTCGGGCACCAAAGCCAAGGAATCAAACTTCTCGGTGGGGGCGTTGCCGAATCGGCGCCAACCCTCACCGCCGAACTGCGTCCCCGAGTAATAGAAATAAGACTGGGCCACGGAGAGGTTGATGCCGGCCCGAGAGTGGTCTGGAATCAGAATGGAGCTTTGCGGCAGAAGGGTCGGGGAGGGCTTGATCCCGGTGCCGTCCGGGAACAGGGAGTCCAGCGTCCAGAAAGGGATGATCTTGATTCGGGTTCCGGCGGCGATGGCGCTACCGAGGGTGTCTCCGGCCGGATCAATGGTGATGGTGGAGGTGCCCGTATTTGTGATGGCATACCACATGCCTTCCTTGGCGCCGGAAGCGATGAGGGCGTAATGGCTGTTGGTGAACTGACCGGATGTGAAGGCGGCGGCGCTGACGGTGAGCACGCTCCCGTTGACGGAGGCGAGTTGCCCCTGAAAGACCGCGTCCCGGTGCAGCGGGACCGAAAGATAGGTGTCGGAATTGCCTTTGGCGGTGACCTGGATGAAGCCGACCGGATCGGTGGAAACGGTTTGGGCCTGAGCGAAGCCACTGAG
>QQNE01000101.1 GCA_003402735.1 Verrucomicrobiota bacterium
CATTGGCCAGGGTGCTCCCGTTGCTCACCAACTCGCTGATGGTGGAGATCCGTTGGCGGAGGAATTGGTTGGAGGTGGTGTTTTGGCAGAGTGTCATGGCCCGTTGCATGGTGAGGCCGTTCTTGAGCAATCCGGAGAAGGTCTCGGTGAATTGGACATGAAACCGCGCCCAAAGAAGCGGTCCGATGCCCGGGATGCGCATCACCGCACGGTCCCAGGTCTCCCGGAATTTTGGCGAGCGCAAGGCGAGCCGCAGGGTCAGGACGAGCAGGATCAAACCGATGAGGAGGTAGGGCCAGAATTCCTTGAGCACGCCGCCGGCCGCCATCAGGAAAGCTGCCGGAGGAGGAAGTTTGGCGCCCTGGGATTCGAGCATCTTGGCCAGTCGGGGCAAGAGATAGCTGACGAAGAGCACCATGACGAGCAGGCCCGAGAAGACTAGGAAGGATGGGTAGATCATCGCCCCCTGGACCTTGCCCTTGAGTTCTCGCATGTTGCGGAGATAGGCGGCATGACGGCGCAGAATCTGGCCCAGGGATCCGCTGGCTTCTCCGGCCGCCACCAGGGCGCAGTAGAGATCACCAAAACTCGCGGAAGTGCGGCGCAGGGCCTCCGCCAGGGATTTCCCCTCGTTGACGTGCAGCGCGACTCCGGCGGCGACGTCCCGCATCGCGGACTTCTCCTTGCGGCGCTCAATCAGCACCAGGGCGTCATCCATCGGAATCCCCGCCGTGAGGAGGTCGGCGAATTCCTCGGTGAAATCGACGACCTGATCCGGCTTCAGGATCAATTTCCCGGTCGGACGTTCCTTTGGGGAGGCGCTGGAGGCACGGCTCTCCGGTTTGGAATCGGGCGTGACCTTGGTTTTTGCTTTGTCACTCTCTTTTTCTTCTCCCTTGGCGGGTGGCCCGGCCACCTCCGCCAACTCCACCGGGTGCAGCCCGTCGCGCTTCAGTTTTCGGAGGGCTTCGCTGCGGTCCGCCGCCGAGAGCGTACCGCTGCGGCGTCCGCCTCCGGCTTCCAGGGCGGTGTAACGGAATTCACTGGCGGTGAGCTTGCTCATGAACCGGCGGTGGCCCGGACGACCTCATCGACACTGGTTTTCCCGGCCAGGATTTTCTCCCAGCCGTAGTCCCGCATGGTGCGGAATCCTTCTGTTTTGGCCTGGACCTCGAGTTCCGCTAGGGTGGCGCGCCGGGTGATCAGATCCTGGAGGGCCCCGCTGATTTCGACGATTTCGTAGACCGCCATGCGTCCGTAGTAACCGGTGCCCCGGCAGCTTTCGCAGTTCGGCAGATCTCCCTTGGCGGCGAGCGAGAGATCGCTGGCGGCGGGGAATCCCAACCGTTGGAGGTCCTCCGCGGCGTAGTGTTTCTTGGTGGCGCAAGTGGGGCAGAGCGTCCGGACCAGCCGTTGGGCGAGGAAGGCGCGGACCGAGGAGGCCACGAGGAAGGGTTCCAGGCCCATCTCCACCAGACGAGTGATCCCGGTGAGGGCGTCGTTGGTGTGCAAAGTGGAGAAAACGAGGTGCCCGGTGAGCGCGGCGCGGATCGCGATCTCCGCGGTTTCCAGGTCCCGGATTTCCCCGACCATGATCACGTTTGGGTCCCCCCGAAGAATGGAGCGCAGACCGGCGGCGAAGGTGAGCCCGATCGAAGCCTTGACCGCAATCTGGGTGACCCCGGCCAGTTGGTTTTCCACCGGATCCTCGATGGTCACGATGCGGCGTTCCTCGGTGTTGAGTTCACTTAGGAAGGTGTAGAGCGTCGTCGATTTTCCGCTCCCGGTCGGGCCGGTGACCAAGACGATTCCGTTGGGTTGCCGCAGCACCCGTTTGACGACCGAGACGATTTCCGGCGTCATCTGCAGCTTGGTCAGGTCGTATTTCTCTGCGCCGAGGAGACGGAGGCTGATGGCCTCGCCGAGGTTGGTGGGGATCACCGCCACGCGGACGTCGATGGGGTTGCGCCCTTTCTGGGTCAACGAGATGCGCCCGTCCTGGGGCAGCCGTTTTTCCCCGATGTCCAGGCCCGCCATGATCTTGATCCGGGAGAGAAACATCGATTGCAGCCGTTTGATCTGCTCCGGCGTGGGCACTTCCTGCAGTTGGCCGTCGATGCGGTAACGAACCCGGAGCCGGTCCTTCATCGGTTCCAGGTGGATGTCCGTGGCCCGGCGCTTGAGGGCCTCGCGCAGGAAATGGTTCACGAGACGGCTCATCGAGGCCTCGTCGTCGCCCGGTTCGTCGTCGATCGAATCCCCCTCGTCCTCCTCGTCCCCGGCGAGGTCGTTGGCGTGGTGTTTGAGGATATCGTCAAAGGTGTCCGCCCCCAATCCGTAAAAGCGTTGAATGCCCTCGACAATGCGGCGCGGAGGGCTGAGATGCCAGATCAGCGGCCGGCGCGCGGTGCGCACCGCTTCTTGTCGGGCCGCCAGATCGAAGGGACGGTGGCAGGCGAGGTGGAGCGGGGCGGCATCGTCCGGAGCGCCGTCCCCCGGGGCCTCGATCCGCAGGGGGAGGACTTGGCGGCGGTTGGCCAGCGAGGAGGGGACCAGTTCCTGGAGGAGGAGGCGCTGGTTGGCGTCCGGTTCCGGTTGTTCGGTCCAGGTCAGGTGCAAATGCCCGGCAAGACGCTGCCACTGATCATCCGTGAACCGGGAGAGCTTCTCCTCCACAAAATCGGGACCGCCTCCATGGGCCGCTTCCAGCCAGGCAAACTCTTCGTCGGTCACCACGTTTTTCATTCTGGTCGATGGACGTTAGCAGGATCCGACGGCCAGATCCCGCGAAATGTTCATTGGGTGGCTTGGGCAGCCTTGGCGGTCGCTTCCTGAACGGCCGCGGACCAGGCCGAGGGATCGTCGCCAAGATCCTTTTCGAGATGGAAGGAGAGGAGGTCGCGGGCCTGTTGGCTGATCTCTTCCCCGGCGCGCTCCTTCATCAGCAGGAAAGCCGTGGGAAGTTGCACCTCCACAGGGCGGTTGTGAATTTCGTGAAAGAGGAGATCGAGCAATTCCGGCGGGGTCGCTTTGGTCTTGATCATTGCGTCCACGGAGTTGAAGGCCTCGTCCGGAAGCAGGTTCATGGCGTGCTGGAGGGCATCGTTGCGGATTTGATCGGGGACCGTCGCGTCCGAGGCCAACCTCACGAGCCGCTGGGCGGCAGCGTCCAGGGGAATCGATTGATCGCGCAAGACGGTGTCGATTTCCTCAAGCGCGGCGGCGGCCCGGGCGGGGTTTGCCGGGGCTGGTTCCGGCGACGGCGTGGGCGTGGTGGGCGGCGCAGGCCGGTTTTCCAGGGAGCTGGCTGGCAGGCTGCGCGGCGGGGTCTGGCTGGCGACTGGGTTCGCCGGGGCTGGCGTTGCCACTTGCGGGGAGGTGCTGGGTGCCGGCTGTTGGCTGAACCAGACGGCGGTTCCGGCCGCACCGAGCACGACGACCATTCCGATCACCCATCCAAAGCCCTTGGAACTGCTCTTTTCCATGAGCTGATTGTGGAACAAGAAACGGAAAAACGCCACCGATAGAATCGGGGGAACTGCCCTTTTGGAAAGGGGGCAGACCTCGCTCTGAAATGTGACGAAATGTGACTTGACCGAAGTTGGGTCGGAGGTTTTTCGTGTGGGGTTTTGTCCGTGTCCCACGCCCAGTCCCTGGTTTTCCAAGCCTTGCTCCGGGCGGCCCGGTGCGATGGTCCGGCTCGTCTCATCGAGTCGACAGTCCGCCCCAACGGGTTCGGTTTGTTTCCGGCGTCCGGTGCCTCGGAGGCCATCGCGGCGGCGGTGCCGCACTGGTTGCGGGAGGAGCCCCGGCTCGCCAATCAACCGCGTCAGGTCCGGCTGACGGAGGCTGGGGCCGAGGTTTTGCTGGAGCGGACCCCGCCAGGGGAACGATGCGCGCTCGTCTGGTCGGCTTCCGCCCTTTACCAACGGATGTTGCTGAATCGGTGGCGTTCGCTCCAGGGGCGGCACAAGTCGGGCGAGGAGTTGGCGGAGTGGCAACGGTGCGCTGAGCGCCTCTCCGAGGATTTCCGGGTTCCGGGCCAAGAGGAAAACGGGCGGCACACGGAGCTGCAGCGTCACCTGGCCCAGGAATTGGTCCTCAGTTGGAAGCACGCCCGGAATCTGGAGGTGCGGGAAGGGATCGCGAGGGCGATGCGCGGAGCCGGGCTGCGTCCGATCGGGGTTCCCGGGGAGCAGGTCGTCTTCGTCGGAAGGTTGCACGGGTCCGCGGAGCCGCTGTTTCCCGGAGACGCCGCCGTGGTGATCGAGCCCGGCTGGATGATTCAGGACGGAAGTGGCGACTACTTGTTGGAAAAAGCGCTGGTTGCACCAGTTTAGGGGACTGACTGATCGTTCTCATGCTTCCTTCCTCTCTCTGCATCGACCTGGGCTCCGCTTACACGAAGATCGGCTTTCGCGAGACGCCGTTTTCCCGTTCCCGACTTCTCAGCCTTGAAGAATTGAGCCTGGATGAGCAGCATGTCTGCGTTCCCTCCGTGGCCGCGTGGCGGGAGCGGGATGACCGATGGGTTTTCGGCATGGAGGCGGCGGGACTGGTGGAGGGCAACGGAATCCGCGTCTACCGCAACTGGAAGGCGGACCTTTTCCCTTCTGGGACGGACGTCACCAATCCGTGGGACTTGTTGGGGGAGGATCCTCACGAGGGCTTGCGGGATGGGCCGGGTTCCTATGCCCGTGCGCGGAATGTGGCGAGTCGTTACCTGAACTGGCTGCGTCATGAACTTGTGCCCCGAATGATTCCGGGGGTGGATCTTGGCGCGGTGGTCCTGCGGGTCTGCATTCCGGAGTTCGCCATGTTCTCGCCTCACGCAGCAGAAATGGACCGGATGCTGGAAAGCGTCGGGTGGCATCATCCGGCATCGTTCTGTTGTTCGGAGCCGATGTCCAACCTGACCGGTGCGCTGACCCAGGGGCACAACGCAGTGTTGGAGCCCCGGCCCGGCCAGATCGTGGCGGACGTGCCGAAAATGTTTGACCGCAGTCATCTCCTGGAAATGCTGGAGACCTACCAGGAGGGGGATGAGGGGGACGTATCGGAGTATGCCACCCTCATCGTGGATGTGGGAGCCTACACGACCGATTTTGGTCTGATCTCCATCGATCTGGCAGGGTATGGTTTTTTTCCGATCTCGGAGGCCGATTCCGTCCCGCTCGGGATTCACGAGTTGGACCGGCGGGTGGTCGAGGTCTTGCCGGAGCCGGTGGCTGCGGTGGTGAACCGGTTTAACGGTCTGGAATGGGAGCGGTTTCACCGGGTGGTTTACATGGAGGCGCGGGAATGGAGTTTGCCGGGCGGAGGCGTGGTCAACGGAAGCGGAGGAGAGCGGGCCCGGATCGCCGGTGTGGTGGGGCAGTTCGCGCTCGACATCGCCGCCGGTCTGGATGAGTTCCTGAGGCGGCATCGTCCCAACCGGGTGCAGGAGGTGGTTCTGACAGGTGGGGGAAACAACATCCCCGAGCTGGTGAGAAGACTGCGGAAGGCGTTGGCTCCTTGGAATGTCTCCACGTTTTATCTGCCGAAGGCCGGGGCGCCGTTCGACGGGGCGAGGCAAGTGGAAATTGTTCCCGGGGTGGTGCGGGGCGCGAGTGCGGTGGGTGGCGCCTCGGTGCTTTTTGATTTGGCTTGATGAAGTCGGTTGCGGCTGGAACCCGGGATCTTCGCGTTCGGGTGAGATTCCTGGATTGACTTCAAGGCGAGTCGCGGGTTGGTAAGGACAGGCTCATGTCTTATCCCGTTCCCCCTGCCCCTGAAGCCGACCCGGTCTCTCCGGAAACCCCGTTGACCGCGTCGGTGAAGTCGCTCGATCTCGAGGTCAAAGATGCGCACCTGATTTTCAATTCGGTCTGGCAGAGCCTGGAAGCGGAGGTCGGCTTGGACCGGATCCGGTTTCCGAAGGAGGTCATCTGGCTCAATGGCGCTCCCGGGGCGGGGAAAGGCACCCAGACGGAATTCATCATGCAGTTCCGCGGGCTGACGGCGCCGCCGATTCTGGTGAGCTCGCTTTTGCAGAGTCCGGAGGCGCGGGAGTTGATTGATTCCGGCATGATGGTGGGGGATCGAGAGGTCACCGGCTTGATGATTCGGGCCCTGTTGCGGCCGGAGAATGCCTCCGGCGTGGTGGTGGATGGGTATCCGCGGACCAAGGTGCAGGTGATCTGCCTGAAGTTGCTCCATGAAAAGCTGCTGCAAATGCGGAGCGTGCACCGTGGCACGGACCGGGAGGGGCAATTTCCCAAGCCGATGTTCCACATCGTGGTGTTGTTCATCGACGAGGCCGAGTCGGTGCGGCGGCAGATTTTGCGCGGGGAACGGGCGCTGCAGCACAACCGCGAGGTGGAGGCCTCGGGGGTAGGCCGCCAAAGCGAGGTGCGCGCCACCGATCTCTCCCGGAAAACGGCGCGGAACCGTTACCGCACGTTTAAGGAAGTCACTTACGAGTCCCTGACCAGTCTTCGGGAGGTTTTCTTTTACCACTACATCAACGCGCACGGCAGCATCGGTGAAGTGCAACGCCGGATCGAGGATGAGCTGCGCTACCAGAGTTCCCTCGAACTCGATCAACGCACTCACGATGTGATCGGCCGGATTCCCATCGCTCAGAGTCTGAGTGTCCATGCCAGGCAGGATCTGGTGCGGCGGCTCGACTTGTATTGTCAGGAGGATCCCGATCTGTTCGCCCAGGCGGTGGCGCTGATCGAGGAGAAATTTCTGCCCATCATCGTGACTCATTCCATTTCGGGAAAGGCCTACATCAATTCCGAACACCCGATCCTCGAGGATCACCGGGTGCTGGCCATGATCATCGACATCTTCTCGGAGCGCGGGTTCCACACGGTCGTCGATGTCCGGAAGTATGCCGAACCGGCACGGGTCAACCGGGTGACTTTTGTGATCGAGACCCGGGCGAAAAAAGTATGGCGGTTCATCATCAGCTTCCCGGGTTCGGAAATCCGCCGGGGAAGTTGAGGGGAGCGGGCCGACTACTCCCGTGAGCCCGGCTTGATTTTGAGGAGGACCGGGGCGCCCTTGCGCTGCACTTCCATCTCGATCTCCTGGCCGACCTTGAGGGCTTCGAGGAGGTAGGTGTAATCGTAGATGTTCTTCACCTGTTTTCCGTCGAGCTTGGTAATGACATCCCCGGCCTGCACACCGGCGGCTGCGGCAGGTCCCCCGGGCGTGGCCCCGCTCAGTTTGACCCCGGCCACATCGCCCTGGGCGTAGTCTGGGATGGTGCCGAGCCAGACCCTCAGGCCGGCGCGTTGGCCGCGGGGCGCCTGGCGCTGAATCTCGATGAAATCCGGCTCGGTGACCGAGTTGGCCAGGGCGCGGGCCGCGAGTCCCATGAACCGGGTGATGTCTTTCATGCCCTCGTAATTGCACTTGTCCGCGGTGTCACTGGGCCGGTGATAATCTTCGTGGGCTCCGGTGAAGGCACTCAGGATGGGGACGCCCCGCAGGTAGAAGGAGGTGGCATCGGTGGAGATGTAAGTGTCTTGCTGCAACGTCAGTGGCAAGCCGACCGGGGCGTTGCGTTGTTCCACTTCCGCGGGCCAGATCGAACTGGAACCGATGCCCTGGAGCACCAGGGAACCGCGCAAGTGTCCGATCATATCCAGGTTCAGGTTGGCGCAGAGGAGATCCTTGAGTTTCGCATCCGCATCCCCTTTGCGCGTCCTGGCCAGCTCCCGGGTGAAGTGGGCGGAGCCGAAGAGCCCCATTTCCTCACCGGACCAGGCGGCGAAGAGGAGGTTGCGTTCCGGTTTGAACGATCCCTTGGAGGCGGCGTCGCTGAGGAAATGGGCCAGTTCCAGAAGGCCGGCCGTCCCGGAAGCGTTGTCGTCCGCGCCGTGGTGGATGTCATCCTGCTCCTTGCCGAGGGCTCGCGAGGACGAATTCGGCTTGTTCCCGAGGTGATCGATGTGCGCACCGATGATCAGGGCGGGTCGTTTGCGGCCCTCTGCGGTGGCGGCGGGGAGAAGGCCGATCACGTTGCGACCGGTGGCGCTTTGTTGGACGATATCGATTTCCGCTCCGATTTTGAGGTCGGGCAGGCGGAGACCGAGCCTCATTTCGCCCTTGTCGAGACTGTCCTGGAGTTCCTTGAGATTCTTTCCGGCGGCGGCCACGAGCTGTTCGCCGAGTTGGGTGCTGATGGAAATGGCGGGGATGCCGGAGTCCGCGAGGCTGGCATCGAAGGTGAGCGGGACGAGGTCCTCCTTGACCTGGGAGTTCGGTCCGCTCACGAAGAGGACTCCCTTGGCGCCCCGTTCCCTGGCGTTGAGTGCTTTGTGACGAAGGCTGGCGTAGCGCAGGAACCGGCGCCGGGCGTCCCCTTCCAAACCTTCCGGCACGAAGCGGAACATGAGCACCCACTTGTCTTTCGGGTCTGTCTGGTAGTAAGAGGTGTAGAGTTTGGTGACGGTTCCGTCCTCCTCCGCCTGACCTTCGGGGATTTCGATTCCGTAACCGGCGAAGACGATTTCCGCCGGGTCAATGGTGCCGAGGCGGGAGAAGGATAGGGGACGCCAGTCGCGATCCAGCGCGGGTTTCTCCGACTGGTCTTTTCGCAGCAGCGTCATGGAATTCTTGGGGCCCAGGGCCACACCGGCGGTGAAGGTGAACTCCTGGAAGTAGCTGAGTTTTCCCGCTTCATCTTCCCAGGGTTTCAGGCCGAATGTCTCGAAAGCCTTGGCCGCGTAGGCGGTGGCGAGTTGTTCGCCCTCGGTTCCCGTCATCCGTCCGGTCAGGGCATCGGAACTCAGATACTCCACATGAGCGCGGAGATCTTCGATCCGGATTTCCGGCTTGGCGTCGCGGAGACCGGGGAACGACCCGAGGGCGGCTGGGGCGGGCGCAGGCGCAGGCGCGGAGGTCGTCCCGGCGGGTTTGACTCCGGAATGGGCGAGAGCGGCCAGCGCCGCCTCATGGTTCCAGTCCGCGAGGAAGATTTGGGAGAGACCATCCGAGCCGCGCTTGCTGCTCCAGGTCAGTTTCTTGCCGTCTGGAGAAAAGCTGGCGAGACCGTCCCAACCATCGGTGAAGGTGACCCGGACCGGTTCCTTGGCACCGGTCGCGTCGACGAGGTAGAGTTCAAAATTGGCGAAGCCCTGGGTGTTGGTGTTGAAGATGAGATACTGACCGCTGGGATGAAAGAAGGGGGCCCAGGACATCGCGCCGAGTTTGGTGATTTGGCGTTCTTCCGAGCCGTCCGGATTGATCGTGTAGACTTCGGCGGTCTCCCCTTTGCGGTCGAACCGGCGGAAGCAGATGCGCTTTCCGTCGTGGCTGAAGAACGGTCCGCCATCGTAACCGGGCGCGGAGGTGAGGCGGCGGACGCCGGAGCCGTCGGCGTTCATGATGTAAAGGTCCAGACCGAAGGATGGGTTCATCGCGAACCAAGCCCGGTCCTCTGGGGCGATGTCCTTGGCTTCGGGGCCGAACCAGGCGCGATTGGAGCTGAAGACGATTTGGGTGCCGTCCGGCGAATAACATCCTTCGGCATCATATCCCCGGGCGCGGGTGAGGTTGGTGTATTGGCCGGACTTGAAGTCGTAGGCGTAGATGTCGAAGAACTCGTCGTAATCCCAGGCGTAACGCTTCTGTTTGCCTTCGGCGCGGTCCTTGAGTTCCGCGTCCTGTTCCGACTTGGCGTCCGGATCGTCCTGGGTGGAGGCGAAGAGCGCCTTGCTCCCGTCCGGGTGGACCCAGGAACAGGTGGTCTTGCCGTGACCGGGAGAAATCCGGGTGGTGTCTCCGGTATCGAGATCGAGCAGGAAGATCTGGTAAAAGGGGTTGGCCGGGTCCCGCTCGCTCTGGAAGATCAGTTTGGTGCCGTCCGCATTGAAATAGCCCTCACCCGCTCGTTTGCCCGCGAAGGTCACCTGACGGATCTTGGTGAGGAAGGTGGCTTCGTCGGCGGATGCCTGCGACAGCACAGACAGGAAGACGGAGAGCAGGCCGGCAAGGAAGAGGGTTCGGGGAAGCATGGTGGATACGATGGGGGTCGATAAAAAAGCGAGGCGAGACTGTTGTCGGATACGATCACGCTCCGGCAGCCGATTTCATTTCTCTGAGAAACCATCCGCATCGCGCCGCACGGAGGGGGTCACGGCTCTTCTTCGCCGGAATCCGTCACCGTCACGTTGGTGATTTCAGCGGCGGCCAGGGCGTCCAGGGTGTCGATGAGGCGGGCATACTTGGCCTCCGGTTCACTGACGATGGTCACGAGGACCGGAGTCTTGGCGGCGTCGCTCGCCTGTTTGAGGCGCATCAGGGTGGCGGTGAGTTTGGGCATTTGCCGCTGTCCGGCCGGGTCCATCGGTTCATCGTTGAGGAGGATTTCCCCATTCTCCGGCAAGTTGATGATGACCTCATCCGTAAATTCCACCGTGCCACTGGTCTCCACGCTGCCGGGCAGGCGCTGATTGAGTTCCGTTTCCACCTTCACCGCGCCGGCCATGACCATGAAAAAAAGCATGATGACGAACACGACATCGATCATCGGCGCGATTTGGAACCCGAGGTTGCCGTCGCCTCCGGCATGGGGATTGAACGGTTTCATCACTCCTTGTTGGTCGTGGAAAACGAGACGTCGGCGATGCCGGCTTCGGCGGCGGCGCTCATCACCCGGGTGACGCTGCCCACCGAGGCCTCACGATCCCCGCGGATGACGACCCGGAATTCCGGGCCTCCGCTCGCGATTTTGGCGCGGTCGCTGCGTCGTTTCGCTTCGGCGAGGGCGGTGGAGAGCGGAGGCATCTCCTCGTAGACTTTGTCGTCGTAGGTGTAAACCGCTCGGTTCGTGGCGGATTCCCAGCGGACGTTGACGATCGCTTCGGCGCGGGCGTTGTCCTTTTTGGCGGCGTTGTCCGACAGCGGGAGGGAGATGTTCTTGTCCACCTTCAGCACCTGGGCACTGGTGATGCTCATGAAAAAGATGAGCAACACGAGGAGCACATCGATCATGGGGGCGATCTGAAACTCTGGATCGCCCTCTCCTCCGCCGCCGCCCGCCATGTTACTTTCGTGCGCTCAACTTGCTGGACATTCTGATCAGATCGGACCTCAGGCGCGGGCCACTCCGCTCCACCACTCGGGATCGGCGGCAAAAACTTCCTCGCCGCCGAGATGCGCGCCGGCCAGTTTTTCGTAGGGCATGCGGCGGAGCAGGGTCGCGACCGTGTCCTGGAGATCGTGGAGGGCTTTGGCGCCGCGATTGCGGAGCCAGTAATAGCCGGTGAAGGCGGGGATGGCGATGAAGAGGCCCGATGCGGTGGCGACGAGGACTTCACCGATGGCCTTGGAAAGACCGCTGGGATCGCCGATTCCCGAGGATCCGAGGACCGCGAAGGCGCTGATCATGCCGGTCACGGTGCCGAGAAGGCCGATCATGGGCGTGCAAACCCCGATGACGCTGAGGTAACTGACGAAGGTCTGAATCCGCGAGTTTTCCTTGGTCAGTTCCTTGAGCACGGCCTCCTCCGTGGCGGTCTTGCCCTCACCCAGGGCACTGATGGCGGCGCCCATGACGCTGGCGAAAGCGGAATTTTTGGTGCGGCAGTAGGCCACGGCATCGACGTATTTGCCCTGGCGAAAGTAGTTCTTCACCGCTTCCACCTGCTGCTTTGGCATCATCTGGCGGCGGGAGGTGACCCGGGTGAAGCCTTCGCCGATCAGGTAGACCGTGAGCAGGGAACAGGCCCCGATCGGGACCATGACCCAGCCTCCTTCCTGAATGGTCTCCCAGAGGGTCTTGGCCTCCGCCCCGGATTTCTCGCCCGGACCGGCGGAGCCCGAATCGTCCGCGGCGTGCAGGGCGGCGGCGGTGAGGAAAATGGCGGTGATCAGTGTGAAGGATTTCTTCATGGTGGGTCGGGCGCTCCGGTCGGCATGAATTTGTGTCCGGGGGCGCGAGAACGGCTGGCTCATTTCATCGGAGAGGGTGGGGATTCGTCAAGCATTCTCGGCCAAATTCACGGGAGAGAGCGACCTTTTGGGGGAGGGCGGGACGCACCGGGTTCTCAGGCGGCGGGAGCTTGGGCCACGATGCGTCGGTGGTGCGACTGGACTCGGGACTTGAACCAGGCCCAGGTGGGTCCGGGTTTTCCGTTGTCGAGAAGAAAGTGAGGGCAATTCTTGTTTGGGGGATTGTAGCCTTCCCGGGGCCAATGATAGTGAGGGACGACGTTGCGCGGGGAAATGCCCTGGGTGTAGGCGAGGTAAGCGGTGAGTTTGGCCGTGCGTTCGATGGTTTCGGCGAGGTTGTTGCCGCGGTGTTCGGCCATCTCGATGCCGATGGAATGGCGATTTCCCGGACCATCGAGGTCGGCGTGTTCTCCTGCCACCTGGGTGGGCAGGTGTTGGATGGAGATGTCCTGTTGGACGGTGAAGTGCCAGAAGAGATAACCGGTGCGGCGGCCTCCTCTCAGTTTGCCGTTCTGCAAGGCGCGGGCGTGGGCCCAGGCGTCGCCGGTGGGGTTCTGGGTGCTGTGGATGGTGATGTGAGTGGGCCGCATGCCCAGGTCTTTGCGCCGTCCAAAACGGCCGTCAGGAATCAGGATCTGATGCAGGCTCACCTCGGCGAGGAGTTGACTCGGGGTGATCGGCCTTTCCGGGACCGGACCCAGTTCCGCCTCCCAGGCCAGGGCTCGGTGGCTGACGGTGGCGCATCCGCCGGCCAACAGGATGAGGCCCCCCAGGAACAGGGATGGCAAAACAGTTAGGCTGCGTGGCATGCCACAGCCTGGGCGGTGCCGCGGCAAAAAGCAACCCGGAATCTTCAGGCGAACAATCCGCCGAGCCGCTCCGCTCCGGTCCCATTGAAATCGGTCATCTCAAGCCCGAATTGTTGGGCGATGGTGAGGTGCAGATGGGAGAGCGGAGTGCCGGGCGGAGCTGTGTAAAGTTTGCCGGGACGGAGAGCGCCGCAGGCTTTGCCCGCGAGGAGGAGGGGCAGGTCCCGGGGGACGTGCCCATTCCCGTCCTTCATGCCGCAGCCGTAGAGGACGAGGCTGTGGTCCAGCAGGGTGCCCCCGGCTTCGGGCGTCGTTTTCAGGCGCTCCAGGAGATACGCGAACTGCTCCATGAACCAGGTGCAAACCCGGGTGTATTCGGAGACCAGGCCGGGTTGATTCCGGTGGTGGGACATGCCGTGGTGGTCCGAAGTGATTCCTCCCAGGAACGCGAACGACTGGCGGCTGAACCCGTGAGCGGTCATGAGGGTGACCACCCGGGTCGAATCCGTTTGCAAGGCCAGGACCAGCAGATCCATCATGAGCCGAAGGTGTGCCTGACGGTCCTGGGGCATCCCGGCCAGGGGACGCACCAGATCGGCCCGAGGCATCGCTCCATTTTCGGGGACCGCTGCGGTGAGACTGCGTTCCAGCTGTCGCTCCACGGAGCGCACGCTCTCGAGGTATTCATCGAGCCGCGCCTGGTCCGCAAGGCCCGCCTGTCGGCGCAAGGTTTTGGCGTCGTCCAGCACCAGGTCGATCACGCTCAGTCTCTGCTCCGCCGCACGTCGCGCTGCGGGATCGATGCGCGTCCGGAAAAGCCGGTCGAAGGCGGCCTGGGGAATGATTTCCGGGGAGAGCCGGGTGGAAGGGCTGTTCCAAGCGATGGTGTTGGCGTAAGCGATCGGCTGTCCGCCGTCGCCGCCGGGGCGCGGGGGTTCAGTGCCCAGTTCGAGCGAGGGCAGGAGCGTCTGTTCCCCGGTCCGTTGGGCGATCCATTGGTCCAGGGAGATCGCGTTGCGTCGGTCTTTGACGCCGACGCCGGTGAGGAAGGCAGTGGTGAGGGCCACGTGCCCAAAGCCGGTGTTGTCGAGGTTCTTGAGAACCGTCAGGGCCTCGCGGTGCGGCGTGAGCGGGCGGAGAATGGGAGGGAGCTCCGCATCGAGCGTGGGTGCCTGGAGATCCCAGGCGGGGGGGAAAACTCCGTTGGGTTGGAAGAGGCAAACGAACCGCAGCGGGGGCGGGGCCGTCTCACCCATGAGCTCGAGCGCAGGCAGGGCCAGGGCGGCACCGACACCTCTGAGGAGATGACGCCGGGAGAGTGGCCGGAAGGAGAGAGGCATGGTGGGAAAGATAGCACAGGGGGAACGGTGGAGTCCATAGATTCAACGAATGCCAAATTCTCCCGTGACAGGTGCAATCTTTGGTGGTAGAGAAATTAAGGTTCTCCTAACAAGCTAGTCAATGAAGTTGCTTGCCCTCGCCGCGGCGGTTCTCCTCTACTCCTTCTC
>QQNE01000102.1 GCA_003402735.1 Verrucomicrobiota bacterium
CGCCCAGATTGCTGGCTGAGATCGGTAGCGACCGCGGCCAATTTGAGGATGCCCAAGGTCTTCAGTGCATGGCCGGCACCGCACCGGTCAGCTACCAGTCCGGGCAAATCCAAAAAGTCAGGTTTCGCCGAAGCTGTAACAAGCATCTTCGGCATGCCATGCATCTTCTGACGGACCACAGCCGGAGCCAATGTGTCTGGGCCGCCACCTACTATGCGGCCTTGCGCAAACGAGGCAAAACCCACGCCCAAGCCCTACGTTGCTTAGGTCAAAGATGGCTAAAGATCATCTGGAAAATGTGGCAGACCAATACCTGCTACAATCCCGAACTCCACACACGGAACCAAGTCGCTCAGGGTTCCTGGGTGCTCAGTATGCAATCCCAATAAACCTATGCTCTCATGCGAACAAAAAACCGGAAAATGGCGATTGAAACCGATAGAACGTCTTTTTCAGCCCGCCCGCCCACGGGTCACCGGTCGACGTGGGATGGTGGGGGTTGACCCCCAACTGAGCCCGACGGAAGGCGAGTCAGCGCTCGTCCCTGATCCCCAAAATCCGCCGCACCTCCGCCTCATCCATGCCGGCCGCGATCAGACGTTCCCTCGCGAGGCTCAGGCCTTCTTCTCTGCCTTCTTCTCTGCCTTCCTCCCGGCCTTCTTCTCTGCCCTCCTCCCGGCCCTCCTCCCGGCCTTCTTCCCGGCCCTCCTCCCGGCCTTCTTCCCGGCCTTCTTCCCGGCCTTTCTCCATCCCATCCAGGATGAGGGCCTCCAAGGCGTTGCGGGCGACGGGTCCGATGTTCAGTGTCCGTTTTTCTTTGAGTTCCTGAATCATGGCGGTGTGGTCCTCCGGTCGGGCTGCGGCGAACAGGTAGAGCAACAGCACTGGCCTTATCCTATCCGCTTCCGCTCCTTCCCGCAAGCGGCCCATCTCCTCGCAGACCAAACTCAGACCAGCCGCCGCTCCCCCCTCGCCCGCGAGCTTCATCACCAGCAGCACCAGACGCAAGGCCACTGGGTCGATTCCTTCTAGGCGGGAGGCTTGTAGGCATTCCAAGGCGTAGGTGAAATCCGGGACAAAGACTCGGAGTTCTTCAGAAGGCAGCTCGACAAGTTCCCGCAAAAACAACGGAGAATTCCACGGCGCCGCCCCCTGATACAGCACCAGCGGAAAAACAAAGGGCAAGGGCCGCCCCGCATCCCTCCCGGAACCAAGCCCAGCGAGGTGCCGTTCCCAAATCTTCACCATGTAAAAGAGCAGCCGAGCCGGCATGATCGGGTGAGACTCCCTTTGATGCTCGAAGAGAACGTAGATGTAGATGTCATCCCCGCCCGGAGCCGAGCACCGCCAGAGCAAATCCGACTGCGAACCGCGAAGCTCCTCGCTGACAAAGCTTACATTTTCCAACGTCATCCGGCCGGGATCAGCCACAAACCCGAGCAACGAAGACGGAACCACCCGCTGAAAGTAGGCCGAAGCCATCGGCGCCTCCCCAAACGTCCGGCGGAAAACATGGTCATGCGGATGGTGGATATCGAAGCTCAACGCATCGTTGAGCGGCTCTTCGCTATCTGGAGCCGATTCCATCATGCGAATACTTCTCGTTCAATCTTGCCCAGCCCCCGACACATAACGCGCAATCTCGACCAAAACGCTTCGATGATCCGAGCCAACGTCTGGGCCAATTGCGCGCTTCCTCACCGCCAGTCCATCCGTCAACAGCACATGATCGATCGACATCATCATCGGCCCGCGCAAGCCCCAGGTTGGCCGCCAGACGGGCACCTTGGAGCGGAAATCCAATCCGCTCCCCGCCCTGAGTAGCCGCATGCCTTCGCACCACGGCGTCGCGTTGAGATCACCCGTTACGATGACCTCATGCGGAATCTCCGCCGCCAACGCGCCCGCCTTCCGAAGCAACGAGTGCCAGTGCGGCACATGCTCCGAAGTCACTGGCGGAAGCGGATGGATTGCGATCAAGGTCACAGGCTTCCCCTCCAGCTCAAAGTCCAGCCGAACACTCGGACGCCCCCGTTCCAACCATAACACTTCGCTTTTCGTCACCTCCACTCGCGCATAGACCGCCATTCCGAAGTTCCCATGCGGCAGTTGCTCCACCCGGTGCGGATAGTGTTGCCGTAGAGGCTCCAAAAACGCATTCCAGCCCGTATCCACCTCTGGGAGGCAGACAATGTCCGCGTCTTGCTCCAAAACATGCCGAATCGCATCTTCTGGCGTTGGATTTGAGGTCAACACATTGAATGTCATCAGCCGCAGCGCGTGGTTGCCGGTCAGCGCCCCGCCCGCAGTATTCTGCACGCTGAGAACGACCCACACGTTCCAGACCACGGCGATCAACGCGAGACCGCACGACCAGCGTTTCCGCGTCAGCAACGCCAGCACCAGCATTGCCCCACTCGCCACCAAATACTGAAGGTGGAAATGCGAAAACAAATCACAGAGCCAACTCCATCGCCCCAACATCCCCAGTGCGGTTCCGGCAAGCACCAAAACGCATGCCACCTCAAGCAAACCCGAAAGCGAGACTCGCGTCTGAAGAAAGGATTGGCGCGGCATCAGATCGGGTTTCTTTCTTTCCGTTAGGAACAATGGCATCCCGACTCCGCTTTCGCAATCATTCCCTCCAATTCCCCCCATCATGCTCACCGCACGCTCGACCCATCCACCCATCATCAGGCTTTAGACTTTAGACTTTAGACTTTAGGCTGGAGGAAGTTGGGCGCAGGGCTTTGATCAATCCGTTGAGAACTTTGGCAGTCTCCGAGGCGCAAGACGCGAGAACTCTATGCGCCGGGTTTCCGAGGAATCCTAGCCCGCATTTCTTAAGCTCTCGCTGCTGCAGCTTCTTGCCCAATGACATTCCTGCTGCGTTCCGCTCGAATTCCAGGGTTCACGGTATGTCGGCATACCGCTCCCCCTGGAACCGTTCGCGCGCCCTGCAGGCAATGCCATTTTGTTTCTTTGTTTCAGGCATGGAAAGCCGCCGCTACGCAGATCTTTCCTATCGGCGGAGATCGGTGCAATCGTCCCCGCGGCGTCACGGGAGTTTCTGGAGGACTTTGCCGTTGGCGTCCCGCACTTCGAGGGTGCCTTGATCGTCGCCGACGAAGGTGCGCTCCCCGGCCAGGGTGATCTGGGTGAGGGAATGGAGATGTTTTTGAAACTCGCGACGGGTGCCGCCGGCGGAGGTTTGGCCGCCTTCGTGGGGAACGAGTTTGGTCCACTCCCGGGCCCCACCGTCATCGGCCACGACCACGAGGCCATCATTGTGGAGCCAGGCCAGGTCCGTGATGGCCCGGGTGGGGCGGGATTCGGCAAGGTTGTGGAGCAGCTTCCAGTTTTCCATGGACCAGACCTTGACCTGTTCGTCGTCGCCACCGGAAGCGAGTTTCTGTCCGTTGGGGCTAAACGCCAGGGTCAGAACAAACCCGGTATGGCCCTCGATCGCTTTGAGCAGGTTCAGCGAGGCGGCGTCCCAAACCTTGATCTGCTTGTCCGCGGAACCGCTGGCCAAGCGTTTGCCATCGGCGCTGACGCAGAGGTCGTAAATGGTGTCTCCGTGAACGCCGGGTTTTTCGGTTTGCCAAGTCCAATCCTGGGCCGACCAAATCCGGAAGCTGCCGCGCTGGCCCGGCAAATCATCGGCGGCGATCAGTCGTCCCCCGCTGAAACAGAGTGCGGTAACCCGGCCCTCGAGGTGCTCGGTGAGGAGGGCGATGCGTTCCCGGGCGATGGCGTCCCAGACGAAAATGCGGCGGAAGCCTCCGGCGGCGAGGGCCTTGCCGTCCGGGCTCCAGGCGATCGATTGGACGACCTCCTCGATGGTCAGTTCGCCGGTCTTGGTGACTTCCTTGGCTTTGAGATCGAACAATTCCACGTTGGAGCCGCGGCCGACGGCGAGGGTCGAGCGATCCGGGGACACCTGGAGCGCAGTGACGGGGCGGTAGGCGGAGGGCGTTTTGGCGAGGGGGATCGCTTTGATCGGTTCGGCCTGGGCGAGAGCGGACTCGTTCCAGACCGCGCCCTTCTTGACCCAGTCGCGCAGGGTGGCGATCTCCCCGGAGGAGAGTTTGCCCTTGGGTGGCATGTGGGGATCGGCATCCTCGGTGAGCAGACCGATGAGCGAACTTTTTGCGGGATCACCCGGAACCAGAACGGGGCCGGAATCGCCCCCCTTGAGCAAGGCGGTCCGGGAGGTCATGACCAAGCCGCCTTTGCGTTTCTCGGGCGTGTGGCAGCGGAAACATTCCTTCTGGAGGATGCGCAGGGGTTCTGCGCTCATCAGTCCGGTCAGAAGGATCCAGAGGAGCGGGAGCCGCATCACGCGATGAGTTCCGGGATCGGTTTGCCTTGATCGACGATCGGCGTGGGCCGTCCGTTGAAATCATTGATGGTGACCTTTGAGGAGTCGATTCCCAGGTGATGATAAATCGTGGCGAGGAAATCTCCGGGGCCGCAGGGGCGCTCGATCACGTCTTCGCCGCGTTTGTCGGTGCCGCCGATGACGCCACCCGTCTGGATTCCGCCTCCGGCCCAAATGTTGGAAAAGGCGCGTGGCCAGTGATCGCGGCCCGGTTGCACGGTGCCGGCGGGAGCACTGGCATCGCCGGCTCCGGTGCTGCGGTCGAAGCTGATTTTCGGGGTGCGGCCGAACTCGCCGGTGACGACCACGAGCACGCGTTTGTCGAGTCCGCGGGAGTAAATGTCTTCGATGAGAGCGGTGACCGCCTGATCGTAGTTGGCCATCCGGAAGCGGAGAGCTTCAAAGATGTGATGGTTGACGGCGTGATCGTCCCAGTTGCTGACTCGGCCGCAAAGCGGACCGCTCAGGCTGCTGGTGACGATATCGACCCCGGCCTCGACGAGGCGGCGGGCCAGGAGGAGTTGTTGGCCCCAACGGTTGCGCCCGTAACGGTCCCGGGTTTTGGCGTCTTCCTTGCCGATGTCAAACGCGTCGCGGGTTTGCGGATTGGTCAGCAGGGTCATGGCCTGGCGCTCAAATTCGTCGAGGGCGACGAGTTCGCTTTCGCGATCGAACGCGCGCTCCAGCCGATCCAGATTCTTGCGGAGGGCGATGCGGTCGCTGAGACGGCGGGTTTCGGCCGGGTCGGTGAGACCGATGTTGGGCACGGAGAAGTTGGGGCGGTTCGGGTCATCGCTGACGGTGAAGGGCGACCAAGCGTTTCCGAGGTAGGCGGGGCCGTTGTATTCGAGCGGCGGATTGACGCCAACGTAGTTGGGGAGGGGATTGGTGCGCGGACCGTCTTGAGCGCGGAGGTAATTGGCCACGGACATCCAATCCGGCAGGCGGGGCTTGGGTTTGTCCCGCTCGTCGGCATCACCGGAGAGCATTTGCATGGAACCGGCGGGATGGCCTCCAGCCTTCTGGTTCATGGAGCGGAGCAACGTGAACTTGTCGGCGATGGTGGCATGGCGGGGGAGCAATTCGGTGAAGATGGTGCCGGGAACCTTGGTGGAAATGGTCTTGAAGGGGCCGCGGTATTCGCTGCCGATGTCCGGTTTGGGGTCGTAGGAATCGATGTGGGAAAGGCCGCCGGGGAGCCAGACCATGATCACAGCGGTGCGTTCCGAGGCGGGTTTGAGAGCGTTTTCCGCGCGGAGTTTGAGGAGGCCGGGCCACCCCAGAGTGGCGAACCCGCTGAGGCCGATTTGCATGAAACCGCGGCGCTTCAGACAGGAGGACGGGGACTGGACGCTGGAAGGGGACATGGCGATGGATCTGGGCAATGAGGGAACTGTTTCAATTCACGCCGAAAGTCGCCAACTCCTTTCCGTCCGCGCCATTCCAGACGCGGAGGACGCTGTCTTCCCCGCCGGCCACGATGGCGTTGATGGTGGGGGAGAACGCGGCGCTTTGCATGAATTCGGGGAGATTGGCGATGGCGCGGATCTGGGTCCCATCGTCGGTGACGATCCTCACCAGGTTGTCCCCGGCGGAGGTCACGATTTGGTTCGTGGCTCCGAGGAATTGCACCGATGTGACTTCCTTGCGCCAGCCCTCGATCTTTTTCTTCCGCTCCCCCAGGATCATGTCCCAGGTGACCACGGTGCCATCGGCTCCGGCCGTGGCCAAGACTCGGCCATCGGCCCGAAAGGCGACCCCCATCACGTAGTGCGTGTGGCCCTCGAAGAGACGGACGACCTTCCCGGTGGCCACCTCAGTGACGCGGGCGATCTTGTCCGCTGCGCCGGAGGCGAGTTGTTTTCCGTCCGCAGAGAAATCGAGCCCGAGCACGGCATCGGCGTGTCGTTCCTTCCATGTTTGGACCGCTTTGCCGCTCGCCACGTCGAAGATCACGATGTCTCCGGAACGGGATGGTTCCCCGCCTCCAGTGGCGAGCCGTTTTCCGTCCGGGCTGAAGCGGACGGCGTTGACTTGATCCGCAAAGCCGGTGAGCACCCGTTCCAGGGTCCAGGCAGGGGCGGGGGAGGTGGCGACGATGTCCCCTTTGGCGGAAGCGGCGGTGAAGGTTCCGTCCGCCCGCGCCACCAGCGTTCCGGTCCCGGTCGGCGGAAGGGTGGCTTGATCCACGCCGGTTCCAGAGGCGGTCGCCCAGACCCGGAGAGCACCGTCCGCAAAGAGGGCGGCGAGGTGCCGACCATCTGCGGAAAGAGAGAGGGCCAGCGCTTTTCCGCTGCCCTTGGCGATGGACTGTTGCAGGGAGGAGGATGCGGTGGCGGCATCGGTCTGCAGCTTTTTCGCGGTGGCGATCGCGGCCTTTGCGGTGCCGATGGCGGCGGTATTTTTGGTCTTGGAGCCGGTGATGCGCTGGACCTCGGCCTGGGCATCTTGGATGTTGGCCTTGACGGCGGAGAAGGCGGATTCTGCGGACACCTGAGCCATCTGGACCTTTTGCAGCGCTTCCAGGGCGGCTTTGCGTTTCGCCTCGTCAGCGCCTGCTTCGGCGACGGTTTTTTCGGCGGCTGCGGTGGTGTCCCGGGCGGGCTTGACCAGTTTTTCCTTTTCCGGCAGGAGCTTTTGCTGGGCGGTGATGGTTTCGTTGGCCTTCTTGAGAAGCTCATCGAGCGCTTTGTTTTGCGCCTCCAAGCGGGCGATTTCGGCCGTTTGGAAATTCTGTTCGAGCGTCTGCGCGGCCACCGTGGTGTTCAGCTCGGCGAGTTTCTGTTGCTCCGCAAGCGATCCGCGGAAGGCCGAGATCTCCTTGCCAGAGGCGAAATCCCAGAGCCGGATGGCACCGTCAGTCCCCGCGGTGACGAGTTGTTTTCCATCCGCGCGGAGGTGGATGGCCAGCGCTCCTGGCACCGGGAATTCGCGGATGATCTTGGACGATGTCAGGCTGACGACGCGAATTTTCTGGTCTTCCCCGGCCGTGAGGATCTGGTCCGGCGCGGTCCCGGGCAAGAGGTGCAACAGTTTGGCCGGTGCGGCGGGCAAGGTTTTGGGGGCCGTGAACGTGGTGAGCGTCCACACCCGGAGCACCTTGTCGTCCCCGGCCGTGACCAAGTTCTGGCTATCGTTTGTCCAGATCAAGGTTCGCACATTGAGCGGAGCCGGGGCCGGTGCGGGTGGTGGTGACGGTGGGGAGGTGGCGGCGAGCTGTCTTCCGGCCGCGAGATCCCAGATGCTCAGGGAACCGCCACCGCCTACCGCGAACACCGCGACCTTGGTGCCATCAGGCGTGAGGGCCATGGCTTGCGCCGCCGTCCGGGTCACGCCGGGGATCTTTTTGCGGACCTTGCCGGTGGCGGTGTCGACCTGATGCAACGAGCCGGTGCTGTCGATTCCGGTCAGGGTGGTTCCGTCGGGAGACAGAGCCGTCACGAGAAAAGGCAGGGCGCCATGAGCGGCGCGAACGGAGGGAGCGGGTTCCCGGCGTTTCCAGATCTTGACTTCCCGGAAACTTCCGGAAGCCAAGCGGGTGCCATCGGGACTGAACGCCAAGGATTGAACCAGGGCGCGGTGAGCGGCACCGGAAACGTTTGGATCGACCGGCGCGGTGGCGAGGCGACGGGTGGCCAGATCGTAGACCTGAATCTTGTTGGAGCGTCCGCAGGCGGCGAAACGGCCATCTTGGCTGAGGGCCACGCTGTAGATCGGGTCCAACCCGGCAGCGAGCGGTTGCCAAACCACTTGGCGCGTCTCCTGGACGGAATCTTTGGCGCCGAGATCGATCCAGGTCTTGAGCTGTGCGATCTGCTCCGGAGTGAGTTTGCTCGCGCCCGCCTTGTTGTTTTTGGGCGGCATCTCCAGATCCGGGGTGTGGATGGACGCCTCCACGATCAGGCTGGTGGCGCCCTTGCCGGGAACGATCCCGGGGCCGGAATCGCCCCCTTTTTTCATCATCGCGGGCGTCTCCATGTTGAGCCCGGCTTTGGTGGTCGTCTTGTTGTGGCAAGCGATGCAGTTTTCCTTGAGAAACGGGTAGATGTCCCGGTAAAAATCCGGTTCATCGGCGTTGACCGCGGTGGCGGTGAAAACGAGGAGAACGGTGAGGGCTCTCATCTCGTTCCGTTTCATTTCGCGGCAGCGGTGGTGACGGCCGCGGGCTTCACCGAGATGCGGATCGGAGCGGAGACGAAAATGTCCACGGTGTCCTTCGGTGCGGCGGCGTCGGTGGCGGCCTTGAGGCGTTTTGCACAATCCGCCTTGGCCGTCTCCGCAGCCTTCTTCTGCTCCGGGGTGCTGCCGGCTTCTGCGGCGACCTTGGCGGCAGCGGCGTCGGCTTCCTTCTGAGCGGTCTCGGCGGCGGCAACGGCCTCCAGATTGTAACGATACCGGCTCACGGCGCCGCCGTAAAAGGCGATGGTGTATTCCCCCGGCGGGGTTTTCAAGGCCGCCAGATCCAGGACCGCTTCCGCGGAAGTGGCCTTGACGGGGAGATCAAACTCCTTGAGTCCCTCAAATCCCGGTCCGTAAGCCTTGAGCTTGATGGAGCTCCCGGAAAATTCGCTGTTCCAGCTGGCTTTGAGCGGAACCTTGAGGGTCTCGCCCACCTTGGCTTCCCAGACCTTCTCCCCGGCTGCGGCAAAGCTGAGGGGCGCTTTCTCGGAGGCGGTGACGGAGACCGGGAAATCGGCCAGCAAGCGCGGTTTGGGGATTTCCTGTTTGGCATCGGCCACCGGCCAAGTCATGGAGGCGAGCCTTCCCTCCCGGGTCACGGTGGCTCCCTGGATCTGGGCTCTTCCGGTGAGGCGGGCCACCGAGAAGGCCGAAGCCGCGTTCTCCGCGGCACTGACGATGAGGATGCCGTTGGATTTCCCGGCCGGGATTTTGAGGCCGGAGGCGGTGACGCCGGGAGGCAGTCCATCCAGACTCAATTCGATTTCCCCATCAAATCCATCGCGACGCACCGCCACCACTTCAAACGCCATGGCCGCCCCCGAGCGCAGGGCGACCGGCTTGGAAAAGGCGGCGCGGTCTCCGTTGCGCAGGGTGAAGTGGACGGCCCATGCCGCCAAGCTGAAGTCCGGTGCCGCTTTCCGCACGATCAAGCGGTAGACATGGGTCGGTTCGTTGCGGGTCCCGCCAAACAAGTCGCGCACCTGGATCCGGTAGGTTCCGTCCTCCTTGATCTCCACCTTGCCGAGCACATCGGGTGATCCTGCGTCGTAAGGAGGGCCGTCGTAGGAATAGCCGTTGCTGGAAACCTTCATCGGCGGGGCGATGTCGTAGAGCTCCGCCACGTCGGTGAGCGTTTCCTTGCCGCCGTCCCTGACGACGCGCTGCACCAGGACGAATGGGTCCGTGGGAAATCCGAGCCGTTCGGAGCCGACTTCAATCCACCAAGTTTCCCCCTTTTTCGCGGTGAACTCATAGGAATCGACATCCGCAGCCGGGGCAAAACTGCCCATGACATCGAGCGGGAGGGTGACCTTCTGCGCCTGGGAACCCGCGTTGTTCGGCTCCGTCTCCCGCAGAGCCGCGGCCGTCAACAATCCCGTCGGAGGCCACGAGAACGAACTGACCGTGGCAGTGGATCCTTGCCGGGCGATGAATCCCTGGGCCGGAACTTCCCGCACCGCCAGGCGATAAAAATGTTCCGGGCCGCCCTGGAAGGTGAGACCGTGCAATTTGATGAGGTAAGTGCCATCCGCCGGAGCCGTGAAATCGACGACGCCCCCGGTGCGGTTGACCACGAGATCACGACCCTTGGCGTCGGCCACGATCACCACCGGCACCAGCTTGGAATCGATGCCACCGGCGGCGCAGTCGACCGCAATCCGTTGGCCCTTTTTGGCGGGGAATGAGTAATAATCGACCGCCCGCTTGGTCATCGCGGCGTTGCAGATTGAGTTCACTGAAAGGGGCATCGCGGTCTCCAGGCTGTTGTTGGCCTTGGGGCGGGTCTGCTCGGGAAGCTGATTCACGGAGAAAGCGCGCGCCGAGGAGACGCCGAGCCGCGAGATGACCCGGGCATCGCACACGCCGACCGGAGCATCTGCGGCGATCGTCACGAGGAACTTGTTCTCGGCTCCGGCGACGGGCTTGGCGGTGATCTTGGGGCTGGAGAAAAGGAGTGCGGAGACCTTCTCGAGGTTTTGACCGGTCAAGGCGACCTCGACAGCGGTGCCTGCTTGGCCGCCCATTGGCATGATCGTGAGGAGGCGCGGCGCGGGGAGGCAGACGGATTGGGCGGAGCCAATTGCCGGGATGAGTGCCAGGATCAGGACAAGAGGGGAAATCTTGAGAAACATGGGATGGTCAGTGGTTGTAAAGAAACTCCTTGGTGTTCAGCAAGGCCCAGATGAGATCCTCAAAAGCCTGGCGTTTGCCTGCCGGAGAGGCCAAGTGAGCGGTGGCAACGCGCAACTCTTCCGCATCGGGCTGTCGGGAAAAGGCGGCGAGATAGAGCTCCCGGACGGCATCCTCATCCTTGAGGCCGAGTTTGGAGAGCCGGTCCGCCCGACCGCCGCCGACGGCGATTTTGCCCTTCACTTCGGCGGAATTCATGAGGTGCAGGCTCTGGGCCAAGCTCGAGGCTTGGCCACGTTCACATTCACAGACACTGGCCGACTCCGGCCGCCCGAAGACTTTCAGAAACAGCGACGCCGTGTTGTAACTGTTGTCAGGCAACGCGATGGCCCGGGTGCCCGGCGGCAGATCGGCAAACTCCGATTTGGAACCCGCAAAGGCGTCGAGCGCATCCAGAAGAACCTCGGCTTGCATCCGCTTCGGGTAAAATCGGGAGAAGTTCTGGACATCGACAAGGTTGTGCTCGTTCGGTTCCGAACTCAGTTGGTAGGCTTGGCTGCGGGCGATGGTGCGGACCAGATCTTTCAGGTCGAACCCGCTCTGCACGAAGTGGGCGGCCAAGGCATCCAAAAGCTCGGGATTGGTCGGCGGATTGGTGTCGCGAAGGTCGTCCTCGGGCTCGACCAATCCGCGCTTGAAAAAGTGTTTCCAGTAGCGGTTCACCAAAGCCCTGGCGAAGAACGGGTTGGAGGTGTCCGCCATCCAATCCGCGAGGCGCAGGCGAGGGTCGTCATCCGGTGCGATGTCCTGCGGGGCTTGACCAAGACCGGCTGGTTTGACCATCGCCCGAGTCCGCTTGTTCTCGATCTGGGCCAGACCGCGCTTGTGAAAAATCAGATCTTCGCCGGCGATCGCGGTCGGCTTGCGGCCCACCTGACTGAAGAAGGCGGCCATGCTGGAGTAGTCGTCCTGGCTCCAACGCTCAAACGGATGGTGATGGCACTGGGCACATTGCATCCGCACCCCGAGGAACAACTGGGCCACGTCCTCAAGCTGGGCGTTGGGTTCTTTGACGCGTTTGTACCACGCCACCGCCGGGTTCGCCACGATCGTGCCAGTGGCCGCGAGAATCTGGCGGACCATCTCATCGTAGGGCTTGTTCGCCAACATGCCGTCCCGGACCCAGGAATGGAAGGCGAAGTTCGCGGTGATATCCGCGGCTTCCTCCCGCTTGTTCTTCAGCAAAGCGGTCCATTTGTTCGCGAACGTGTCGGCATAATCAGGGCTGGCCAGCAAGGCTTCAATCGCCTGTTCCCGCTTGTCCGGGGCCAGGTTGGCCAAAAAGGCCTTGGTTTCTTCGACGGAGGGCAGACGACCTGCGATGTCGAGCGAGACCCGGCGCAGGAAGGTGGCATCATCGCAAACCGCTGAGGGGGGGACGCCGATGGCCTTGAGGTTCGCAAAGACCAGCTCATCAATGAAATTCTTGGGCGGTGGCACTTGATCAACCGGTGCCCCGAGCGGGATAGAGATGCTGAACACCGAAACCTTTCCCCCGTAACGGACCATCACGGCCACATTTCCTGGAAGATCCCGCGTTTTCACCAGGCCCGATTCGTCGACCTCGACCATCTCGGGATCGTTGGCCTCGTAAAGAGCCAGACGGGTCACATCGCGCGTCGTGCCGTCGGCATATCTCGCCGTGACGCGGAGCGATTGATGCGTGCCGATCTTCATCGCCATCCGCTTCGGCTCCACCTCAAGCCCGGCGAGACTGGGTTCGCCGGGTTGGGTGTAAGGCATCCCTTGCCCGATCCAACGGACCAGCGTCTCGTAGGTTTCCGATCCCGGCCGGAGTTTCTCCCCGCCGCCGTGGGGCACCAGGTTGGCCCCTTTTTGCACCAGCAAACTCTGCTCCGGGGCGGGAGGGAAGACGCGTCTGCCGCGCGCCTCCTTCACGATGTGCTCGTAATCCTCTTGCGGCTCAAAGCCCAGCAGGGAGAGCCGGAACCCGCGTTGTCCGATGATCGCCTTCGCGTGGCAGGCCCCGGAGTTGCAACCCGCCTTGGTGAGGACGGGGATGACGTCGTTCACGAAACTCGTCGGACGCGATTCCCCAGCCGCCAGCGGCGCGAGGAAGACCAGCAAAGCGAGGAAAGCAGACACTGAGGATCGGATGCATCGACGCATGGCTCTGGCCCATACACTGCCGGAGCGGAGGATTCTTTCAGGTGCCCCACAGAAACCGTCCCAGGCCCCAACGGCCCTGGTTTTCTCGCGGACGCCGGTCTCGCCCGGAAG
>QQNE01000103.1 GCA_003402735.1 Verrucomicrobiota bacterium
ATCCTCGATGAAGCCGCGTTTGAGCAATTGCTCAGCCCCGGATCACCGTGATCCCAAACCAGATCAGGGCTGCCAAGAAGAGCCCCACCGCCAGCAGCAGCGTTTCCGTGCCCTCACCGCGGGGCTGGCTCTCCTTTTCCCTCCTCATCACCGGACTTCAGCGAACCCCGACAAAGGCCACCACGACGATCACCCCGAGCAGTCCAATCACCAAGACCGGCAGGAAGAAGGAGAGTCCCAACCCGGCCCATTCCAGAAAACTGCGACGTTCCGGCGCCACCTTCGTAAACAATCCCGTATCCGGCGCAGACGCTTCCACCCCGTCCAACCGCCCAATCTCCATGTCCAATTCCCGCTCCGCGGCGCGCACCCGCCGCAAACCATCCGCCAACGCTGGACGATCGCGCGGTTCCCTCAATTCGAGCCCTTCCAAACTCTCCAAGCCTTGGCGCAAGCCCGACACCACCCCCTTGGCCCTGGCGTAGGAATCGGCACGGCGCAATTCAAAGTGGCCGAGCTTCTGCAACTCGCTCAGCGAACGCAAGACACCTGCCACCAGTTTGTCCCGCCGCTCGCGATAGATCTCCTGCCTCTCTTTCAGCTCCTGAATCTCAAGGCGCCTGCGCTCCAACTGGCGCTTTTCCTCGAGAAGATGATCAAGGCGCTCCTCCGTATCACGAATTTCGTCGCCCAAGGTTTGCCTTCCACCGTTCTTGGCAGCGGCAAACCCCGGAAAGACGACATCGTGACGAACCACGTCGTCCGGGTAGCGTTGGGCACGTCCGGCGATGCGGGTTGCAGGGGAGAGAATCGTGCGGCGGGGCATTGGAAAGAGTCCTTCCTGTTATGGTAGTTACTAAAAATTTAAGGACAAACCGACATTTCGTCGAGCAATAATTCCAATATTTTTAGTGAACTGCCTCGGCGCCGCGTCCGCGCTGGTTTACCAGGCCGGGATCACCTCGACGATCAAGCCGTGCAGGTAGTCCGTTTCCGGAATCCCGGGAATAACCGGGTGGTCCGCACGCTGCCCGAGGACCGTGCGCAAGCGCAGCCCCCGTTTGGCATCGACGGATGCATCCACGAGCATCTGGAGGTAAGTGGCCCGGTCCACGTGATGGCTGCAGCTGAAACTGGCCAGAAGGCCTCCAGGTTCCAGCATTCTTAGCGCCCTCAGATGGATCTCTTTGTAGCCGCGGAGAGCCTCACCCAGATTGGCCCGGCTCCGGGTAAACGAAGGAGGGTCGAGCACGATCAAATCGTATTGTTCCCCTGCGGACTGGTCGTGTTTGAGCTTGTCGAAGGCGTTGTGCTCCTCAAAGCGAACCTCCAACCCGGCGGCCTGCGCATTCTGACGGGCCGCCTCCAGCGCCGGGGCGCTCACATCGACGGCGGTCACCTCGCGAGCACCGGCCTTGGCGCAGTGAAGCGCAAACCCGCCTTGGTTGGTGAAACAGTCGAGCACCCGCCGCCCGGCTGCGAAGGCCGCGACATGTTTGTAATTGTCGATCTGATCGATGTAAAGACCGGTCTTCTGCCCCCCCGCCGGATCGGACGTGAGCGCCACGCCGTCGAACCACAGCAATTCGCGCCGGGGCTGGCCCAGGTGCACCTGGGTGACCGGTTCCAACCCTTCTGCGGTCCGCCCGGAGCCCTCGTTGCGCTCGACAATCACCTCGGGTTGGAACAAATCCCGGATGGCCTGAACCAAGGCGTCCTTGACGCGATCCATTCCCAGGGTGTGGGTCTGGAACGTCCACTGCTCGCCGTAACGATCCACCACCACCCCGGGCAAGCCATCGCTCTCGCTCCAGACCACCCGGTAAACATCTGGCCCTCCCGTGAGGCCTATTCGTTCCCGGTAAGCATGGGCCCGCTCCAACCGACGCCGAAAGAAATCGACATCGAGCTCCTGCTTGCGACGCGAAAAGCGGCGAGCCACGATCTGTGAGTTGGGATTGTAAATCGCGCTCCCCAAGGGCCGATCCTTAAAATCCTTCAACGAAATCACATCCCCAGGTTGCGGATCGCCAAAGACCTTTTTGACTTCCGTGCCATACACCCAGTCGTGACCGTGGAATATGCGAGCCCGGGGCTTGACGATGAGACCTCCCATCCAGCCTTCTTCCTGCGAATCGGGCCCCTTGCAAGCCGGAAATGGGAGTGTGGCGATGGGGATTGCATTTTCCGCTTGCCCTCGGGCGACGGGAATTGCACAGGGAGCGAACCCACCCCAGCGTGGCATGCGTAAGCAAGTTTATGAACGAGAACCGCACCCGCGGGGAAAACATGAAAGCGAACCTGCAAACCTTTCCATTTGATCTCATCCGCGCCGAAGTCCGGCAAGTGGAGGAGAATTTGGCGTCCCAAGTCCGGCACTTTGACCGCGCCCTTGAGGGTTACATCTCCTACGTGTGCGGCACGAGTGGCAAACGGATCCGGCCCGCCCTGGCCATCCTCGCCGGTGGAGCCACGGGGGGCGTCGGGGATTCGCACATCCGCTTGGCCAGCATCCTCGAGATGATCCATGTCGCCACCCTGGTGCACGACGACATCATCGACGGGGCCGAGAAGCGGCGAGACCTCCTGACCGCGAACGCAAAGTGGGGCAACGGGATCAGTGTGCTGCTCGGGGACTGCCTCTTCGCCCACGCCCTGATGCTTTCCACGGAGTTTGAGGAAAAACGCATCGCTCGCAAGATTGCCCAGTCCGCCAACCAGGTCTGCACCGGCGAAATCCTGCAGACCCAACGCAGGTTCGATCTGCAACTCTCGAAGTCGGATTACTTCCGCATCATCGAGATGAAGACGGCCGCACTCTTCGAGACTGCGTGCGAACTCGGGGCCATGCTCAACGGCGCGGACGATGCCACCTGCGAAAACTTGGCCCAATACGGTCGGAACGTGGGGACCGCCTACCAAATCTATGACGATTGCCTCGATCTCGTCGGGGACGAGGTCACCGCTGGGAAGACCCTGAGGACCGATCTCGAAAAGGGCAAGCTCACCCTTCCCATCTTGAACCTGTTGGAAGCGGCCACGGACAAGCAAAGGGAGAAACTCTGCCGTCTCCTCGTGCAAAAGGAGCCTTTCGACCTCTCCGCCCTCGCCAACATCGCCGACTACGAGGGAGCGCTGGAGCGGTCCGTCCATCACGCGCGGCAACTGCTCCGGGAAGCCCGTCAGAACCTGATCGGCCTGAGCGACACACCGCATTCGCAGGGCATGGAGCAGGTCACTTTCTTCCTGGATGATCTCCTGGATCAGTGCCGCTGCTGAGAGCGCACGGGACTTTTCGCCAAAGAAATCCTTCGCGTCCCTCCGGGAATCATGCGAGGAATTGCCCAGTTATTGCACCCCCTGCGTTTTATGACCCCCAAGTCCTCTCTTCGCATCCTCGCCATCGTCGTCGCGATGGCCGCATCGCTTCCCCAATTCACCAGCGCCCTCGAGGTCGCCACCACCGGGGCCGAGCCCGGCAAATGGACGATGGACTTCGATGCCGCGACCAAGTTGGCCGGGGAGAAAAAGATGCCGATCCTTCTCAACTTCACCGGGTCTGACTGGTGTGGCTGGTGCAAGTTGATGGACGAGGCTGTCTATTCCAAAAAGGAGTGGCAGGATTACGCAGCCAAGAACCTCCTGCTGGTCACGATCGATTTTCCCCAAAATGAAAAGATCGTTCCGGAGAAATACAAGGCTCGGAACGGCCGCATGCAGGAAGAGTTCAAGGTCGAGGGCTACCCCACCTACGTGATCCTCGATTCCGATGGCAAGACGGTGATTGGTCGTCTCGGTGCCGGGCAGGACAAGACCCCAGAGACCTTCATCGGCGAGGTGGAGGAGGCCCTCCGCCTTTCCCCGGCCAACATCGAGAAGAAAGTCGCGGAACTCGGTCCCGACAAAGGAGCCGCCTTCAAGGCCGCGCTCGAGGGCATGAAAAGCGCCGAGGCCGACTTCAAAGCTTGGCTGGCCACAGGGCCACAACGGAGCCCCGAGAATGACGCCAAGTTCGAGGCGTTCCAAAAGCGCATGGCGGAGGCGAACAAAGCGGTCACTGCATTCTGAGCTCCGGCTCCCCATGCCTTCCCCCAGAATTCGTGAGCTACCCTCGGACGAGCGTCCTCGGGAGAAGCTCGCCAACCTGGGACCCGCCGCCCTTTCCAACGCCGAGCTGATCGCCATTTTCCTGCGCACCGGTGTTTCCGGGAAGAGCGCCGTCGATCTCGCCCGCGAGCTCCTGCGAAATCGCGGGTCGCTCCAGGGCTTGGCCAGGACTTCTCCGGCCGAGTTGATGCAGTTTGCCGGAGTCAAGATGGCCAAGGCGACCCAGCTCTGTGCCGCGTTTGAGCTGGGTCGGAGGCTGGTCCAGGAACAGATTCCTGGGATGGCTCTGGACACTCCTGAAAAAATCTTCGATTTCCTCGGGCCCTCCATGCGGGCCCTGTCCCAGGAATGCATCACCCTCATTCTCCTCGATACCCGGCGGTGCCTTATCAAGGTTGAGGAAGTCACCCGCGGCACCGTCAACGAAGCTTTGGCCCATCCCCGCGAGATTTTGCGGGTGGCGCTCTCCCATTCCTCCCACTCCTTCGTGCTCGTTCACAATCACCCCTCAGGCAATCCCTCCCCCAGCAGCGCGGACCGTGAGATGACCCGCCGCCTCGCCCGCGCCGCCGAGACGGTGGGCGTTCCGCTCTTGGACCATCTCATCATCGGCGCCGCATCGGTTGACGCCCCCCCTTATTTCAGCTTTCGGGAGGCAGGTCTTTTATGAATCGCCAGATGGAAACTCAGATTCACCCCACCGCGATCATCGAGTCAGGAGCCAGCCTGGGTCCCGGAGTCGTGATCGGTCCCTACGCGATCATCGGGTCCCAGGCCCAGATCGGCGCCGGCTGCCGCATCCAGGCTCATGCCCAAGTGATCAACAACGTGCAACTCGGGGAAGATTGCCTCGTGGGACGTGGGGCCGTTCTCGGGGATGATCCCCAATCGATCAGCTTTGACCCGTCCACCCCCAGTAGCCTGCGAATTGGCGCCCGAAACCAGTTCCGCGAACACGTGACCGTCCATCGGGGAGCCAAGGAAGGGAGCGCCACCGTGATCGGTTCAGACAACTATTTCATGGTGGGCTGTCACGTCGGACACGATGCCGTGATCGGGAACCGCAACATCATTGCCAACGCCTGCCTCCTGGGAGGGCATGTCGTGGTGGGCGACCGTGCCTTCCTCGGCGGCGGCGCCGGCTTTCACCAGTTTACCCGGATCGGTGATCTGGCGATGGTCCAGGGAAACGCCATTGTGAACCGGGATGTGCCGCCCTACGTCATCGCGGGGGCGCAGAGCCAGCTTTTCGGACTCAACACCATCGGCCTGCGACGCGCCGGGATCAGTGCGGAACGGAGAGACGACATCAAACGGGCATTCCATCTCGTCTTCAGGGGAGACCTCAACCTCAGTCAAGCGTTGACTTCCGCGGAGGAGAGGGATTGGAGCGAGGAGGCTAGGCGTTTGCTCGATTTTCTGCGAGCACCGAGCCACCAAGGGATCTGCCGGGTCCGCAGCCGTGGATCCGAATAGCCCTATTTTTTGATGTGGAGACAAAAGGACCCGGCGCGCGGGGATCCGTTTCCCCGGAGTCCGCTGCGCCCTGAATTTTGCTCTCTTTTTCATTGGTGCTCACCGAATCTCTTGCTAGGAGTGGGAGGGGAATCCTCTGGTGAAATTCCAGATTGCTTAAATGCCAATCAGGGTGTCAGGGTTTCCAGCGCGACCGCACTTCATGTTGAGCCTCCGACCGATCCTTTTCATCCTGCTGCCAGCCCTGCTCGGTCTGGCGGGAGCGCAGGAACTGAACACGCTGATCAAGGGTGCCGAAGCGACCGCGAATTCGGTGGAGATCGAGAGTCTTCAGACCACCTATGACCAGACGCTCGGCGTCTTTCGGGCCGTGGGAAGCGTGGTCGTCAAGTATGGCGAAACCACCGTCTATTGCGACCGCGCCGAGTATCACCAGGGCACCGGAGACATTTTCGCGTCCGGAAACGTCACCATCTATCGTCCCGGGAACCTCTCGCGGGGGGACGAAGCCGTCTACAACATCAACACCGGCGAGATTACGGCGACCGAGCTGGAGACCGGGGCCAACTCCTTTTTCCTGAGTCTCGGTGAGGTGACGTTGCCCTCGGAGAATGTGGACGTGATCCGCGCCCAATCCGCCTTCCTGACCACTGACGACAGTGAGACGCCCAACTGGCGGATCAAAGCCCGCAAGATTGTGGTCTATCCCGACCGCTACGTCGCGTTTCACGGGGCCACCGCCTACGTGGGGAAGGTGCCGGTCTTTTATTTCCCCTACTTCGTGCAGCCGGTGAACAGTGAGCTCGGTTACATGGTGATGCCAGGTTACAGCGATGCCTGGGGTGCCTTCAGCCTCAACCAATACGGCTTCATGATCGGTGAGCACACTCTGGCCAAGGCCAAGCTCGATTACCGATCCGCTCGTGGCGTGGCCGGGGGGATCAACCTGGAATCCATGCGTTTTCGTGGGCAACCGAACTTCGGACGGGTGCAGTTCTACTATGCCCAGGACCAAACACCCAATGTCACTCCGGGTGGCAGACCTCGCAACCAGCTGATCGATTCGGACCGTTACCGCCTCAATTTTCAGCATCGTGTCTATCTTCCCGGCCCGGAGGAGAGCTCGCTCTACTTGGATGTCGATATCAACAAACTGAGTGATCAGTTTTTCTACCTCGATTTCTTTCCGGGCGAATTCCGCTATGATCCTCAGCCGGACAATCTCGTCAACTTGGTCAAATACCATCCGCGCGGCACTTTGAGTCTGCTGGGACGCTTTGAGCTGAACGACTTCTACCGCACCGATGAACGCAGTCCGGAGCTGGCCCTCGATTTGACCCGACAGCCGATTTTCAACGGCGGCTTGTTCCTGGAAGGAACCACGAGCTTTTCGGTGTTGGCCGAAGACTTGGCTGGGTTCGAGACCCTAAACATCCAGGATTCCATCACCAAGGCCAAGGCGGATGTCAATTTCCTCCAGAGCCAGGAGGCGCGGGCTACAGATGAGCAACTCTCCGTCAGCCTCCTCAGGGCTCAGCAGCAGGATCTTTTGCTCCAGCTCGAGCGGACCATCGACAACCGGTCATACAATCGATTCGACATCTTCCAACAACTGGTTCGCCCGATGCAATTCGCGGATTGGTTGAACGTGGTTCCGCGGGTCGGCGCCGGATACACCCATTACAGCGCGGTGACCGCCCGTGGATTGGATGGTCAGCTCTTGGAATCCGTCGATTCGCTGGAGCGTCCCTCGCTGCACGCGGGGGTTGATTTGTCATTTAAACTTTCCAGGGCCTACCCCGGGGTTCGCAACCGCAAGATCGGCCTGGACCAGTTGCGGCACATCCTTCAACCCTACAGCCGATTCTCCTACTTGGCTGCAGACGACCTGTCCCAAAGCCTACCGGCCATCGATCGCCTGGCTCCAACCACCAAGGACCGCCCGCTCGACGTGACCCGTTTTACCGCCACCGACGCCCTCCGGAACTGGAACATCGTCCGAGTTGGCATGTACAACCGGCTCCTCACCAAGCGCAACGGGGGCACTTTCCCCTGGTTTGACCTCAACAGCTTCGTGGATATCTACGGCAAAGACCCGGAGTTCAGTCGCGAGGTCTCCAACCTCTTCAACGAGCTCCGCTGGAATCCATTGCCCTGGCTCACCGCCAGTGTTGACTCCCAATTGCCCCTGAGCGGCGAATACGGCTTCAGCGAAGTCAACAGCTACCTCACGTTCCAGCCGAAACCCAATTTCAATTTCTCACTCGGTCAGTTCTTCCTCGAAGATCACCCATTTTTCTTCGACAGCAACACCACTCGCCTCTCCACCTACACCCGGGTCAACGACAACTGGGGATTCGGCACGGCCCATTTCTATGAGGCGGAAACGGATTCCCTGCGTCTGCAGCAATACACCATTCACCGGGATCTTTCGAGCTGGACCGCAGCTCTCGGCGCTCAGATCCGCGACAACCTGGGCAACGATGAATTCGGTCTCGTCTTCAGCCTGACCTTGAAGGCGTTTCCCCGGGTTGGAACCCCCACGGACTTGCTGAACCCCACTTCAAACCGGTTCGGCGGTTTCTGATCGGCTCGTCGCCGCCGCCTCCCCCTCCCGTCCCTCAGCTCCCCGCAACTAACGGGACGTTCCTCTCCCGCCGTGGCCTTCGCTCTGCGCCGTTCCTCATCCTTGCTGCTCCGAGACTGGGAACAGTCCGGCTCGTTCGCGGCGGATTTGCTGGAACAAACCTCCTCTCGCCTGCGTCTCGACCCCAGAGACCGCGCCGCCCTGCAGCGGTTGGTTTACGCTGTGATCCGGCACCAACGTCTGCTTGATCATCTCATCTCCACGCTCGTGCGGGACCGCCCGGACGCCTTGACCCGGCGCCTGCTTCGGATGGGTCTGGTGGAACTCCTCCTGCTCGACGGAGCCCCTCATGCCGTGGTCAGCGAAACCGTGGCCCTCGCCGGACGCGCCAAGGGCTTGGTCAATGCCGTCCTGAGACGCGCGATTCGCGAAGCGGACCCCATCCGATCCACTTGGCCCGAGCTTCCTGCGGATGTCCGTTGGTCTGTCCCCGCTTTTTTGTGGAAGCGCTGGATCGCGCAATTCGGACCGGACGACAGCAGCAAGCTGGCCCAATGGAATCTGCAGCCCGCTCCAGTCTACCTGCGCCTCCATCTGCCGGCCGGAGTGACGCCGGACTTTGGCAGTGCCCAGGTCTGCCCGGTTCCCGGTTTTCCGTCTTACGTTCGCGCCGAGGGCCCGATCCCCCGGCAATGGCTGGAGGAGGGTTGGGCCTATGCTCAGGATCCCTCCACCCAAGGCGCCGTGAATCATCTCTCGGTTTTCCCCGAGGCCACCGTGCTCGATGCCTGTGCCGCACCGGGCGGCAAAACCTTGGCCATTGTGCAGTCCGCACCGGACGCACGGATTCTCGCGACCGACCAAAGCGCGGACCGAGTCGTCCAACTTCGGGAAAACCTGCGACGGTTGCGCTGCGACTCCGTCGTCAAGATCGCCCAACAGGATTGGCTGGAAACGCTCTCCCCAAGTCTTGAGTCGGCTCGCTTCGACCGGATTCTCCTCGACGTCCCCTGCAGCAACACCGGCGTGATTCGGCGCAGGATCGATGTGCCCTGGCGATTGAAACCGGAGGACTTCGGCAAACTCAAAGTCACCCAACTCTCCCTGCTGGAGCGGCTTGCCGGTCATCTGGCACCGAACGGTCTGCTCGTCTACAGCACCTGTAGCCTGGACCGGGAGGAAAACGAAGAGGTGGTGGAAGCGTTTCTGGGGAGACACCCGGACTTTCGCCTCGTCTCCCAATCGTCGGTCAAGCCCTGGATCGACGGATTTGATGGCGCTTTCAGTGCTGCCCTGGAGAAGCGATCGCGCTGAACGCTCCGATCCTTAGAACTCCAAATCCTCGGGGAAATTCCGAATCTGATCGTCGTCGGTGAACGGCTTGTGGTCCGGCCCATCATGGATCAGCTGGAACATGCCTCCACTCGCGGAAATCACGTGGATGTGAATGCCGGGGGCATCTGCGGCGGGACGGAAAGCGTCACGAGCCAAGGCTGGGTGCCCGCGCTCGACGAAGGCGATCTGCTTCGCGTTCTCCCCGGCCAGGGCGGCACAGGTCTCCTCCCAAGTGCCGGTGGGAAGGCTGTGCAGATTGCTCCAATAATCCAAAAGAAGCTGCCCGATGATGTCCGTCTGTTCCCTCGGGGTGAGCCCGGGCTTGAGAAACGCGTTGAGGGGAGATGGTGCCAGCCCGGCCAATGGATCCGGCAGCGGACCCGGAACCTGCAAAATGGGGTCCCCGGGTTGAAGGGGATGATTCATGGGCTGCCAAGGCCCGCGAAGCGCCAGCCAGGCCGGCACGCCTGGACGACCCGGACCCGAGACCCTCCCCACAAAGACGATGAGCGCGAGAAGACCCGCCCCCACCCACAAAAACAACATGACACGGCTTCGCCTCACAAGCCGACCACCTCACCCATTCAGGAACCCGATATCGGCATCGAAGTTCCCGATATTGGGAAAAACATCGCTCATCCGACTGGAGGGCAGCCCGAACCACTTGGCGAGCGTCGCAGCATAAGGATCGACCCCCAGAGTCGGCACCCAACGACCGCGCCCGGTATCCAGCGGATTGTTTCCGGAGAGGATGTCAGGATCGGGATAGCTTCCGTAGATGCGCTGACCACGGACCGCCCCGCCCATGACCAGGTAATGCCCGCCCCACCCGTGATCAGAGCCACGGCCGTTTGAATCGTAGGTCCGGTTGAAGTCCGATGCCGTGAAGGTGGTGACCGAATTGTTCATCCCGATGCTGCCCAAGGCATCGTAAAAACCCTTCAGTGCGGCACTGACTCCCCCCATCAACTGGGCGTGGGGAGCGATGAAATCTCCGTGCAGATCATACCCGCCGTTGCTCACGAAGAAAATTTGGCGCCGCATCCCGAGCGGTCCGGACGCCTGAATGAACTTGGCGACGGTCCGAAGCTGGTTGCCCAGATCGGAGTTCGGAATCGTCGGAAAACTGCCGGTGCCCTGCAGGGCGGCGTTGATCGTGTCAGCCTCGAGGATTGACTTGTTCGAGAGATCCGCAAACGCGTCCTCCATGAGGTTGGCGTGCTCGGTGTCCAGCACACTGCGAAAAGCTGCATAACGAGTCACGTCTTGCGCGCGCCCGCTCTGCCCCAATTTGAAGGTCGGCGTTCCTCCCGGTCCCGGGCGAAACGGCAACATGGTCTTGCCAACCTGGAAGAAGTTGGTGCCGCTCATCGAAATCAGCATGGAAATCGACTGGCGCTCCTGACCTGCCATGAGGGCCTCTGCCAACCTGCCGCCCCATCCGGTCTGACTGTGCGCGGCGCTCATGGTGGAGGCACTGGTCTGCCAGGCGATTTGCTGATCGCTGTGAGAGAAGAGGTTGTCCGGAATGGCCGCGGTGCGGTTGCGATAATCCGCGAGGGTGATCGGGGCAATCAAGGTGCCGACATTGGCCAGCAGTGCCAGGTTTCCCTGGTTGTAGAGAGTTTGGCAACCGCCCATGGACCCGTGAAGGCCGAGATCCAAACCGCTGTCGTTCAGGGAATTGAGCGGCAGGATGCCCGAGAGCGGCAGGCCGATCACGGTCCGGTTGGCCAGATACTTCTGGTGAGCGGACGATTCGCGGGGGATCAGAAGGTTGTTGGAATCGTTCCCACCATAGTGGAAGACACAAACCAGAGCCTTGTAGGGCGCATCCGCCGGAAGGCCATCGATGGTCTGCGCGTTCAAACTCCGGAGGGCCAGAATCGTGTGGAGCAATCCCGCCGTCCCCATGCCTGAACAGGCGGATGCCCCCAAAAACTGGCGCCTCGTCAGGCGGTTGGGACGTTGGGAAGGATTCATGGTGAGCGGAGCTATCTGGGCGGGTGAGATCTGTCAGCGATCGACGGTGAACTCCGGAGTGGACAGCAGCACCTGCAACAGGGCACGGACTCCCTCCGCCCCAGTCGCATTGGCCGCCCGCACCTTGTCCAGAGCACTGCGCAACTGCGCGGACATCGGCCGACACAACAGCAGTTTCTCGAGACGGGCATACAGGGCATCCGGTTGCGTCCAGGCCCCTTCGAGCGAGGAAAGATCCAACGCCAACCGAGGTCCCGAAGAACTACGCACTCCGCTGGCCACCGAATCGAAGAAGAAATTGGCCGTATCCACGGCGGTCAATTCCGTGGTGATCTGGAATTCGGGCGCCACCAAGCCGGCACTGGGTATCAAGCCCGGAGGCGCGTAGTCAGGCAGAAAGAAGTTGAACACCGTGGGAGCCTGCAACGGGGACTGGCTGAATTCATCGAGCGGGTTAGCCACCAGATAACGTCCCATCACCGGAGGGTTGCTGGACGGCGGAGCAGCAAGGGCTCGCAACAGTCTGGTGAGGCGCACGACCGGTTCACTCAGCTTTCCGTCGCCGGGAGCGCTCGACGGGTTCCGCGCCTCCGGGTCCAAAAGAATGGCCTTGACCGTGGCGCCCAAATCCCCACGCACCCCCCTCCCGTTGTTCTCAAACTTCGAGACGACCCGGTAAACATAAGCCGGACTCGGATTGCTCTTCACCAACCGCTGAATCAGCAGCTTGCAAACAAATGGACCCACATTCGGATGAGCGAAAATCACATCCAGGGAACGGGAGATGTCCTGGGGAGCCGCCTGACCCGCGGAGAGCGTGGCCCCGCCCAGAATCACCTTCCTACCGCGATCGTGCTGAGCCTCGAAGGACACCAACGGATGGATCGTATCAGTCTGGGTCGTCCAGGTAAACGAACCCGAACCCGCAAAAGTCCAGCCGGTGAAAGCCCTGGCCAGTTCGTTGATCTCGGCCTGAGTGTAGGTTGGAATCGCGTTGCCAGTGCCGTCTCTCTTGAAGGTGCCATCGCGGTTGAGATGCTCCAGACCGATGCTGAACAACTGCATCACCTCGCGCGCATAGTTTTCATCCGGCCGCTCCTTGGAGCTCCGCACCATCGTCAACCAGATCCCCATGACGGGATTGAGGGTCACCTCCTCGAGCAGGTTCCGATAGTTCCCGTTGCTGTGCTTGACCAGCAGATCGTAGTAGTTGGCCACACCGCTGGGATAGTTGCGCAGAGCCCCGCTGCGGTCCGACACCACCAGGATCTCGCTGAGGGCAAATGCGATCCTCTGACGCAGTTGATCCGGAGCAGTCGCCGCATGGGTCCACCAAGCCCAAAGTCGGTCATCCGTCCGCAGCGTGCTTCCGCTCATCGGCATCAGCGTGCCTGGAAGAATGGAGAGCTGATTCGCCGCCTTCGCCAACGCGAGC
>QQNE01000104.1 GCA_003402735.1 Verrucomicrobiota bacterium
CCTTTTTGCTGAAATCGTTCGACCCCGGGTCCGGCAAGGAACTCTGGAGCTGCGCCGGCTTGAACCCGCTGGTCTATGCATCGCCCGTCGCGGCCGATGGCTTGGTTCTCACCACCGGCGGTTACTACGGCAACTCGATGGCTGTCCGGACAGGTGGATCCTCCGACGTGACCCAAACGCACCGGCTCTGGCAACGGGTCCGGCACAACGGAGGGATCGGCACCGGAGTGGTCAAAGACGGACACTACTACTACCACAACTCCGGCGGCATCGCCTACTGCCTCGAAATGGAGACGGGAAAGACGCTCTGGGAAGAACGTCTTCCCGGAGCCGGCAAGTCCTGGGGATCGTTCCTCCGTTCCGGAGATCACATCTATGCGCTGAGCCAAGCCGGGGATACCGTGGTCTTCCGGGCCACGCCCGAAAAGCTCGAGATCGTCGCCCAAAACGACCTGGGAGAAGAAACCAACTCCTCACCGGTGCCGTCGGACGGCCAGCTCTTCATCCGCACGCATCAAGCACTCTGGTGCGTGGGAACAGCCCGCTGATCCCCCAACGACCCGCCCGCGAAACAGCGCCGGATCGCGTCTTCGAGCTTGCGCAGCGTCGAACAAGATTTTCCGTCCCAACCTCTCTCATCCGAAGGCAAATCGATTCCTTCCAGGGAAGCGTGCCAGGAGATCTGTTCACAGCCCGGAAGATAGACATAGAGAACATGCGGCTGCCCCGGCTCAGCAGACTCCGCCCGCCTCAGGTCATAGCCGTGGGCCATGCCGTGCGCGATGAAGGCGCGGATGAGCTGCCGTTTCTCCCGGTAAAGTTGAGCCTCAGCCCGGTTCTTGCGGCGTTTGGCCCTGCGATTCACGCACTCGATGCGGAGCGCCAGAAGAAACGCCTGGGCCAAGGGAGAAGAATCGGTTTCCAATCTCTGTTTGACCAAGGTGAGACCCTCCCCGCAAAAGGCGCGGTAAGCCTCATCGAGCTGCGCATTGAGCACGTGCGTGCGGTAACGCTTGGCCGGCGGCCGCAACGGCTTGCCCTTGCGTTTGGGTGTCTTGCGGCGAGGCATACGATGAGGCCCACCTGCCGCGGCGGTCCCGGAAAGATCAGGCCAGAAGATCGAACACCGGCTTGCCCTTGTCCGCAACCGTGAAAGGCCGCTTGCTGGGACTGTAAAGCACAGCTTCCAGGGGCAGCCCGAGCGCGTGGGCGATGGTGGCGTTGAAATTCGGGATGGTCACCGGGTTTTCCACCACCTCCTCGCCGCCGGCATCGGTCTTGCCGTAGACGAGACCGGCCTTGACGCCGCCCCCCATCAGGACGGAGCTGAAGGCCTTCGGGTAGTGATCGCGCCCCTCGTTCTGATTGATCCGCGGCGTCCGACCAAACTCGGTGGTGAGGACAACCAGGGTCTCGTTGAGCTTGCCGCGCACTTGGAGGTCGGAAAGCAACGCCGCAAGGGCCTTGTCCAGGATCGCGCAACGCTCCGGGGCCGAAACGAACACGTTGTTGTGCATGTCCCAACCTCCGAACGTCACCTCGACGGCCCGGACATCGTGTTCGATCAGACGGCGCGCGAGAAGACATCCCTGACCGAACGCATCCTTGCCGTATTGCTCGCGCGTGGCATCCGCTTCCTTGGACAAGTCAAAAGCTGCGAGATCCCGGCTGCCCATGATGCGCACCGCCTCGTCATACATCTGGGAATAGGCACGCACCTGGCGCAAATCGTAGCGCTCTTGGAACTCGGCATCGAAACGGTTTGCCAGGCCGAGCCGGTGAGAGAACGTCTCCGGACTCATCCCGCGGATCCGGGAGTTCTTGAGACCTCCATTGGGATCACTGATGGCCAGAGGTTCGTATTCCGGTTCGAAAAAGCCGCCGCCACCGTTGTTGCGGCTGTCGTTCCCAACGAACACCGAACCCGGCAGATTGGGATTGAGTCGACCGTGAAACTTGAGCAACCAAGCACCGATTCCCGGGTGACGAACCGTGGCCCGCTCCTCGTAGCTGGTGTGCATGAGGTAGTTCCCCTGCTGGTGGGCGCCAGCAGTGGATGTCAGGGAATTGACGATGGCCATCTTGTCGGCATGCCGGGCCAACGAGGGTAGATACTCGGACAGGCGAATGCCATCGACATTGGTCGGGATCACCCGCGTGGTTCCCTGATTTTCGTGACCGGGCTTCGGATCGAACGTGTCGAGGTGCGTCATCCCGCCGTTCATGTAGAGGTAGATGACATGCTTGGCCGCCCCGAGACGCGCGGGGATCGGGATGCCGGGCCCAAGCGCAGCTTGGCTGGCTCCCGGACGCAAGGCAAGGCCGAGCGCGCCAACCCCGAGAAAGGTTTTGGCAGTGCCTTCCATGAAGCGGCGACGGGTGAACTCGTCCTGGTGGCGAAGGGAATTCATAAGAGCAAATTCAGAATGAAGAAGGGTGAGATCGGAAACAAGTCAGCGGATGAAAAGAAACTGGCGGGTGTTGAGCAAGGCCCAGATGACTCCCTCGGTGCCTTCCCTGGGATCACGCTGCAATTCTTCCCGGACCATGCCAATCTCGGCCGCCGTCGGTGGCCGGGTCAACATGGCCTGAAAAATCAACTGCGCTGTTTCCTCAGGGCTGGTTGCCGTCGAAAGCCTCCGGCCAAACACAGCAAACGGATTCACCAAAGCCTCGACCACGGGCCCGTTCAGAAGATTCAGCGCCTGCGGCACCGAAGCGGCGGTGTTGGCGTTCTCGATCACCTCGCGGTCCGACTGCCCGAACTCGCGCATGAAATGCCCGCGCGGCGCCGGCGACGCCAGTTCGGATGCCCGGGCCATTCCGCTGACCAAACCGCCGTAAACCTGAAGCTCACCCTTCATCCGGGTGCGCCACTGCTTCTGCCCATTCTTGTCGAGCCCGGCCGGAGGTTCCGGAAGCTCCGGGCGAGGCAGACTGGTCAACACCACCCCCTCCTCTTCACCCGTTCCCGACATCGCCACGTCCATCTCATCAGCCCGCTTCTCGTTCATTCCAAGAGCGGCGAGCAATTGCTCCGGCTTGACCTGCTGTTGCAGACGGGTGTAGGCCACCTCGGCGATGGTGTCCCTCACCTTCCGATCGACCCGACTCAGTTCCATGCGCTTGGCCCGCAGTTCCTCCTCGTTCCCCGCGTTCCGGGCGGCCACGATGGCTTGTCGGGTCGCCTCCTGCTCGGGCCTCATCTCCACAATCGCCGCGGAAACCTCGTTCACCAAGGCGATATACTCCTCCTCGTTCCGCTCCGAGAGACTTTCGTAGATCAAGCGGACCCGATCGATGGCGGCAAGTTGCCCCTTGAGACGGGGCCGGAAACTGTCGGCCTGCGGCAACGCAAGCCCCACGATCGAATCCCAAATCTGTTCCGCCGACATCCGCCGAAGGAGCGGCCCCTGGAAATAGTAGGGCGCACCCATGACAATCTCGTTGGCATCGGCCGCCCGCTGATAGGCCCTTGTCCGGAACAAGACACCCAGATACGTTTTGAGATCGTAACCGACCTCCTTCATGAGAGCCTCCAACGCCCCCATCAACTCCGGGTTCGGGATGAACATCTGATCCGTGATCTCATCGACCGGTTCAAAGACGCCAGCCCCGAACACTTTCTTCCACATCCGGTTGGCAATGACCCGGGTGAAGGCCGGATTGCTGGACGACGTCAGCCATTGCGCATACGCATCGATCGTTCCCGCCCCCGGCTGAGCCACTTCCAAGGCTTCCCCGAACATGCTCTTGGCCCCGACTTTGGCGAACGGCTTGGCATCGGCATACTGGTAATCGTGCGGCAATTTCAGGTCCCGAGGACGTTCCACGGCCGAAACATACCGGATGGGGCGGTAAAGCTCCCCCTCCGCCTCACGCAGGGAGGAAACCTTCTGATCAAACGCCTGGATCGCGGCGATTCCGCGCCCCGCTGTCTCGCGAAATTGCGGCTCGCTCATTCCCAATCGGGCCAAGCTGATCTCCAACCGACCACGCTCCCGCTCCCGGGTCATCATCCGGTCGATGTCTTCCGGACGCGACAACACCGGAAAATTCGGCACGCCCACCGCCTGCCGATAGGCTTGCAAGCGATCTTCCCGCACTTTTTGCTGCATCGCGTTGCGATTCTCACTGGCGTATTCGTTGGCGGTCATGCCGTAGCTGAACGCAGCCATCCGGTAGAAATCCATTTGGGTCCACTTGTCGAACGGGTGGTTGTGGCACTGGGCGCACTCCAGGCGGGTCCCCAGGAAAATGCGGACCGTGTTGGACATGTTGTCGAGCGGCATTCCGCGATCCCGCTGGTAATAGCCGACCGCTCCGTTCTCCCAGATCTGCCCGCGAGCGGAGACCAACTGACGAACGAGATCGTCGTAAGGCAAATTGTCCCTCAGCGCATCCTTGAGCCACAACTGGTAGGCGGCTTCCGCCTCTGCCGCCCCGGAGCCGAGGCTCTGATTGATGCGGAGGATGTCCGCCCAGAAGTTGTAAAAGTGGGAGACGTAACCCTCGGAGCGGAGCAGGCGATCGATCAATTGCCCCCGGTGTTTCGGCGCCGCTGCGGCCTCTTTGTGGAACGCCTCGGCCTCCTCCAACGTCGGCACGCGCCCGATGACATCCAGGTAGATTCGGCGGAGAAAGGTGGCGTCGTCGATTTCCGCGTTCGGCTCAATCTTCTGCTCCCTCAACTTTGCATCCACCAAAGCGTCCAGGCGTTCCGCCGCCTTCGCGGGATCAAACCCAGCCGGGGAACCGAAAGGTGCCGCCGCGTGGGCGACGACCGAGAACGAAAGCAGGACCCCGAAAAGAGCCCGGCCCAACACGCAAGAGTTCACGTTCATTTTGAAGGAATACACGACAACGGAGGCAGCGATCTTGGGCCTGATTTCACTCAGGCAACAGTCCCGCGACAAAAGTCCTCGAAACTAGAACCCGCGAGCAACCAGAAAGTTTCTTTTCCAAATCGGAATCGAACCCCGCCCCCAAAAATCGCCACCCGTTGTCTTGCGTTTGCAGCGCGATCCCCTGATCCCCGGCCTCCACGCGGCGGACCACGGAATTTTTGGTGAGCGCATCCAAATCCTTCGCCAGGGCGGCAAACGAACCCCCGGTCTGGAGCCGTCCGTCCGGGGTGCGGACGATGGCTCCGGTCTCTTCCTGAAAGCCGAACTGGATGTCCTGCACCGGCTGTCCCACCGAAAGTCCGGGCGGAAGCGGTGAAGCGGTCAGATACACCGGGATCCCATCGGTCCCAAGCGCAACCACCCCGACTCCGGCCGGACGCAACTGCATCACCTTTCCCGGCATCCCCGGAAACGCGGCGAACACGCCCCAGGGCAACAGGTTCCCTTCACGGTCCAACCCGACGCCGCCCACCGGCGTGACCGCGACATCCACCAAGTTGGTGAATTTTGCCGTCGCCGCCTCCAGCTCCGGCAGACCGGTGGCCACCACTCCCAACGCCTTGCTCTTCAATCGCCCGTCCTCCAACAAGAGGGCAATCTGTCCAAACTTGCCCCGCTGCGCGAGCACCACCCGGGAAACCCTGTCGACTTTCTCAAGCTCTTCGCGAAGCGCGTCGGTCACCCCGGTTCCCCAGACCGAAACCCGGCCATTGCTCTTGAGAGCCACGATGAGAGACTCTCCGACGGCGATGTCGACGACATTTCCGTTCAGCCCCCCGGGAATGCTTACCATCTCCTTCGGAATCACATCGTCACGCCCCCTCGGCAGCAGAACCAAGGAACCCTTCACTTGTGGCCTGGATGGCGGGAACGGGGGACGCGTCAGGACCGGCAGGTTTGGGTCGGGAACCGGAGCCGGAGCCGCCGAAGCCGTTGGAGACAGCGCGGAAGCCGCCGAGGCCGCCAGAACATCGCGCAACCGACTCTCCAACCGCCCTGTCTCGGCCTGAATCAATTTCCCCAGCAGCGGCTCTTTCCAGGCCGGATCGGTCGTCAATCCCTGCACCGCCGCGAGGTGTTCCCGAAGAATGGGCGCGGTGGCCAGGTTCAATTCGGATTCAAAACCCCTGACCGTGGAGCGGTAGACCTCCCGCATTTTGCGGACCACCTCGGGCATCTCGGGCGGATCCACCGGCTCAATCGGCCCCTTCTCCCGGATCCGAATCAATTCCCGCTGCGCCGAAGCCGAGATCGCCAGGCTGCCGCCGGATTCATCAATGGTCCGGTTCAGAGCCGCCTGATAGCTCTCGCGCAAGGTGGCCATGTTCCGGTCAAACCCCGAGCGGGCCACGTCCTTCTCCATGCCCTCGTAGCGGACGCGCAGCTCCGCGATCCGGCTCTCCAGCTTGGCCCGCGGCGTTTCCGGCACCGGTGCAGGGGCCGAAGTCGACGCGGGCGGCCGGCTCAAGGTCGGCGTCGGCGGCAGATCGTCCTCGTGGGTCAACCAAGTCCCCGGAGGCACCGCCCGGCAATCGATCCCGTGCAGACTCAACGGATGGCTCGCGGACAGACCAATCAATTTCTTGGCTCCAGCCCCGCGGAAGGAATCCGTCTCCGCCAATTCCGAGGGGTTTCCGGCCCAGGCAATCGCCAACTGACCGTTCACCGTGGCCTCGATCCCGGTCAGCGGTCCTTTTCGAACCACCCGGAGCACGATGCGGCAGGATTCACCTTTCGGCTCCTCGATCTGGTGTCGGCTCGGATTTCCCGGATGCCCCGGATCCGGCGAACCCGACAGCGCCAAACCAGCGAACCGTTCCCGGCTTCCTCCGGGTGCGCTGACGCCGAAGACGGCATGCGCGCTGTTCTTCCCAACCGGCAACCGCACGGCGAGCGGATGCGTCAGTCCACCCTCCACCACCTCCATCCGGAATTCATAATCCACATCCGGAGGGGGAGGCCCCAGAAACAGACGGCTGCCGACGCCGCTCCGACCTTTGCCGTTGTAAACCAGATCATCCAGCGAAGCCGCCCAACCCTGCCCTGGAGGCTCCACTCCGCTTCCACTGGCACTTTGCAAGGAAACCCAGCCATCCTTGACTTCGGGCGGTTTTTGCGTCTCGGGAGAGGGGTCCGGAACCGCTGCCTTGATTCCCCCGGCCGCTCCCTTCGATCCATCCGCCACCTTTTGCGGCGCCGTCGGCTCGACGGGGCCACCGGTTCCGGGTCGGGGGCTCACCGGTGCAGGGAGAGGACTGAGGAGGAAAATCGGCTTGCCTCCGTTCGATTTGCTGTAGAAAGAAGCTCCGTAAAGAATGCCGGCCACGACCGCCGCCGCACTGGCCAAGGCGACGAAGGCGACGGTGGCGGGGTGCGTCCGTTTTCGAGTGGTGACCGGTTCCGGCACGGGAACCGCCTTCAGGATCGGCTCCGCGGCAGGCGGTTCGGGATTGCGCTTCACCTCTTCCAAGGATTCCGCAATCTGCGCCATGCGCTGGTAGCGATGCTCCCGATCCGGTTGCATGGCCTTGATGACGATCCTGTCGAGCCGCGGATCCACCGGGCAGAGGGCGGATGGAGCCTTCCACGCTCCCCGTGGGACAACGCCGGTGAGCATTTCATACAGCACCACGCCGAAGGAATAGATGTCGGCCCGCTGATCCACATTGGCACCGGCGCGCATCGCCTCGGGAGCCGCGTAATCGGGGGTGCCCATGGAAACCTGACTCTGCGTCAGGGACATGTCCCGGCTGGCCCCCACGAGCTTGGCCAACCCGAAATCCCCCACCTTGACCTGGCCTTCTTTGCTGATGAGAATGTTCGCGGGTTTGATGTCCCGGTGAACCAGGTGCTGGCCGTGGGCGTAGCTGAGCCCGGCGCAAATCTGCGGTGCCCAAGCGAGGACGTGGGCCGCCGTGACCTTGCGGGAGGCGATGGCCTTGTGAAGGTCCGTGCCGTCCACATACTCCATGACAAAGTAACGCAACCCGTCTTCGGTCTCGCCAAAATCGTGAACCGTGACGATGTTGGGATGGTTGAGCTGGGCCATGGCCCGCGCCTCGCGTTCGAAGCGCTTCCCGAAAGAGTGGACATCCTCGTCCAGCAGAGGAGGGAGAAGTTTGATGGCGACGAAACGATCGAGCCGGGGTTGGCGGGCCTTGTAAACCGCTCCCATGCCCCCCTGCCCGAGCAACTCGAGAACTTCAAACTGGGGCAGACGCGCCCCCAGCTCGGCAGGAGAAAGCGCCACGAACAGGGGAGTAAACCCTGCTTGCGCCGGCGGCATTCCGGGTGCCAACCCGTTTCGGTTCTGGTCTTCCTGTCCTCCCATCCGCTCGGCAATAACAGAGTGCCTGACGGGCAACTCTGTTCGATCAATGACTCAAATCTCCTCAGAAAGCCCGACGCCCCCTTACGGACGTTCCGGCCATCTGATGGTGAGTTGACCATGCATCAAATGGACTTCAGAAGCCACCTCAAATCCACGCTCGCGCAGTTCCCGGGAAATCCAGTCGATTTCATGGGCCAAACAAGTGGTGGTCAAGGAGTTCTCCCCCAGTTCATGAGCCGCCCGAATCTGGTTCAAATACCGGAGCAGGATGTCGCCGCGCCGATCCAAGCGCTCGCGGGCGATTTTGGCTTCCAACGCCGCTTGGTCGGCCGTCAGGTCAAGGTTTGCTGGCAAGACAATCATAGGTCTGATGCGGTTCGGTGTTTTTTTGCTACACCTGTTAGAAGCACTCAGACGCAGATTCTTCAGCCTTCTTGAGGATTTTCTCCATTTCAGGTTTGGCGACGCTCGATTTGCGCCCCCAAATCCATCAATTTCTCGTCCAGCATCTCATACCCGCGGTCGATGTGATACACGCGGTTGATCTCGGTTTTCCCCTCGGCACGCAAAGCCGCCAGGACCAGGGCGGCCGAGGCCCGCAAGTCACTGGCCATGACCGGCGCCCCACTCAAGCGCTCCACCCCCTGCACCACCGCCGTGGCCCCTTCCAAGCGGATGTCCGCCCCCATCCGATTCAACTCCGCCGCATACATGAACCGTTGCGGAAAAATCGTCTCCGTGATCACGCTGATCCCCGGGGTCAGACAAAAGAGAGCCGCCATCTGCGCCTGCATGTCGGTCGGAAAGCCCGGATAAGCCTCGGTTTCAATGTTGCTTCCGCGGATCGTTTTCCCCGGCCGGACCCGCATCTCGTCCCCGGAAATCTCCACCTCGTGCCCGCAACGACGCAACACGCTGGTGACGCATTCCAGATGATCCGGCCGGGTCCGCTTCAGCACAATTCCCTCCCCTCCACCCGCCAAGGCACCGATCACCAGAAAGGTTCCCGCCTCGATCCGGTCCGCGATGACGGTGTGGTCCGCGCCCCCCAACTTCTTGACCCCGTGGATCACAATCCGCGGCGTGCCCGCCCCCTCGATGTTTGCGCCCATCTTGATCAGAAACTCGGCCAAATCGACCACTTCCGGTTCGGCCGCCGCTCCGTCGATGATCGTGGTCCCCTCCGCCAAGGTCGCCGCCATCATGATGTTGTCGGTTCCCAACACAGTCGAGCCATGCTTGCCACGGAGGTTGACTTCTCGGCCAGTCAACTCCGGAGCCTCCACGATCACGTTGCCTCCCTCGACCCGAATCGCGGCCCCCAACCGTTCAAATCCGCGCAAGTGCAGATCGATCGGACGGTCACCGATCACGCAACCGCCGGGCAGAGAGACCGTCGCCTTTCGCAACCGGGCGATCAACGGCCCCAGGACGCAGACCGAAGCGCGCATCTTCCGCACCAGATCGTAGGGAGCCTCCGAAGAGGTTAGCGTTTCCGCACGGACCGTCACCGTGCCGCTGGCCCGGTCAACAGCCGCTCCCATCGCCCGCAAAATGCCGAGCATGTAATGCGTATCGCTCACGTCCGGCACCCGGCGAATCACACACGGCTCGTCCGTCAACAGAGTGGCCGCCAGAATCGGCAGGGAAGAGTTCTTGGAACCGCTGATGCCGACGCGTCCGCTCAACGGAACTCCACCCTCAATAATCAATTTCTCCATCATGGTTGTCGAAACTATCGTCCGGCCCTAGGTCAGGGAGCCGAGGCCAAGAGAAACCGCGGCATCCCTTGCAGGTCCCGAAGAATCGAGATGTCGCGCAATCCGCGGGAAAGGGCAACTTCTCGCAACAACTCTTCCTGACCGGCCCCGAACTCCATCGCCACCATCCCGCCGGGCCTCAGGCGCGCCGGACATTCACCGAGGAAGCGCTCCATCAATTCGGTGCCCCGCTCGCCACCTACCAGAGCCATCTCGGGATCGTGCCGGACTTCCCGGCTCACTTCGGCCAAGTCCTGGACCGAGAGATACGGCAGGTTCGCCACAATCGCATCGAACTCCCCGGAGACCGCGGCAAAGAGATCCCCTTCCACGAATCGCAAATCCGCGCCCTCCAGCTTCTGCACGAGACGGGCCGCGTTTTCCCTGGCAAGGTCCAGCGCCAACCGTGACAAGTCTGCGAGAACCACTTCCACGCCCTGGGCGGCCAAATGCGCGGCGAGCGAGAGCCCGATGACTCCGCTCCCGCACCCCATGTCCAGAATCCGCGCCTTTTCCACCCAAGCCCGCTTCAACAGCACCCCCACCAACTCCTCGGTCTCCGGGCGCGGAATCAAAGCCCTTTCATCGCACGAAAACTCGTGCCCGAGGAACTCCACGGTTCCCGCCAGGTGCTGCAACGGAACGCCCTGGGCCCGACGCTTCATCAAATCGCGAAGCCGCTCCAGACGCGCTTCCTCGAGCACTTTGTCGAAATTCACGTAGAGATCCATCCGTCGACAGCCGAGCACCGTGGCCAAAAGATGCTGCATGTTGAGCCGGGCGCTCTCCACCCCATGCTTCTCAAGATAACCAGTGCCCTTCTGCAGTGCGTCGAGAATCGTCGTCATCCCTCGTTGAGTCCGGCCTCCTTGAGCCGTTCCTCCATATCCGCCTTCTGCAACTCGGCCACAAATTCATCAAGTTTTCCGTTCATGACCCCCTCCAAGTAATGTGAGGTCAGTCCCACCCGATGGTCCGTCACCCGGTTCTGAGGAAAGTTGTAGGTGCGGATTTTCTCCTCGCGTCCGCCACTGCCAATGAGACTGCGCCGATGCTCCGAATACTTCTGCGCCTCCTCACGCTGCCGCGCCTCCAGAAGTTTGGATCGCAAGATCGTCAGGGCTTTCTCCTTGTTCTTGTGCTGACTCCGTCCATCCTGGCACTTCACCATGATGCCAGTCGGCAAATGGGTGACCTGAACCGCCGAATCCGTGGTGTTGACGTGCTGCCCCCCGGGACCGCCGGAACGAGTCGCCTGGATGTGGAGATCCTCGGGACGCAACTCGACATCCACCTCCTCCGCTTCCGGCATGACCGCAACGGTGGCCGTCGAGGTGTGGATCCGCCCCTGCGTTTCCGTGGACGGGACGCGCTGCACGCGGTGCACGCCGCTCTCATACTTCAACGAGCGGAAAACCTCCTCGCCGGAAACCCGGAAAACCACCTCCCGAAAACCACCCACTTCCGAAGGACTGGTTTCCATGAGCTCCACTTTCCACCCCCGCTCCTCGGCAAACCGCTGATACATCCGAGTCAGATCCCCCGCGAACAGGGAAGCCTCGTCCCCACCAGTTCCGGCCCGGATTTCCACCAGAGCATCGCGATCCTCCGTTTCATCCCGGGGCAACAAGGCGTATTGCACCGAAGTCTGGAGCTCGGCGAGACGAGCCCTGAGCCCCGGAAGCTCCTCGGAAGCCAGCAGTGACATCTCCTCATCTTCCCCGGCGGCGATCCCCTCGTTCTCGCGGATCCTCTGCTCAACGCTCCGCAACTCGGCCCAAGTCTCAAGCAATTTGCCGCAACGCTTGTGCTCTTGAAGCAACCCGCCCGCCCGGCGCGCGTCCTGAAAAAAATCAGGCTCGGCCATGAGACGCTCAAGCTCAGCCCAGCGAAGGCGCTTTTTCTCGATCAGGGCACCGTAATCCATTTCCGTTCAGAGCCACCTGACACGACCACAATTCCCCTGCGGGGAATGCCCTCTAAAGCCAAAAACCGAGAGCGAAACGTTCAGAGATCGCTCGGCTTGGGGGCCTTCCGCTTCTCCCGCTGCACCCCGTAACGCTGCTGGAATTTCTCGACCCGGCCAGCCGTATCGATGAACCGCTGCTCACCCGTAAAGAAGGGGTGACAGGCAGCACAGATCCCGATCCGCAAGTCCCTCACTGTCGAGCGCGTGTCGTAGGAAACGCCACACGTGCAGAGAATCGACGTCTCTTGGTAGTTTGGATGGATCTCAGCCTTCATGATGCCCAGAAATAGACCCGCGACTCGGGATAGCCATCATCGGCAAAGCCCTTCAACAGCGGGTCATCAACGTAGAACTGTCGGCTTTTCCGCGCAACCTTTTTCTCGCGTTTGATCTGCCAACCACCCATCATTTCCACGTCCGCCTCCCCGCGCGCTTCTCCGCGCAAAGTTTGCCCGCCTGCTCGATCCACCCGTCCCGAAGGATGCGATCCCCGAAACACGGCAACCTCCGCGAAAATTCTTCCACGTTCCGATCGGTCCAGAGCGCGATTTGCCCAAACCGATAGACTCCGTGATCGTTCAGGCTGTCCTCCAGCTTCCGACCGATCCCGCGAATCTTCTTGAGATCATCCACCTCACGTGGCGGCGTCCTGAAAACGAGGCCGAGCTCCAGGCTTTCAATCACGTCCTCTCCCACCCATTCCGAGGCGATCGACGCCCCACCCAAATCATCGTTCTGTCGAGGTTTCGGCGGAGGCACGGGCTCCGTCCGCCGCGATTCATTGGCCATTTCCCGAGCCTGCCGAATCC
>QQNE01000105.1 GCA_003402735.1 Verrucomicrobiota bacterium
ATGACGAGGAGGCCAACCAGATGCTGAGCCGGAGCTATCGCCCCCACTGGGCCACTCCGGTCGGCTCCAACGCATGACCAGCGAATCGCTCTCTGGCAGAAGCCGTTCCCCCGCTCTGCAAGTCGCTTCCAATCAGGGTCCGACGTAAACCAGAAGCCCGTTTTGCATCCGAAGAAATCGGGCGATGCCGGGGATCTCCGCTTCCCTCGTCTTCAGCTGGAACGTCTGCCCCGAAATGGCTCCGCGGGTGGGAGTGACCCCTGCGTTGAGCCTTCGGAGCATTTCCTCGACGGTGCTTCCCGGATTCAAGAGACTCACGCCCGCAGCTTCCGCCCCCTGCGCCACCGAGGCCGCTTGGCGCGCATTTTCCATGTCCCGGGCCTTGCTGGAGGATTGGGAAACTTTCTCAAAGGCTGGCACCGCCAGAGCGCTCACAATCGAAACCACCACGACGAAGAGCGCGAGTTCAACAAGGGTGAACCCCTGGCGCTGGACACGTTTCGCATACTTGTTTCTCATAATTATAGATTACATCATTCTTTTTCTTGATATCAATCTTTATTTTGCGACGCAGCTATAATTTTTAGAATTTCCAGCCCAGGATCGGTTGCGTTTCCTGCGTTGGCACGTCCCCACTTCCGCGCTACCCTTGGCCGAATGCCCCCAGATGCTCCCGAGCCCACCTGGTTCCTCTATGTGCTGCGCTGCGGCGACGGCTCGCTCTATTGCGGAGTCACCACCGACGTGGAGCGCCGCTTGAGCCAGCACAGCTCGGGCACCGGCGCCCGCTACACGAGGGGACGCGGCCCCCTCTCGATTGCGGCCACTTGGAAAATGGATTCCCGCTCCGCAGTTCTCAGAGCCGAGGCAGCCTTCAAGGCACTTCCTCGCCCCCTCAAAGAGCAGGCCATCACCCCCAACTCCGCGCTCTTCTGGCTCCCGTCCTGAGAAACGGGCGACGAGCAACGCGCCCCTGCGATTCAGGGATTACCACCCACCGGAAGGGGCTCCTGAACTTCACGCGAAGCCAGACTCCGAATTCCGCTTCTCCTCCCACACGACGGAGAATCGTGCAGGCCCTCAAGCCCCATAGGTTGCTGGAAAGCGCGAAAACGCCTCCGCCCAGAAAACGGAAGTGGCGCAGAGATCCCCGGCGGGTTGGTCCATCAACCACGCGGGGATCACTGCGCCACTCGGCCGGGCTAGCAGTCTTGACAGATCACTGAGACCTGCGGGGCACCATCCGGTTCAGGAACCCACGTAGACCAGAAGCCCTTGCTCGATCCGGAGAAACCGCGAGATGGCCTCGATGTCTGTTTCCGAATTCCTCACCCGGAAAGTCTGCCCCGCGAACATTCCTTCTCCCGCGACCACCCCCTCCGACAGCCGGCGAAGAGTTTCCTTCACGCTCCCGCTCGGATCCACGATGTGAACGCCTCCCGTTTCCGCGCCCTGAACCACGGAGACCACAAGCCGCGCCTTGTCCATGTCCCGCACCATGGTGCGCCGACTGGAAAGCTGCTCAATTTTGCCGAAGGCCGGCATCACGAACATCCCCACAATCCCGACAACCACGACAACCATGAGGAGGTCGTTGAACGTGAAGCCCGCACGGTCGAAACGATTTGCATGCTGAATTCTCATATTTTTCATAATAATCATTTTTGTTGCTGCTTTCAATATTTATTTTGAGACTCACGCCTAATTTTTTGCCGGAGGCGCTCCCAGCTCGCCCCTTGTCTCGTTGGCAAGCCACTCTTCCAGCGGTATCCTGCCCATGGGTTCCGCTCCCTTGACCGATCGTGATTTACCTCGACAACAACGCCACGACCCGGACCGCTGCCGAAGTGGAGGCCTGCATGGCCGAGTGCGCTGCCCAGGCCTGGGCAAATCCATCATCTCTCCACGCCGCCGGAAGGCGGACCCGCCAAACCATTGAACAAGCGAGGTCCCAGGTGGCTGCCCTCATCGGCGCGGAGCCCGAAGAAATTGTCTTCACCAGCGGAGGCACCGAATCCCTCAATACCGCCATCCACTCCGCCATTGTCGCTTTCCCGGATCGGCGGAGACTGGTCATCACCTCCACAGAGCACAGCGCCACGTCTGAACCCTGCGCGTTTTGGGAGCAGCGCGGTCTGGAGGTGATCCGCATCCCGGTGAATGGCGAGGGTTTGCCAGATCTCGATGCCTTTTCGAGGGCGATCGCGGAGCGGCCCTCCATCGCCAGCATCATCTGGGCAAACAATGAGACCGGCGTGATCAATCCGATCATCGAAATCACTTCCCGGGCTCAGGACGCCGGAGCCTTGCTCATCACCGACGCAGTCCAAGCGGTCGGCAAAATTCCGGTAAATGTCGCCGATTGCCCCATCTCCATGCTGGCCCTCTCCGCTCACAAGTTTCACGGCCCCAAAGGATGCGGAGCCCTTTATGTGGATCGGCGGCTTCGCTTTGCCTCGCTTCTCCGGGGGGGAGGTCAGGAACAAGGGCGCCGTTCCGGAACAGAGAACGTGGCTGGAATCACCGGTCTGGGGTGTGCCGCCTCCCTCGCGATGCACGTGCCGGACCCGCGATTGAACAAGCTGCGTGACTGGTTCGAAAACGAGGTGACCCGGCGCCACCCCGGGAGCTTCGTTCACGGGCAAAGGTCACCGCGGGTCCCCAACACCAGCAACATCGCCTTCCCTGGGTTTGACGCCGAAGCGATTCTGATTCTGCTCGATCAGGCCGGGATCTGCGCTTCCCCCGGTTCCGCCTGCGGCAGTGCAGCCCGCAATCCATCGCCGATCCTCACCGCGATGGGGCTATCCCCGGAACTGGTGAAGAGCAGCGTGCGCTTCTCCTTGAGCCGGAACACAACGGAGAGCGAGCTCGAGACGACGCTGAACCAACTGGACCGCGCCTTGGCGCGCATTTCCTCCGTGCAACCCGTCGGCGTCGGACCGGTGATCAGGCGAGCAACTCCTTGACGACCCGCCGCTCCTCCACGCCGGTGAGACGCTGGTCGAGTCCCTGAAACTTGTAGGTGAACCGCTCGTGATTGTATCCGAGAAGATGCAGGACCGTGGCGTGGAAGTCGCTGATGTGAAGCGGGTCCTTGACGATGTTGTAGCTGAAATCGTCTGTCTCCCCATAAATCCTGCCACCCTTGGCGCCGCCTCCCGCCATCCACATGGTGAAACAACGCGGATGATGGTCCCGTCCGTAATTGTCCTTTGAAAGACCTCCCTGGCTGTAAATGGTTCGACCAAACTCTCCGCCCCAGATCACCAGGGTGTCGTCGAACATCCCGCGCTCCTGCAAATCCCGGATCAGGGCGTGACAAGGCTGGTCCACGTCCTTGCACTGACTTGGCATCCGCCCCCCGACATTGCTGTGGTGGTCCCAGTTGTTGTGATAAATCTGAACAAACCGAACTCCGCGCTCGGCCAATCGGCGGGCCATGAGCACGCTGTTGGCAAAGGAGCCAGGCTTGCGGGCCTGCTCGCCGTATCGTTGGAAGACGCGCTCCGGTTCCTGGCTCAAATCGGTCAGCTCCGGCACACTCGCCTGCATCCGAAACGCCATTTCATACTGCTTGATCCGTGCATTGGTCTCGGGATCGCCCACCTCGCGATACGTCATTTCATTGAGCCGATTCAAGGTCTCAATCGTTTGCTTGCGGACCTCACTCGAAACTCCGGGGGGATTGTTGATAAAAAGAATCGGGTCCCCCTTGCTGCGGAAGGAGACGCCCGCATGTTCGCCCGGCAGATAACCGCTCGACCAAAGGCGCGGTGAAATGGCCTGCTCCTGCTCCCGGTTCGATGGCGTGGCGATGAGAACCACGAAAGAGGGAAGGTTGTCGTTGACCGAGCCCAGACCATACGAGGCCCAGGAGCCGAGACACGGTCGACCCGTGACCTGGTTCCCCGTTTGCATGGCGCAAATCGCCGGCTCATGATTGATGGCCTCCGTATGCAGAGAGCGCATCAAGCAGATGTCATCGGCCGACTGCCCGAGATACGGCAACAATTCGTCGTTCATCCACATCCCGCACTGCCCCTTCTGGGCGAACCGGAATTTTGAGGGAGCGACCGGGAACCGGGCTTGCCCACTGGTCATCGTGGTCAAGCGCTGCCCCCGCCGGATGCTGTCCGGCAAATCCTTGTCATACCACTTCACCATCTCTGGCTTGTAATCGAAAAGGTCCATCTGGGCCGGTCCCCCCACCATGTGCAGATAAATGACCCGCTTTGCCTTCGCCGGAAAATGGGTCAACACCGCTCCCGGTCGGGCCTGGGAGTCGGCCATCAGGGCCTGCAGCGCGGCGAAGCCGATGACATCCCGGCCCCGCCCCAAAAACCGACGCCGGTTTTCGAACTTTTTCCAATCTTGAAGTGCATTCATCGGTGTTCGTGGTCGGTCTGACTATTTGCTGAGGACTTCATCCAGGTTCATGACCTGATTGCACAACAGGGTCCAAGCCGCCAACTCTGGCGCGACCAAGGACGCATCTGCGGGAGATTCTCCAACCTTGAGCAGAGCCTGTGCCTCTATCGGCTGTGCGGCGTAGTGCTTGCGCAAGTCCCCCAAACTTGCCTTGAGGATCTCCCCTTCCTCCGATCGCCAGGGTCGGCCCAAAAGCCTTTGCCCGATCGTATCCAACCGTTTCCCGTCGTCGGCCGCGGTTCGCATCGCCAACTGCGCCAAGTTCCGGGCCGCCTCCACGAACTGCGGATCGTTCAGAGTCACCAAAGCCTGCAGCGGCGTGTTGGTCCGGTCCCGCCGCACGGTGCAGACTTCTCGGCTCGGCGCGTTGAAAATCTCCATGCTCACCGGTGGAGCCATCCGCTTCCAGAAACTGTAGATGGTGCGCCTGTAGAGATTCTCCCCCTTGTCCGGCTGATACTGCTCCGTGCCCATGCCGACCACCTCCCACACATTCTCCGGCTGGTAAGGCTTGGTCCCGGGACCGCCGCGACGGAGCGACAACGTGCCACTGGCCGCGAGCGCGTAGTCCCGCAACATCTCCCCATCCATCCGGAACCTGGGCCCCCGGCTCAAGAGGGAGTTGTCCCGATCCTTTTCCAGTTTCTCAGGGGTGATGGTCGCCGCCTGGCGGTAAGCAGAAGAGAGCACCACCCTGCGATAAAATTCTTTCACGTTCCACCCGCCCTCCAGGAACTCCACCGCCAGCCAATCCAGCAACTCCGGGTTCGAGGGCGGCGAGCCCATGATGCCAAAATCCTCCGCCGTAACCACCAGTCCGCGCCCAAACAACTCCTGCCACATCCGGTTTACCGTGACCCGGGCGGTCAACGGGTTTCCGCGGCTCACCAACCATTCGGCCAAGCCCAACCGGTTCTTCGGGGCCCCATCGGGAAGTTTTCCCAAGGCCACCGGAACCGCCGCCTCCACCTTTTCCCCCAGCTTGTCATACTGTCCCCGCATCAGGATGTTCGCCACGGGCATGCTGTCCTTGCGCTCTTCCTGGACATGCGTGAGCGGACTGCGGTCCCGAATCGCCGTCTGCTCCGCCACCAGCTTCGCACTCGTCAAACTCGAAGTCCGGTAAGGCTCATAGCGGGTCGCAAGGTAGTGCTCAAACAGCTGATTCTTCACCGCCGGGCTCAAATTTCCGACCGCCAACAGTCGCCGCAACGGAACCACCTCGGCAATCGCCTTGACTTCCGTCGGCTCAAGTTTGCGCCTATAGATCCGGACATCCTGGACCGAGCCGCCTTCAAACGCCTGCGACACGCTGCGACGCCCAATCCTGGTGGGCGTGGCGGTCTTGATGGACCCTTTCAACGCATCCATCTCCACCTTCAACTCCTGGGGCTCACCATTCAAATACAACCGGACGCCGGAGGCCCGTCCGCTGCCGTCATAGGTGACAAACAGATGCTGCCACTGCCCCGCTCGAACCGCCGGACGCCGCGTCGCCACCTTCAGCGCGTCCTGCGGCCACGCGCTGGCGATGTGGACCGCAAAGTTGCCTCCGTCCTGCCAAAGATCCCATCCACGATGACCAGCCGTCTGATCCATCCGGGCCAAAATGGCACCAGCCCCTCCCGCGCTCCCGACCCGCACCCACGCCCCATAACTGAACGACTGATTCTTCTCAAAATCTCCGGCCGCACCAATCTCAAATGAAGCCGCCGACGAAAGAACCGGGGCCGGCCCAAGTTTGCCATCCGCTTTCCAATCCACCGGACCAGTGACCGCAACCTTCACGTCGGCACCGCCACCGGCCTTCACCTCGACCCCGGCCCCCTCGTTCAGCGCCAGATGCGCCACCAATCCGGCGGAGGGAACGTCTTGATCCAGTTCCTCGGGCTTCACCGTCTGCACCCACCGTTCAAACTCCTGGCGGCCCGACCGCCGACTCTCCTCCACTTTGACCTTGGCGGCAGCGATTTCCGCCGGCAACACAGTCCACCTCGGCCGGTCCTTCTCATCCGGAATCACCAGAACCGGCCCCAACCCATCCTTCACATTCCCATCCTTCGGTTTCTGGGTCGTGTTGGGGAAAAAGGCCGCGATCGAATAATAATCCCGTGCCGTGATCGGATCGAACTTGTGGTCGTGACACTGCGCGCAGTTCGTCGTCAGTCCGAGATAGACCCAGCCCAACGTCTGGACCCGGTCCGACGCGTAGTTGGCGAGGTTCTCTTCGTCGATCGTCCCTCCCTCGTTCGTAGTGATGTTGCAGCGTTGGAACCCAGTGGCGATGAGCTGATCCTCCGTAGGGTTCGGCAACAAATCCCCGGCGATCTGCTCGATCGTGAAGAGATCGAAGGACTGGTTCCGGTTGAACGCACGCACCACCCAATCCCGGTAAGGCCACATCTCCCGGTATTTGTCGAAGTGCAACCCGTGCGTGTCCGCATAGCGGGCGGCGTCCAACCAATAGCGGGCCCGATGTTCACCGTAGGCCGGAGAGGCGAGCAACTCCTCCACCAGTTCGCCGTAGACCAGGTCCGACAGAATCCCACCGTCCGCCTTCGCCAGATAACGGTTGAGAAGTTCAGGCGAGGGAGGCAGACCGGTCAAATCGAGCGCAACCCTGCGGATCAGCGCCGGGGCCGATGCTTCCGCCGCGGGCTGCAACCCCGCCACCTCCAGCCGACTCAAGACAAACCGATCGATCTCGTTCCGGCCCCATTTCAGTTTCCCAGGGGACGGCACAACCGGACGGACCGGAGCAATCAACGACCAATGAGCTTCCCACGGCGCCCCCTCCTCGATCCACTTCCGAACCGTGGCAATTTGCGCCGGTTTCAAATCCTTGTGGGCCTCCGGCGGAGGCATGACTTCATCCGTGTCGGGAGAAACCAGCCGGAGATACAACTCACTGGCATCGGGATTCCCCTTCACCACCGGAGGTTTCTCTCCCGCATCCGCTTTGAAAAATCCGGCCTCGGTGTCCAGCCGCAAACCCGCCTTCCGCGTCCCAGGGTCCGGGCCATGACAATGAAAACAAGCCTCCGCCAAGATGGGACGCACATCCCGGTTGAACTCAACCTTGCCGGACGGAACGGCCAAACACACCTCAACCAACGCCAACAAGGTGGGCGGAACGACCCATGGGGAGATTCTCTTCATACCTGACAACTTCAAACACCTACGAGCAATCCTACGACTTTCAAACCCGTCTTGGCGCGTTTCCTTCATCCCAAGCCTTTCCAAACCGCCTTTTGCAGTTGCCCTCCGCCTCACTGCATCCATCATGATCCGATGTCAGCGGAACTTGAAGAGGGCTGCCATCTGCAACTCGACTTCGGAAAACTCCTGAAGGTCGCCCAGACAGGAGCCGAAGTCGTCCCTGTGGTGGTCCAGGACGCCCAAACCGGAGAGGTCCTCATTGTCGGGTATGCTAACCAGTTGGCCTTGCAAACCACGCTCAAAGAGCGCAAAGCCACGTTCTGGAGCACCAGCCGCAACGAACTCTGGATCAAGGGCGCGACCTCGGGCGATTTTCTCGAACTCGTGGAAGTCAGGGTCAACTGCGAACAAAACTCCCTCCTCTACCTCGTTCGCCTCGCGGGGGCCGGTTCCTGCCACACCAAGGATGCGTCCGGAAAAGCTCGGCACGGCTGCTACTATCGCCGGGTCAACCCGAACGGCTCACTCTCCTTTGTCCAGGAGACGAACTGAGCCTTCCCATCAACCGATCCGGTGGATCCAGTCGGCGAGACCAGCCGCCAACACCAGAAATCCGGCGACGGACAAGACGAGAGTCATGGCGAAACTCGCCCCGTCGTCGCACCCGGGAGAAGGCTGCGCGTTCTGTCCGGAAGCTCGGGAGACTGAGGACCGGGGAGCGGTTTCGGAGGAGGCGGAGAAGGAATCGGAGAGCATGGCGACAATCGGGAAAGCTATGCGATAAACTTCCACGAAATATCGGCGACTCAACAATTTTTTGTTTTTTCTATAAATTTTATGAATTGCTTCCCGCCAAGCCGAAAGCTTGGTGGACCACATTTGCCGCCTGATCGATCCGATCCTCCGCGATGATCACTGCGGTCTTGATCTCCGAAGTGGAAATCATCTGGATGTTGATTCCCGCCTCGGCCAGCGCCTGAAACATCTGGGAGGCGACCCCGGAATGGGAACGCATTCCGATGCCGACGACGCTGAGCTTCGCAATGCCGTCCTCGGCCTCCAGTTTGGCCCCTCCGCCGAACTGAGCGATGAGCGGTTCGAGAGCCTCCCTGGCCTTGCCGAGCTCCGCCTTGGTCAGCGTGAAGGAGATGTCGGCGATGCCGGTGCGCGAGACATTCTGGACGATCATGTCCACCACGATGTTGGCTTGGCTGATCGGCTGAAAAATCTTGGCGGCAATGCCTGGGATATCGTGGACGCCAGATATGGTGATTTTGGCCTGATCGCGCTCGAGGCTGACCCCGCGGATCACGACTGCTTCCATGCTCATGTTTTCCTCCTTTACCAAAGTCCCCGGATTGTTGTTCAAACTGCTGCGCACCTCGAAAATGACGCCGAATTTTTTGGCGAACTCAACGGAGCGCGATTGCATCACCTTGCTTCCCGAGCTGGCCATCTCGAGCAATTCGTCGTAGCTGATCTCGTCGATCTTACGAGCCTCCTTGACCACGCGCGGATCACAGGTGTAGACGCCATCCACATCGGTGAAAATCTGACACAGGTCCGCCTTGAGCGCTGCAGCGAGAGCGATGGCGGTGAGATCGGATCCTCCCCGGCCCAGGGTGGTGATCGAGCCGTCAACCGTCATGCCCTGAAAGCCGGCCACGACCACAATTTGTCCGCCATCGAGCAGTTCATGGATCCTCTCCGGGGTGATGTTGGCAATCCTGGCCTTGGTGTGAACGCCATCGGTGGAAATCCCGGCTTGCGCCCCGGTCAGGGAACAGGCCGAGCCCCCCATCGAATTGATGGCCATGGCGGTCAGGGCGATGCTGGTCTGTTCACCGGTGGCGAGGAGGACGTCCATCTCGCGCTCGGTGGTCTTGCTGCCCGCGGTGACTTCGCCGGCCAATTCAATCAACCGATTGGTCACGCCGCCCATGGCGGAGACGACCGCCACCACGCGATGCCCCTGGGCCTGGGTGGCCATGAGGCGCGCAGCCACGTTGCGAATCCGTTCCGGGGACCCAACCGAAGTCCCCCCATATTTTTGCACGATCAGGGCCACGGCTTGCGTTACATCACACCGTTCAACAACATGAAGGCGCGGATCTCATCCGCGTCAGGGTCGAGTTCATACCGGACCTGCTGCTTTTCGCGAAGCCGTTCGAGCGTCGGATGCTTCGGATGAATTCCGATGGCCTTGTGGATCGTCGAGGAAAACTTCGCCGGGTGCGCGGTGGCCAGCACCACGGTGGTGGAATCCGGATCGATCTCCTGAAAGCCGCAGGCGGTGTGCGGATCGACCACGTAATCGTAGGTCTGGTAGACTTTCTGAATGTTCCGGATGATGTCCTCATCGGTGCTCCGGGTGGAGCAAAAGGTGTCCGGATTGAAATTCGGCAGTTCGATTTTTCCGGTTTCCCGGATCCTTTCCATGATCTGCTTCACCTCCGCACCGTTCCCGCCCACATGATAGAACAGGAACCGTTCAAAGTTGGAAGCCACCTGAATGTCCATCGATGGCGCATAGCTCGGGGCCACCGTCGGCTGTTCCTCATAAACTCCCGTACTGAACAGGCGGTGCAGGATGTCATTCCGATTGGTCGCAACCTTGAAACGGCTCACCGGAACCCCCATCCGCGCTGCCATCCATCCGGCAAACACATTGCCGAAATTTCCCGTCGGCACCACAAACTCCACCTGCTCGGATTTTTCCGCCGGGATTTGGGTGAAGGCATGGACGTAGTAAATGGACTGCGCCAACACCCGGGCAAGGTTGATCGAATTGATGGCGGAAAGCCGGACCTGATCGCGGAACTCGTGATCCATGAACAGCGTCTTTACCAGACGCTGGCAATCGTCGAACGTCCCCTGAATCGGAATCGGGAAAATATTCGAAGCCCCGGTGCAGGTCATCTGGCGTTCCTGCATTTCGGAAATCCGTCCTTGGGGATAGAGGATGAAGACGTTGACCCCGTCCTTCCCCGCAAGACCGGCAACCGCCGCCGCCCCCGTGTCCCCCGAGGTGGCCCCAAAAACGTTGATGGAGTTTCCCGTGCGCCGAATCTGATCCTCAAAGAGGTTTCCCACCAGTTGCAAACCGAAATCCTTGAAGGCCAGGGAGGGCCCGTGAAACAGCTCCAGCACGTAGAGCTTCTCATCCAACTGGCGCAACGGTGCCGTCGCCATGTCCGTAAAGTTGGAATACGACTTGTCGACCAGCTTGAACACCTGATCCGGCGTGTGATCGGTGTCAAAGAGCTCGAGAAACTCCACCGCCAAAGCCGGATACGGTTGCGCCTCCCCGCTGACCGTGTCCGGATTCAAGTCCGGCAACTCCTCCGGGACATACAACCCCCCGTCTGGTGCCAAGCCATTGGCGAACGCCTCAAAGAAGCTGGCGGACTCGCGCTCGTTTCGGGTGCTGACAAATCGCATAATGTGGGGTTTGCTCGTGTAGCATGCCAACTAATGCCCGGGTAGAGCCCGTGCGCAAGCCGCGTTTCAGTCGAGACGTTCCACCCGCATCAACACCGGTTCATGGTGCACACAAGGAAGTTCGGCGATCTCCGCCACCGCCCGTTGCACCACCCCGAACTTGGCGTCGTGCAGCATCACCACAATCGGTGCCCCCTGCCCATCCCCGGCCTCGCGTTGGATCATCGCCAGGATTCCCACCCCGGCCCGCCCCAAAATGCCCGCGACCTGGGCGAGCACCCCGGGCTTGTCCTCCACCTGAAGCCGCAGGTAATACTGACTGACGCTCTCCTCCTGCGGCAGCGGTTTTCCGTAGAGTCCGTGAGGCACGAATCCACACCGGCAACTCGCCGTGGCGGCGTCCGCCAAATCGGAAATCACGGAGCTGGAAGTCGGGTCCTGGCCCGCTCCACGACCATAAAACAGCGTCTCCCCCACAATGTCCCCCTTCACCAAGATGGCGTTGTAGACACCGTTGACGTTCGCCAGAATGTGAGTCGATGGAATCAGGGACGGCTGCACCCGCACCTCGATCCGATCCCCGTCGACCAACTTGATCACCGCCAGAAGCTTGACCGTGTAGCCCAAATCATGGGCAAATTGCAGGTCAACCTTGCCCAACCGCTCAATCCCCTCCACGTGCACCTGATCAAACGGCACCCATGAACCATAGCTCAGGGAGGCCAGAATCACCGCCTTGTGCGCCGCATCGCCTCCGTTGACGTCCAGGCTCGGATCCGCCTCCGCGTATCCCAACTTGCGTGCCTCTTCGAGCGCTTCCCCATAACTCAAACCCTCTTTCGCCATCCGAGTCAGGATGTAGTTCGAGGTTCCGTTGATGATCCCGATGATCGACTCGATATTGTTCCCCACCAGGGATTCCTGCACCGTCTTGATGATCGGGATCCCTCCCGCCACCGCCGCCTCAAAGTAAATCATCGTCCCCCGCTCTTCGGCCAGGGCAAACAGATCCTTCCCGTGCAAGGCGAGCAGCGCCTTGTTCGCCGTGACCACCGTCTTCCCTCGCCGGATCGCCCGCGTCACGAAATCGAGCGCCTCCTCGATCCCCCCGATCAGCTCCACCACGATGTCGATCTCATCGTCCTCGATCAAATCGTCCAACCGCCCGCTCAGCATCCCCTCGGGAAAGGCAAGGTCCCGCGGCTTGGTCAAATCCCGCACCACCACCCGGCGGATCTCCATGTCGCGCCCGTTCCGCTCCCGCAGCAACTCGCGGTTGCGCGCCAGGTTGCGATACACCCCGAGCCCGACATTCCCCAGCCCCGCCAATCCGATTTGCAGTGGTCGTTCTTCCGCCATGTGCTTTTCCCGTAAAAGAGGTCGCACCATGCCCAGAAATCGACAGGAAGAAACTGATTCTTTTGGGCGATGCCGCCGGGCGGTGGTAACTTGTCTAGAGGTGCCCCATGACCCCGACCCGAATCCTCCTCCCCTTGACCTTGATCCTGGCTTCCGCACAGGCCCAGACGCTGCCTGAGGCCACCAAATTGTTCGACGACGGCCAGTTCGCGGAGGCCTTTGCGCTCTGCGAAAAACTGCTGGACGCCAAGCCTCCCTTGCCATCCGAAGACATCGCCAAGGCGGTCGCGACCGGCACATCCTGCCTC
>QQNE01000106.1 GCA_003402735.1 Verrucomicrobiota bacterium
AGTGTCCGCAAGGGGGAGCCCATCGCGAAACCATTGAAACCGGACGTTCGAGCCTGCAAAGGGGACGCGAAGCGTGGTGCTTCCTCCCTTGACCACCACGGACGAATAGACAGGTCTTCCAATGACGACCAGCCTCGCACTGGCACTCGCCACCTTGCCATCCGCCAGCACCCCGAATTCTCCGGCGTTCGCCAAACTGACGGAATTGAGCCGGAGCACCGGTGCGGTGGCTCCCTTTAGCATCGCGCCATTGCGTCGCCACTGAAAGCTCCCCGGTTGTCTTCCACTGACCAACACGCCGAAGGCCGCCGGATCCCCCACCTTCGCGAGCACGTCATACGGCCGTGCCATGCTGAAGGCGCTCGCTGCAGAGGGGATCGGTGAAGCCCGGAACAAGGACCAGCCGCAGAGAAACGGCTGTGCCCTGCCGGCCCGAAGCTCCAGCTTGAACTTTCCGTCTGCCCCGGTTCGCATCGTGAACTCGCGGGTCAATCCCCGACAGCGTCCCCCCGCCTCCCGGAACACATCGAAGTCTTGCAGGATCGGCTCCCCGTTGGCCCAGACCTCAAAGGTTCCCGAACCGCCCGCATCGGCACTGAATTCAGCAAAATGGAGATCCAACCGATACGTCTGCAACGGATCGAGCCCGCCGAATTCATACGCGCACTCCCCCATCCTCCGCGTTTTGAAAACAACCTCTGGCGCCAACTCGGCAGCCGCAATCGCCGAGTTCGTCTCCTCCACCCAACCACCGCTGAACCACGCTTCCGCAGCGAACGGTCCCACCCGCGGTCCCCCGCAATTCACCGACACCACCCGCGTCAGGGCCGTGTTCATCGGGCGACCGGGCGTCACGAATTCCGGTGGCGGAACCGGGCGGGGCGGGAGCAGCAACACCTCTTGGCTCGCGTTCTCCGGATTTTGCCCGCCAGAGACAAAAATCTGGTTTCCTGCAGCGACCGCCACCGGTCCGTTGCGCTGCTGTTTCAAGTTCGGCAGAGTTCTCCAGGCTCCCGAGGCGACATCCAGTGCTTCCACTTCACTGAGCGACCCGCCCTCGTCTTCTCCTCCCGCAACGATCACTTCCCGCCCCTGTGCGACCACGGCGCTCCCCGCCCGCGGCGTCGGGATCGGCTCGGGCAACTGGCTCCAGAGCCCGGAGGCAAAGTCATAGACATCGACTTCTGGAATCGTGTTTCCCCGCACCCCACCGCTTTGCCCGAAACTGGTTCGCCTCCCACTGACCAGATACATTCGGTCCCCAATCACCACGGCACGATGGTGATCCCGCGGTTGGGGCGCGTCCGGAAGGCGCCGCCAAGCACCTGTGGCCGGATCAAACTCATCAAACCAGGAGACCCACCCGGCCCGATGTCCCTTGGTGTTTCCGCCCGCAATGTAAATTTTCCCGCCATACACCCCACTTGCCGCCGCTCCTCTCCGGCGATCGACCGGGATCGACGGTCCCTTGCGCCAGGCCGCCGCCGCTGGATCAAAAATATAGACGTCCGGCACCGGTTCCTCGTCCGGGTAGGCCCCGGAAAAAGCGCCGATCAAGTAGACAAGCCCCCCAACGACCGCCCCCTGGCCATGATGAAACGCCAGCGGCGTCGGCCCAATCGTTCGCCACTGATTGCTTCCCGGATCGTATTCCTGCATCAGGTTCGTCTCTCGTCCGCCAAACAGAAGCAGGCGGTTCCCGACCTCGCAGGCATCCCCCTCATGGCGGGGCAGAGGCGCCGTCCCATTTGCGCCAGGCAACAGCCGCCAACCGCCGTTGAACGGATCCGCCGGATAAGGATCAACGGCATCGGCCAACAGATCCCCATCGGCGTCCTGCGCCTGCGCCGGGAGACTGAAGCTCACCAGGAACAGCAGCGAACACAAAGCCGGGCACAGCCGACTCAAGCGATGTGAAAGAATGGCAGTCACAGGGTTTGGATTCACTATCCATAACTCTGGTTTTTTTGTGCGCTACTAAATTTCACATATCTGAGTCTCAAATTTAATAATCTTCCCAGTATCGCTGTTTTTTATCGATTCTGCTTCCGTCGGGATTTGTCGATTGCCGGTTGCCTTTCTCCCGGTTGCCCTTCTTGTGAACCTGCCGCGCATGTCCGCTCCTCTCAAACGACTGCAAACCTTGCGCCTCCGCGCCTTGCGGGCCCTGACCACTTGGCCAAACGCCCGTGCATGGCGCGACTCCGGGTGGGCCTTGCTCTGGTTCGCCCTCTTCGCCTTGGCGACGGGATTCGCCACCCGTTTCTTCCAGGCGCAACCGACGGCGATGCCCCCGCTGAAATTCCTCGGCGTCATGGTCATCCTGTTTGTCTTTCCCGGCATCACGGAGGAGCTCATCTTTCGGGGCCTCGTCCTCCCTCACCCATCGGAAGATGGATTCGAGCCGAGGCGACGCCGGTCCCTCGTCGTGAGCATTCTCATCTTCATCGTCTGGCACATCGGCAACGCCTGGCTCATTTTCCCGGCCGCACGCCCGGTGTTCTGGGACTGGCGCTTTCTTCTGATTGTGACGGGCCTCGGCTGGGCCTGCGGCTGGTCCTATCAACGCACCGGTTCCATTTGGCCCCCGGTCATCATCCATTGGTTTATCGTCGTGGTTTGGAAGGCCTGCCTCGGCGGACCAGTGTTCTTCAAATGAACTCGTCTCCCTCTTCCCATCCGAGCGGCCTCGGTCGCATTCTCGTCACTGGCGGCAGCCGCGGCATCGGGCTCGCCGTGGTCCGGCGGCTCCTCAGCTCCGGTTCCGAGACCGACCAGGTCACCGTGGTCTCCGATGACGACCCGGGCACCCTGCCCGACGATCTTCGTTCCTCGAATCGTTGCACTCTGATCCGCGCCGATTTGTCCGATCCCGAGGCCCCCGGCCAAGCCCTGCGCGATGCAGTGGCCAGCATGGGAGGCATCGATGGTCTGGTTCATTGCGCCGGCATCTACCCGGAGGCAAATCCGGGGGGGCGAACGCCCCTAGACCTCTGGGAGCTCACCATGAACGTCAAGGCCCGCTCCGGCTATCTGCTCGCCGGAGAATTTGCCCGCCTCGCCACCCCCGGGGCCAGTTTTGTCGCGATCACCTCAATCAACGCGGAACAGTCTGAGCCGGACCACCTCGCTTACGACCCGGCCTGTGCCGCCCTCGGCGGCGTCGTCCGCGCCTTCGCCATCCAGCACGCCCCCCGACTCCGCTTCAACGCCGTGGCTCCCGGCCTGATCCGCACCCGGCTGACCGAGAGCGTCTTCCAAGACCCGTCCGTCCACCAGCACATTCGCCTCAACATCCCTCTCGACCGCGCCGGCACCCCGGACGACTGCGCGGGCACCATCCTGTTTCTGTTGGGCCCAGATTCGTCCTACATCACGGGTGAAACCATCTTTGTCGACGGCGGGATCCGCGCCAACCAGATGTCCCGGCCCCACCCGATCGCCTCCGCGCTCCCGCAAGCTTGAATTCGTCCTTGAACGGCGGATAGTCGAAACAGAGAGCGCTCATGGAATTCGATTGGCTGGAGATCCCGTTCGCGAACGGTGAGTTGACGAAAAGGGAGATCGAGGAATCGTTTGAGGATCCGTTCTCTATCCGTCTTCTGCCGGAGTTTTCCGATGACAGCCGGGAGACACGATATTTCTGCCTCGGCAAGGCACTCAACAACAAGGCCGTCTTCAGCGTCTTCTGGACCGATGGCAAACAATACCGGGTCGTCGCCGCCCGGCCGATGACGGGAGATGAATTGCATTTTTACGAACGGAAGAATGCGGAAATGCAGTAAGTTTGCGGACGATGGAAATCATTCACAAATGGGACGAAATCCCCGAGTTTGACGACGCGGAAACCGAGTCCGCCTGGTGGGCCACTCATGCCCTCGATGTTCGACTCATGAACAGCGCCGTCCTCAAGGAGTCGGTTCGCGAGTCGACCACCATCACCCTCCGGTTCGATCCCCGCATGCTGGCGCGCATCAAGCGCATCGCCCGCTCCCGCTTCCTCAACTACCAGAGCATGATGAAACAGTGGCTCAGTGAACGACTCGAGCAGGAGATGAAGGAGCTCTGAGTCCTCTCAAAGCCCCTGCGCTCCCATCGACCTCTCCCCCTCACCAGGCCGGGTTCAAGCCGTAGCGACCTGCGATCTCCGTCAACTCGGGCCGGAGGGCCCATTGGTCCGGCATCGATGGCTGGTCCGCCGGAAACCGTTCCGTGGCCCCCTTCAAGGACATGCACCCCTCGTTATCGCCCAGCCGCTCGATCTCGGCGATCTCCTCCGGGGTCAGCAAGATCTCCGCCGTCACCGCAGCCAACTCATCCAGTTCCGCATGAATGCTCTTGGCGTGGGCCCCATGTTCCTGGATCAGCGTCGGCACCACCGACTTGACCGCCGGTTGCGCCAAGTTCCACTGGCAAGCAAACTGGAGCAGGGTCATCCCGTGCCCCTGAGCGATCTGCCGGAACCGAGTCAATTTTTCATGCGCATGTTCCACCCATCCCTGCGGCCGGTAGGACCGATGATCTCCATCCCGGAACTTGTGCCCGGGCTGCACCACGTCGTGGAACACGCCGCCATAATCCACCACCCGGGTGATGATATCGATCCCCAAACGCTGCGCCACCGGAAGCACGTGGCGCTGCGGCCAGGGCTCCAACGGATTCAGAATCAACATCGCGGCATCGATCCTGTCCCCGAATCGCTCGAAGTTGTGGATCAAGTCCATCACAAAACCGTTCGCCGGTCCGGGAGCGACCCCAATCATTTCGGTCAACCCAGCTTCGCAGAGAGTCTCCATCCCGTCCCACACCTCGGGACTGGTGTAGCCGATCGAATCGGGGTTGTGGAGGAACACATAATCAAAGCGGGAGACGCGGCACCGCTCGAGCGATTTCTCCGTGGCCATCCGCAGGTAGGAACCATATTGGTCAGGGCCGCGCAGTGAGGGATCGGTGAAGCGCGGGTAACCCTTGGAACCCTGGCGAACCCCATCATAAATATCGTGGCCCACCGTGCCCACCAAGCAATAGCTGTCGCGATCCACCCCGTCCAGCGCCTGACCCAACAACTCGTCGGCCTTCCCGTTTCCATACACATCGGCGGTCACGAAGGTGCGAATCCCCTTGTCGTAGGCCTCCCGCATCAGCGCCCCCAGCGCTTCCTCGCTGAGTTGCTCGCCAAAATGCATGTAACGCCCGCCGCTCCAAGTTCCGAATGCCGTGGTGGTCAATTTCATAGTCCGATCTGCAAAACCAATATTCGACTGTAGCCGGAACCTCGTCACCTTCAAACCGGCAACTTTTCCACATTTCAATCTTTCCCGGACGGGCCCCGGCTCCTGACAAGAATCACCGGTGGCTTACCCCCGACTCCTCGCCTCATGAATCTCCCTGGCCGTCAAGGCATAGATCTGCCTGGCCTGGCCCTCCTCGAGCGTGTCCAACTCGAGTTCCCGCAACGAACCTTTGCCCACGCTCACTTCAACCCGCGGCAGGCCGGTGAGAAAACAGATCAACTCGCCAAGGTCTGGCTGATGCCCCACGATCACCACCCGTTCGAGATCCAAATACCCTCGAAGTCCATCGATCGCCTCCTCCACAGACATGCCACTGGCCAGAAACGACTGTTCAACGGGAGGATCAAACCCTCCCTCCTCACAGAACAACCTGGCCGTCTCCAACGTCCGACGATACGGACTGGCCAGCACCACGCTCGGAACCCATCCCTGACGACGGCAATACCAACCCGCGTCCCGAGCCTCGCGCTGTCCCTGCCCCACCAACTCCCGCCACGCATCCTCACCAGATGGGTGAGAGCCCTCGGCGGTTCCATGCCGCATCAATGTCAATCTCATCGCGATAAAGCCGGTCACATGACCATGCCGCCATCCACGGTCAGCACCTGACCGGTGATGTAGGAAGCTCCCGGGCCGGCCAGGAAGAGCGCCGCGGCCGCAATGTCCGCCGGTTCACCCAGCTTGCCCAGCGGGATGTTCTTGGTGATCGCCTCCTTCTGGTCGGAGGTCAGGACGTCCGTCATGTCCGTGGTGATAAACCCAGGAGCGATCGCGTTCACCGTCACCCCACGCGACGAAAATTCCCGCGCCAACGCCTTCGTGAAGCCGATCAATCCCGCCTTCGACGCCGCATAGTTCGCCTGGCCAGCGTTCCCCATGAGACCGACAACCGAACTGATGTTGATGATCCGCGCCGCGGGTTGCTTCAGGAGCGAGCGCTGGAACGCTTTCACACAGTTGAAAGCCCCTTTCAGGTTTGTGTCCAAAACCACGTCCCAATCCTCCTCACTCATCCGCAACGCCAATCCGTCCCGGGTCACGCCCGCGTTGTTCACCAGGATGTCGACCTTTCCGTAGGTGTCCAGAATCTCCTTCCCCACCGAAGCCGTGGAGGAGGCATCAGCGACGTCCATCGCGAACGCCCGAGCTTTCCCAGGATGCCTCGCATTGATCTCCGCCGCGGCTCCCTCACAGCTGGACCCACTCCGGCTCACCACGGCCACCACCGCCCCCTCGGCCGCAAACGCCTCCGCGATCGATCGCCCAATGCCACGTCCCGCTCCGGTGACCACGGCCACTTTGTCATCTAGCAAACCCATCCCACCCCCTTTCCACCGACGACGACGTTTTGCAAGTCCCGCGCAAGTTGAAACCTCGCCCGCTCGCGCTCCGCCCCCACCGGAGCGGGCCAAATTCAAACTTCGGTCAGGGCCCGGTCTGGCCCTCCGACTTCACTGGACGCGCCGCTGATTTTCCCACCACACGGTCATCTTCCGCATCTGCGACGACTCCGGAAATTCCCGCACCTTGAACCCGAGCGCCTCGCTCTTTTTCCGGAGAATCCCGGCGGTCGAGGGCAAGACCTGTTGCCACGACTGCCAGTAGAACCCGAAGTTGTTGCCCTCCTCCTCCATCGTCCGGTTCAGGGTCGAGACATTCAGGTTTCGCAAAAGCAGGTAAACCACGCCCTCACCCCAAGTGGCCATCTGGGACCGGTTGGTCTCCAGCCTCGGCTTGTTCGTCTTCACGCTCAAATCCACCCCCGCGAGAAGCGCCGTCACCGCCAACGCATTCACCGATCCCCGCCCCCTCATGAGCTCCTTGTAATCCTCGGCCTTCAACTCCGTGAACGGATAGACCTTCTCGATCGCCTCACGCCGCTTCGCCGCGTTGGCACCCGAAACGATCGGCAATAAGGTGAGCCCCTTGTCAAACCAACCTTTAGGCACGTTGAACCCTCGCAGGGCCGGATGCGGCGGCGTCCCCACCAAAATGACCGCGTCGACCCCTTTCGAAGCGTGATCGCCAAGCGAGCTGTTGCTCAATTTCTCCAGCCCGGTCACGTCGTCGTAAGTCAGCTCGGACAATCCCCAATCGGCCTTCCCTTCCGGAGCGGTCAGCGCGGTCAAGGTCTGCGCCGTGATCCAGGCACTGTCCCCCACCAACCCAATCGAGGTCCTCGGCTTGTGCCCATTCTTCCCCTTCACAAACAGGCTGTAGAGATCCGACAACTTTCCCTCTGACTCGCTCCCCAAATCCTCACTGCGCACCACGATGTGCACCGTCTCTTGATTCAGCGGCATGATCACCGAAACCTGTTCCAGAAGTTTTTGCGCCTTCTGGGTCGTCACCACCCGCTGCCCGTCCGGGCCAAGCTTCAGCTTCCCCTTGGTCGACAGATGCGCCAAAAACCAAGCGTCCGCCGGAACGATGGCCAACTGCACATTGTCATCCTCAACGAGCCGCTGCAACGAATCGAACCCTCCCTGGGTCGCGAACACATCCAGCCCAATCGGCGCGTCCGGTGGCAGCTTGTCGAGTTGTCCATACGCCGTGTTCGAGCAGATCCGGGCAAGGTCCTCTCCCAGCCGAATCAAAGAACCGTAGCTCGGTCCGGTCGCGATCCCAGGTCGTCGACCCGCGACCGGTCGATATTCGGTGTTCTTTGGCAGGGACTCCTGCCCGTTCGCGCCGGAAATCGACAAAACAACGGATAGGAGCAGACCGGAAATGATGGATCCAAAACGGTTCATTGAGGGTGAGATGCTAGGGTTTTTTCTTCTCTGTGGGATGGCGAGGTTTCTGGCCACGCCCCATCTTCGTCTTAGGTTCCCAGAAAAGTCAATCCAAGCGCAATCTATGCACTGGATTTGTCAGGAAAGAGTCTGCCTGCCGTTCTTGCTCGCCACACCGCACCTGTCCAAAAACCGAAGGTTGACATAGTGTGTGTTTTACACTTAATTGTTTCGTGCCTCACGTGTACGACCATCCTCGCGCCGCCCTGACCGTCGATTGCGTGGTTTTTGGCTTTGACGGCGGCGAATTGCAGGCCCTGCTCATCCGTCGCGGATTGCCTCCCTTCAAAGACACGTGGGCGCTGCCCGGCGGTTTTGTGCGCGTCGAGGAAACCCTCGACGAAGCCGCGCGCCGCGAACTCGAAGAGGAAAACGGCCTGCGGAACGTCTTTCTGGAACAACTCTACACGTTCGGCTCCGTGCATCGCGACCCGCGCGAGCGCGTCGTCAGTATCGCCTACTTTGCGTTGGTCAAGCCGGAAGCCGTCGCAGCCGCCACCGACGCTGCCGAGGCCAAATGGTTCCCTGTCAGCGATCTCCCAACCCTCGCCTTCGACCACGCCGAGATCCTCACCACTGCCCTCAGCCGCCTCCGCGGCAAACTCACCTACCAACCCATCGGCTTCGAACTGCTCCCGCGCAAGTTCACCCTCACCCAGCTCCAACGCCTCTACGAGGCCGTGCTGGGGCATCACCTCGACAAGCGCAACTTCCGCAAAAAAGTCCTCTCTCTCGACCTCCTCACCCCCCTCGAGGAGTCGCGCCAGGAGGGACCGCATCGGCCCGCGCAACTCTTCCGCTTCGATCCCGAGAGATCCGACCGCCTCAAAGAGAGAGGCTTCCTTTTTGAATGATGAAAACCGAACCTCCACTGACCCGCGACGACCTGATCCTGGCCATCCAGAAGGGTCTCCGCGCCCAATGGGTCTTCTTCTGGAAGCCCACACCTTCCCAAGACGGATCGATCACCGAGTCCTGCCTCTGCCAGTGGTGGGAAGGGCATCCGTTCGAAGTCAACGGCATCCGCTACGCCACCGCCGAACACTTCATGATGGCTGAAAAAGCCCGCCTCTTTCACGACGAGAAAATCCTCGCCGCAATCCTGGAAGCCCCAACCCCGGCCACGGCCAAGGCGCTCGGCCAGGAGGTCGCCAACTTCGACTACCAAATCTGGCTGCCGCATCGGTGTGACATCGTCATCCGCGCCAACATCGCGAAATTCGGCCAGCACGAGGACTTGCGGCAATTCCTGCTCCAGACCGGCGACCGCGTCCTCGCCGAAGCCAGCCCCACAGACCGCGTCTGGGGCATCGGCCTGGCTGACGACGATCCCGATGCGCAGCGCCCTCAAAACTGGAAAGGCCTCAACCTCCTGGGCTTCGCGCTCATGAGTGCTCGGCACCAGCTCAACGCCGCAGCGGAATGAGAACGAGGGAGGACTGTCCCGAGCTCTCCAAAAAGGCAAGGGACATGGCGTCGAGTCGTTTGTCACAGATCCAAACTACCCAGAAGCGAATCCCGATTTCACCATTCCTCAAAAAAAATGGGTGACTTGCAATCAATCGGTCGCACCGAGCGATTCCTGTTTTGAAGACCCGATCCGGTCTTCTCAAACCAAAACAGAACCATCCATCCATCAACCATCATGAAAATCATTACCATCCTCTGTGCTGCGGTTGCGTTTCTCGCCCTCGCTCCGAATTCGGCTCACGCCGGTGGCCGTTCTTACGGCTACAAGTCGTCGCATTGCGTCTACAAAACTCACACCTGCGAAATCGACCGCTGCCGCCACAAGAAAATGGGCTACGATTCCTGCGGCCGCTGCTACACCTACTGGATCACCGTCGTGACCTATCGCGACTACTACAGCAACGGAACGTCCCGCACCTGCAACGTCACCTACCAAGGCTGAACCTTGCTCCCGCCCCCTTGAATCGTGCCTGCCACATCGCCGCCCCCGGGCGGATCGAGCGCGCCTTGCGATGCCAGCGAATGATGGAATTCGACAACTCGCCCAAGCAGAGCCATTTTCCTTCACCGCCATGATGTTCCGCCCTCTTTTCCTCAGCCTGCTCCTCGCCAGTGCGCTCGGAGCCGCGGACCGGGTTGCCCTGGTCATTGGGAACAATGATTACGACGACACTGGGACGCTGACGGATCTGCGCGCCTGTCGCTTGGATGCGCAGCTCATCCGACGCACTCTGGAAGCCGTCGGGTTCACCGTGATCCTGGGAGAAGACCAGGACCGGGCCGGGATGGACGATCTGCTCACCCGCTTTGAAAGCGCCATCCCCAAAGGCGGGGCGGCGGCGGTCTACTTCGCCGGCCATGCCATCGAATTCGATGGGAAGAATTACCTCTTGGGCACCAACGCCAAGCTCCAGGCCCGGAGCCGCCTCACCGAGGAAGCGATGAACGCGGAAACCTTCGCCAGCGCCATGCTTCTGGCCGGGGCCAAGAGCAGTTTCCTCTTCCTGGACTGCTGCCGCAATGCCCCTACGGACACGGAGTGGCTGACGCGCGGCCCTTCCCGCAAGGCGGGTCTGGCCCAGATCGACGTGGACGGAGACATCATCATCGGCTACGCGGCCAAACCGGGTGCCGCCGCCTTGGAACCAGCGGAACCGGGCTCGAACAGCCCCTACGCGACCGCCTTGGCCAAGTGGATTCCCAGCGGAATCAAACACGGCGACGTCTTTGAAAAGGTGCGCCAGGAAGTCAATGAAAGCACCGGCGGGCTGCAGCGGACCTGGGAAAACGGGAGCTTTGTGCAGCCGTTTTATTTTGCCTCGACCGGCAACGCTCCCGCTCCGGCCATGGCTCCGGCGGTTCCCAACCCGATTCCCGTTCCCCTCCCGAGTCCGGCCGATCGGGCGCGGGGAGCGAGCAAGGAGAATCCGTTCGTGAATTCGCTGGGGCTGGAATTCATTCCGCTGCCCGGGAAAGCCGGGGTTCTCCTCTGCCGCACCGAAACGCGGGTGCGCGATTTCGAGAGGTTCGTCCAGGATACCGCCCACGATGCGACCGAGGGCGCTTACACGCTGGAGAACGGCGGTTGGAAACAGGCGGGCGGCAGTTGGAAGGATCCCCGTTTTCCGGAGCGCGCGGCGCACACGCCGGATCATCCGGTCACGTGCGTGAGCTGGGACGATGCCCAAGCCTTTTGCGCCTGGCTCTATGAGAAGGAAGGCTTGCGCTATCGCCTGCCCACGGATGAGGAGTGGTCACTGGCGGTCGGGGTGGGGAAATATCCCTGGGGAAACGCCTTTCCACCGCCTTCCGGAGCGGGGAACTACGCGGGCGTGGAAGCGAACACCGGCGCGTTCAAGGCGAACAACTACGCCTTCCTGGCGGAATCTGACGACGGCGCGGAGCGCACCGCCCCGGTCGCCTCGTATGCGGCCAATCGGTTCGGCTTTTATGACTTGGGCGGGAATGTGGCGGAGTGGTGTCAGGATTGGTATCGCCATTCCCTCAACGAGGCGGATGTGGTGGAAGCGCTCAAGCAAGCCGGAATCGAGGACGGAGGCGGGAACCAATATCGTGTTCTGCGTGGTGGTTCGTGGCTCGGCGGTACGGGGATCCTTCTCCGGTCCTCGGGCCGCGGCTTCGACGCTCCGTCGTATCGGTACGGCCACGTCGGGTTTCGGGTTGTGTTGGAGTTGGGGAGTGGCGGCTAGGTTTTCTTACCTTTTCCTATTTTACCGGGCCGCAGGCCCATTACCCTCCGCGAAGCGGAAAATTTTTTCGGCGTTTTCGCAGTCTCCAAGTTTCCTTCCTTGCTGAGTGGCTACCCGGCTCGGTCCGCACTCCGTCTCCCTCATCGGGATCCCGGTGAGGAAGGCGTCTTGAATTCCGGGGCGCGAGGGAGAAGGTGAGCATAGGTCATCCACCGATTTCGCAGATTTGCGCAGATTGATTTCCGGAAACAGGTGATCCACCTCAAACCTGCGGATGAGAGGTCTCGGTGGTCCACAGACTGCGCCGATCGGAATCGACGCTTCTGCTAAGCTCGAGCGCTTGCGCCTTGACGCAATTGCACAGTCAACCTGCATGAAGATCTTTTGTTTTGTTCGGGCTTGGCGCTGGCTCTCGCGCCGGAAAGCAACTCCGCCTTCACCATACTGGGCACCGCCAATTCGTGGGTCTGCAGCCGGGCGGCCAGCACATCCCATTTGCCCACGAAGGATGGAAACCCAAACGTTGGTATCGAAGACAAAGATCATCAAGATGGGGGCCCGTCGCCGGAGAATGCGATTTCACGGGAGTTTGCACTTCGCGGCGGAGCCACGAAGGTGGAATCCTCAATCGTCCCAAAATGGCGCTGCAAGTGGGAGAGGGCCGCGGACGACTCGGAGCGGAGAC
>QQNE01000107.1 GCA_003402735.1 Verrucomicrobiota bacterium
ACCAGAAGTTTGCGGTCCGATGCCCGGACAAATTCATACCGTCGCAGGGAACGGACGCGCCCGACCGTTTCCACCCAGGTGCGAATCTCGATCTCATTCCCCAGGAAGGCCGGGGCCAGGTATTCGAGTTTGTGCTCGCGCACATACCAGGTTCCGAACGGGGCCTCGGCCGCAAAACCGCCCAGAACGGTGTAGTGCTCAATCGCGATGTCCTGCATCCATTGCAGGAAGGCCACGTTGTTGACGTGCCCGTTCCGGTCAATGACCTCGGGCGGAATGGAAAACGCTTTCAGATGCATCGCAAGCCACGGATGCCATGCTCGGCGCGAGAACTCAACTGCAACGCACCCTCCTCCAGCCATGGGGCCAACCATTCCGCAGTGCGGAGACTCGGCTGAGTCCGCGAACATCGCCAGGCTCGCCGCCGCCGGCGTCAAACCGCCGCACTCCGCCGCTTGATCCGTTCCCCCGCCCGTTGCAGGGTGGGGCCGTGAGAAAGGCTTTTGTTCTGGGTGCCGGACTGGGGACGCGATTGCGCCCCCTCACCGATTCGTTGCCGAAGCCGTTGATTCCGGTGGTCAACCGACCGCTCGTCACCTGGGCATTCGATTCCCTGCTGCGGGCGGGGGCGACCGAATTCATCGTGAACACGCACCACCTCGCGGAGGCGTGGCCGCGGGCCTTTCCGGATCGGAACTGGCGCGGCCATGGCATCCGTTTTGTCTACGAGAATCCCGAAATCCTCGAGACCGGAGGCGGCATCGCCAACATCGCCTCCCTGGTGAGCGAAGCCTCCTTCTGGGTCTTCAACGGGGATATCCTCAGCGACATGCCTTTGGCCGCGGCGGAGCGGTTTCACCTGGAACAAGGCAACCTGGCCACTCTCGTGTTGCGCTCCTCGGGCCCGAACCCGAATGTGACCTTTGACCCCGCGACCGGAAAAGTGCGGGATCTGCGGCAAGCCCTGGGCACGCAACCGGAAGCGTTCCACCAGTTCACCGGGATCTACTTGGTGCACCCGGACTTTCTCTCGTTTCTGCGCCCGGTCCGGGAATCGGTGGTGCCCGCCTTTTTGCGCGCCATCACCGAACAAGATCGGCTCGGAGGGGTGGTCATCGATGACGGAGACTGGTGGGATTTGGGCGATGCCGAAGCGTATCTGGCTGCCTCCGTGGCCCTGATGCAACGGGGATCATTCCTGGGGCAGCCCCTTGCCGGACTACGGCTCGGCCCCGGAGTGGAAATGGATCCGACGGCGGAGATCGACGAGTTGACGGTTCTCGGGGAAGGCTGCAGGGTCGGGGCCAACGTGCGATTGGAAGCCTGCATCGTCTGGCCAGGCGCCACGGTCGAAGCCGGAGCCCGCCTCCAGCGCTGCGTGATCACTCCCTGACTTTCGCCCTATGGACGACGAAACCATTCTCGAACTGGCCAAACAACAACTCCCCGAGATGCAGGGGGTGGAATACCAGATCGAACGCATCAGCCGGGGAGGCTCGGACCGCGAGTATTTCCGGCTTTCGCCGGTGGCCCGCCCGATGATCTTCTGTCAGTATGGCCAGCAGACACCGGAGAATTCTCGCTTCGCCCAGCACACCGATTTCCTGGCCAGCCACGGGGTGCCGGTGCCGCGCATCCTCGCCCGGGACTTGGAGCAGGGACGGCTTTGGATCGAGGACCTGGGGCCGGAAGATCTGTGGTCGTTCCGGGAGGCCGATTGGTGGGTGATCCGGCGCCCCCTTTACGAAAAATGCCTGGCCGCCGTCGGGCGGATCCATGCCATCACGGAAGGGGCGCTCCCTCCGGATGCCTTGCCGCCCCTGGGGCCGGAATTCAACGAGGCGCTCTACCGTTGGGAGCAGGACTATTTCTTCGACAATTTCGTGGCCCGCTTCAGTGCCACCTCTGCGGAGGAAGCGTCGCGAATCCGGACCAGCGACGAACTGCGGGCGCTGCGCACCACGCTGGCCTCCCATCCGCGCTGTCTGATCCACCGGGATTTTCAGAGCCAAAACATTCTGGTGCGCCGGGGAGAACCGGTGTTCATCGACTACCAAGGCCTGCGCTTTGGGTTGGCTGAATACGATCTGGCCTCCCTGCTTTACGATCCCTACGTGGTGCTCTACCGGGATCAACGAGAGGAATTGGTGGCCCTGGCAGAGGCACGGAGCCGCACCCCTCACTTCCGCGCCCGGCTCCTGGCCTGCGCCTGTCAACGCCTCATGCAGGCGCTGGGTGCCTACGGCTTCCTCGGGGTGGTCAAGAACAAGCCAACCTTCCTCCGTCACATCCGGCCGGCCCTGGCCAACTTGCGGGAAGTGGCCGTGGAGCAAGGAATTTTGCCCATCCTGGCGCCGCTCTTGTCGCTCCATGATTCCGCCTTGTAAACCTGCCACACCCCTCCGAGTGTTCCCCGTTTTCCGACGCCCATGACCGCCCGCCCGAACCCCTTTCAATCCGACAAATCGAGCCTGGCCCACGCACCGACGATGGTGATCAGCAACATCTGGCCGTCGATCGAGGGCGGGCGCTACGCCGTGAAACGAATTGCCGGGACACCAGTCACGGTCTGGGCCGATCTTTTCCGGGATGGTCACGGCAGACTCCGCGCCGTGGTGAAATGGCGCAAACGAGGGGTGAGCGCCTGGGAGGAGAGCCCGATGATCCACATCGGCAACGACCGATGGCGCGGCGAGTTCACCGTGATGGAACTCGGTGAGTGGGAATACACGGTGGAAGGCTGGCAGGACGATTTCCAAACTTGGCGCCACGAGTTCGAGCGCAAGGCCGAAGCCCTCAAACCTGGGGAAACGCTACAGACGGAATCGATTGAGGGCGCGATCATTCTGGAGGAATCGGCCCGATTGGCTGAACAAGCCGGACATCCGGCGGAGGCGGAGGTCTTGCGCCGGGCCTCCCGAGCCGTCTACGACACCACGCCGGAAACCGTGGCGCACACGGTGGACGACGCCGGATTGCAAGCTCTGGCGGGTCGGTGGACGAATCGATCGCTCTCCACGACCGCCGTGCCGATCTACCGGGTTCTGGTGGAGCGGGAGCGCGCCGGATTCTCCGCCTGGTATGAATTCTTCCCGCGCAGTGCCGAAGGCAGGGCGGACCGGCATTCGACCTTGCGGGATTGCCTGGCACGCATCCGTTACGCCAAGGCGATGGGCTTCGATGTGGTTTACTTCCCGCCGATCCACCCGATCGGCCAATCGCATCGCAAGGGGAAAGACAACTCTTTGACCTGCACTCCGGACGACGTCGGTTCCCCGTGGGCGATCGGCTCGAGCGAGGGAGGCCATTGCAGCATCCATCCGCAGTTGGGGACCATCGCGGATTTTGAATGGCTGGTGCAGGAGGCCAAGGAATTGGGGATGGAAATCGCTCTCGACTTCGCCATCAACTGTTCCCCGGACCATCCCTACGTGAAAGATCACCCGGACTGGTTCTTCCAACGGCCTGACGGCACGATCAAATACGCCGAGAACCCGCCGAAAAAATATCAGGACATCTATCCGCTGAACTTCCACTGCAAGGACTGGCGCAATCTCTGGCAGGAAATGGTGCGCGTCGTCCTCTTCTGGGCGGACAAGGGGGTGAGGATTTTCCGGGTCGACAACCCTCACACCAAACCGGTGGCTTTCTGGGAATACCTCATGAGCGAGGTTCGGCTGCAGCACCCGGACGTCATCTTCCTCGCGGAAGCCTTCACCCGACCCCGGATGATGGAGATGCTGGCCAAGGTCGGTTTCTCGCAGAGCTACACCTACTTCACCTGGCGGACGCATCGTCAGGAAATCATGGAGTATGTCAACGAGTTGGCGCACTCCGACCTGCGCGAATACTTCCGCGGAAATTTCTGGCCGAACACCCCCGATATCCTGGCTCACCCGCTGGTGAACGGCTCTCCCGCCATTTTCAAGATCCGGGCTGCGCTGGCGGCCACCACGATGCCCAACTGGGGAATTTACTCCGGCTTCGAATTCTGCGAGAACGATCAGCACCCGGACCGGGAGGAATACCGGAACAATGAAAAATATCAGCTGAAAGAACGTGATTGGAAGCGCCCGGGCATCCGGGACTTTCTGACCCAACTCAACCACATCCGCAGCACGCATGCCGAGTTCCGGCACCTCTCCAATCTTCACTTCGTCCACATCGACAACGAGCGCCTGCTCGCCTTCGTCAAATCCTCTCCGAACCGCCAATCCGATCTCCTGGTGATCATCAATCTCGACCCCACCCAGACCTCTGAGGGCACGGTGAGTTTGCCTCACGAAAGCGTTCCCGAGCCGCGCGATGTCCCCTACCGGGTGCGTGATCTCCTGACAGATGATGTCTACACCTGGCACGGCGCCTCCAACTGGGTCTCCCTCGCCCCCGAAACCAAACCGGTTCACATTTTCCGCATCGAATCTCCCGACCAGGCCTGACCAGGTCCCGATCTGCCCCACACGCACCGCATGAATTACTCTCTCAAAGCCACCCTTTTCCTCGTCTTCGCCGCGGTCTCCATCGTTCTGATCGAACGCGAGGATCAGAGAAAAACGTTCGACCCCTACAACCGCTCCTTTCTCGACTGGTTGGTCGGCAACGCCTGGACCCGGATCGCCCCCAGCCAGGTGACCTTGCTCCGCGTCAACCCCAAGGAATTGGAACAGGACAATCTCGATCCCCGCCTCGATTGGGCCATCATCCTGAGGAGTCTGGAAACGTTCGATCCGAAGTCGGTGGCGATCGTGCCCTCCTTGAACTGGGACAAACCGGATCAACTGGCCGAGGGCGCCTTGAACAAGCGGGTCATTTCCATGCCTCCACTCACCCTCGGAGCGACCTTCGGAGCGCCCGGACAAGGGGCGCCGAACCTCGATGTCTCCAAGATGACCGCGCTCACGGACCTGACCGGGGATCTCTCGCAGTTGCCGGTGGTCCGCAACATCGTGGCCATGCCGGACCCGGAATTGTTGGCCAATGGCAAAGCCGCGTTCACCCAGATCGAGCTCAATGAGGAGACCGCGAGCGGCCCCAACGGCATCCGTTTTCCCCTTTTGGCCAAGGTCGGCGACAAGGTGGTGCCCTCCTTCGTGCTCCAGGTGATCATGCACCAGGAAGACATCCCGGCGGACCAGGTGAAGGTGATCCTGGAGGGTCCGCGTCCCATCATCCGACTGGGCAAACACACCGTCCCGGTCGATCGCGACGGCTGCTTCACCGTCTATCACGGCATGAAGGGATCCTTCCCCTCTCTCGAGTTCAGCTCCCTCGCCCTCGCCGCCTCGCCCTTTGAAGAAGTGGCCGAGAAACTGCGCAAAGCCAGCAAGGAGAGCATCGAAAGCCTGCGGACCAACGCCGTCATCATCGGCTATGACCAGGAAGAGATGAAGGAATTTGCCCTGCCCACCGGGGAACGCATCTCCAGGGCGGAACTGATTGCCATGGCGGTGGCCACCATTCAGACCGGACGCCACATCACTTACTGGCCCGATCTGTTCCGTTATGCCAGCTGGGCCCTTCTGGCGGTCCTCGGTCTGGCCCTGTTCCGCGCCCGGCGCTTCCGCGTCTTCTCCGGCGCCTTGGCGATCCTTCTCCTCTATGGCGGCGTCAGCATCGCGATCTTCCAAACCTCCCTGAGTTGGACCCCGCCCTGGAGCGCTCTCGGCATTTGCGCCGTCCTCCTGGTTCTCGGCATCCTTCTGCCCAGCCCCAAACGCAAGCTCAGTCCGATCAAGCCGGATCCGCAGGAGCCCCCGTCCGAAGAGGCTTCCGGTTCCTGAGGCCCACGCATCCGACTGATATTGCCGCTTGCCTGATCCTGCGGATGCGATAGCCTCCCGGCGTTGCATCCAGCAACCGCAAGCGCGCTCACCGCGGCTTCGGTTCCTGAGTCTGTGACGGGACAACTCCGGCTCGTCCGGCCGAAATGATTCGATTCACCAGTCTTGCTGCCGGCAAAGAGATCGGCGCCCATTCCTATCTGCTGGAGTTCGATGCCCTCCGCATCGTGCTCGACGCCGGAACTCATCCCAAACGGGAGGGCTTGGCCTCCCTCCCGCGTTTCGAGGATCTCCCGTTCGGATCGGTCGATGCCATCCTCCTCAGCCATGCGCACCTGGATCATTCGGGAGCCCTTCCCGTCCTGGCCCGGGAGCAGCCCTCCGCCCGCATCCTGATGTCCGAGGCCACGCGCGTGCTGTCGGATGCGTTGCTCCACAATTCGGTCAATGTGATGACCGCCCAACGAGAGGAGCTCCGCCTGGTCGAGTATCCGCTCTACACGCACCGGGAGCTGGAGCGCCTTTACCCCCGCTGGGAGACCGCGCCGATGCGCCGCCCCTTCCCGGTGACCTACGGAGCGGACGTGCAGTGCGAGTTCTTCGAGGCCGGGCATATCCTGGGAGCGGCGGCGATCCTGCTGGAGAAAGCGGGCCATCGCGTCCTCTACACCGGCGACATCCATTTCGAAGACCAGTCCCTAACCCGCGGAGCCTCCCTCCCCACCTCGGGAGTCGATACCGTCATCGTGGAAACCACCCGCGGCAACGTGGCCCGGGACCCGGCTTACACCCGGGAACGGGAAATGGAACGCCTCGCCGCCCACATCAACGAGGTGATCAAGAAAGGCGGCTCCGTCCTGGCACCGGTGTTTGCCATGGGCAAAACGCAGGAACTTCTGGTCATGCTGCATGACCTGAAACAGAGGCGGGAGATTCCCAACGCACCGATTCACATCGGAGGACTGGGAACCAAGATGACTCGCCTCTACGACATGCTGGGCGGAAGACCGCGCCGCTTGCGTCCGGACATGCGCATCCTCGAAGAGGTCGAAATCGTGATCTCCTCTTCCAAGAAACGGGGCAGCCAGATGGAATTCCATCCCCGCTGCATCTACGCTCTATCCAGTGGGATGATGAGCCCGAAGACCGTCTCCAACCTCTTCGCCCGCCAGATCCTGGAAAATGATCGTTGCGGCCTCTTCTTCGTCGGTTACGCGGACCCGGAATCACCGGCCGGACAAATCCTCAAGACCGAGCCCGGCCACAACGTGCAGCTCGATTCCGAAGACCGCCCACGCGCCCTCCGGTGCAATGTCCAGAAATTCGATTTCAGCGGACACGCCACCCGGGAAGCGACCTTGCACTACCTCGAGACCCTGCAACCCGCCAACGTGATCCTGGTCCACGGGGACGCCGAAGCCCTCTCCTGGTTTGAGCAGAACCTTCCCGCCAAACTGCCCCGGGCCCGCATCGTGGTTCCCGAACCCGGGACCGCCTACGATCTGGCCTGAGCCGGGTCCTCACTCCGGCGTCCACTGCACCGGCTGGTAGCCCTTGGCCTGCAGAAGAGAAATCACGCTCTTCTCCCCGACCAGGTGCCCCGCTCCGACGATGAACACGGTGTTCTTGCCACCGGGTTCCCGCAGCGCTTTTTCGATCGCCGGAATCCAGGACTCGTTCCGGTCATGGAGCAACCGCTTGATCAAAGGGGCATCCTCCGGCTCAAAATTCCGGTTCAACTCCTCCGCCAGCTTCGCGCCGTCACCGGCCCGCCAAGCCTGGATCATCGCCTCCAAAGTCTTCCCCGCCTCCTCCACGTCTTCCAGAGTGATCCGCAGCATTCGGTCCTGCTCGGCCCGGCTCATGCCGTTGAACAGGTTCAACTGAAACTCCAGGGTCTCCAGAGCCTCCACGCTCTTCCCGTCCTCCCGCGCCCTCCGTTCAAAAATCGCCTCCACCCCAAACTCCGGCTTGGCACCGATCCGCATCGCTTCCAGGTTCGTCACGGTCAGCACCAGCATCCCCGGCCGGAAAATCTGCAACTGTCCCATCGGCAAGCCCCGCTGCTCCGCATAGGCCCGGAGGCTTCCCATGGTTTCCGGCGTGAGCCATTGCTCCAAACCTTCACCCTTCGGCAACATCCCCAACCGCAGGGCGGTGGCGTTTCCCTCAGGACTCTTCATCGCCTGGATGTCGACCTCGAAATAAACCCGGTCGCAATCGCGGTAAGCCCGCTCATACACCGGTGGGAGGGGGTGATCCGACTCCCGCAGCAGGTGGATCGAACCGGCCAGATAGACCACGCCATCCGGTCCCTCAAGACGCCAGACACAACCCTTGTCCCCGGCCACCGCAGTTCCGCCCGCCGCCAGCGCCAGGACCAGGGAAGAACAGAACGAGAGAGGAAGGGAGCGGTTCATCAAGGGCAACAGGACCGCAAAAAGGCGAAAATCTCAACAAAAAGCCCGAACAGCACAAAATTGTTGCAACTATTACGGACAAATTTATTGTCAGTTTGTATTAAGTAATTTTTCGCGCCCCGTTCCATGCCAACATCGTTGCTTGTCCATCCTCGCGCTGCGGTCCTCTTGCTCGCGGCCGCCACCGTTCTGACCCAGGCCAACGCCACGGATTTCAGCCCGATCGATTTCGACTGCGGAATCGACAAGATGGTGGTGGTTGAGGGAGCGCCGCTCTGGTTTTTCGGTGGGGGCACGGTCGTGCGCTCCATCAACGCCTCCTTCTCCAGCGCCACGCCGGACTTCGACCGCCAGACGGGTCACGGTGACCCCGGTCTCTACCAGCGGAAGGGCCGCGTCACCTACAAGGATGGCTACGTGGATCAGCACGATGTGGTGGGCAGACGCAATGGCGGCGCCGGAGGCTACGTCAGCTCCAGCAGCCAGATCAGAATTCACCCGGTGGGCGAATTCTTCGGGGGCATGCGGTACTACGTCGTCGATTTCCACAGCGACGAATATGACTACTCCGATCTCCAGGGCATTTCGGCCAACGGTTCCGACTCGGATACCGGGGTCGGACCCTACCTGCAATTGGGTCGGCATTTGGCGCGGTTCACCTCGTTCCAAGTCAACCTGACAGCCGGTTGGAGTTACCTCAGCACCTCGCATTCCTCCGGAAGTCAGCCCGTGGCGCGGATCACCGAAAACCGGACTGATCACACCTACAGTTACGACTACATCGCCGACTCCTCTTTGCCGAAGCTCATTCCCGGGTTTGTGAACACGAACGATCAGTTTTTCATCACCGATCCGACGAAAGCTGCACCGCCGCTTCCTCTCCCGACCCACAGCTTCCCGTCCCAGCACAGCACCCTGGCCAGCAGCACCCTTTTCACGGCCTACAACACCACCAACCTCAACGTGAATCTCAATGAGGTTCCCATCGGCCTAGAAGTGGGCCGCAAGGCCGGTCCGGTCAATCTCTTCTTCACCGGCGGTCTGACCCTCAACGCCGTGAATTATGAACTGGAAAATCGGTTCGACTGGGTGGCCGCCGGTTCCTCCACACCAATCGCCTCCCGAGTGGCGCGCGACACCGGAACACCTCTGAAGGTCGGTCTCTTCGGCGGGATCGTGGCCCGTTACAACCTGACCAAGGACGGCCGTCTCTACTTTGAATCGAGCGGAACCTATCGCTGGGTCGATCCGGTTCATGCCTCCGCCGGGCTGGCCTCGGTGGAGATCGATCCGTCCTCCTTTCAAGGTCGGCTCGGCATCGGCATCCGGTTCTGATCCCGTCCGGTTGCAAGCGGGGGTGATGGATTTACCTTCCCCACCTCCACCTCGATGAAATTCGCCGACCTGCGCACCATCCTTCGTTACGTCCCCCAATTTCAGGGGCGGACCTTTATCGTGGTGCTCGACGGCGGGGTCATCGCCTCGGACAATCTTTCCAATGTGCTGCTCGACCTGGCGGCCCTGCGCTCCCTCGGGATCCGGGTGGTTCTGATCTTCGACGCCAGTCCCCAAGTGCAGGCTCTGGCCAAGGCGCGCCGGGTCAAGCCGACCAGCACCGGAGGGGAAGGCCCCACGGACAAGGAGACGCTGGAGATCACCATCGATGCGGTCGGCCGCACCGCGAATCGGTTGGTGCAACAACTCACGGTCCTCGGCGTCCGCACCGCCGCCGCCGCCAATATGCTCACGGTCCGCAAAGCCGGCATCCTCGGCGGAGTGGACCAGCAGTTGACCGGCAGGGTCCAGGCAGTCGATACCGCCAGCCTGCAAACCCTGCTCTCGGAGAATATCCTCCCGGTGGTGGCTCCTCTCGGCTACGACCGGAAGGGACAGACCCTGGCGCTCGATGCGGACTGGATCGCGGCGGAGGTCGGGATTGCCCTTCGCGTACCGAAGCTCATCTACGTCGCAGGTCCGGGACAACTCCCGTTCCCCGATGGTCCATCCAGCCAGTATTCGGTTCGGACTCTCCGGGAGGAGCTCGCCCGCCGCGCCGACATGGCACCGGGCGCCCGAATCAAGCTGCGCTGCGCCATGAGAGCTTGTGAGGAGGGCGTGGCCCGGGTCCACATCGTCCCCGGCTTGCAGGACGAGGCCATCCTTGCGGAATTGTTCAGCACCGAAGGGATCGGGACCATGGTGCACGTGGACGCCTATGAAACGCTGCGGCCCGCCGCGCTCGGAGATCTGGAGAGAATGGTGCAACTCTCCCGGCGAGCGGTCGAGGAAGGCCAGCTGTTGCCACGCAGCCGCGAAGAGATCCTGGATCGGCTGGACGACTACTGCGTGGTGGAGATGGATCACAATCTGGTGGGCATGGTGGCCGTGCATCTCTACCCCGAAGACGGCTGCGCCGAGGTGGCCTGCCTGCATGTCCGTCCCACCCACATCGGCCGAGGCTATGGCCGCGCCATGATGCGCTGGGTGGAGGACCGCGCCAAGTCCGCAGGCATCTTTCACCTGTTCGGCTACACCACCCAGGCATCGGATTACTTCATTGACCGCTGCGGGTTCGAGGAAACCTCCGATTCCAGCTGGGTGCCGAAGGAACGCTTGGAGAAAGCGATCCGCAGCGCCCGGAACTCACGCCTCGTGCAAAAGCATCTCGATCCCGAACAAGGAGAGCGATAACCGGGAGGGGAGAACCCTTCCCTTCCGCCCCCGGAAGCCTTGGGTTACGGCTTGTTGCTGGCCTCGCCCAGGGGATCCCACTCTTCGCCGACGTTCGAGGCGTCGCCCTCGGCCGACTTCGTCAGTTTTTGCCTGAGTTCGAGATTCTCCCGTTCGAGGGCATCCATATCCTCAAGTTGTGTGCGCGCCCGCAGCAGTTGTTCCTCGCAAATCGCGCAAGGGCGACGCCAGAGAAGCCAGCCGACGATGATTCCCACGGCCAGGAAGGCCAGTGCGGTGAGAAGGGTGATTCCAAGCGCGGAAACAGCGAGATAGTAAGATCCTTCAAACATGGAGTGGAGGTTTTCGGAAACTGGGGGGGGAAGTGACTCGGTGACCCGATACCTTCCCTCAGCGCACGCGGATTTCAACCCTGTGACTTTCCGGAGCTTCGGGTTCCCCGGATCCCGCCGGCAAGGCGAAGGCGGTGACCTCCATCTGCCCGGGGACAACCCCGAGGGCCACCAGGGCATCGGCCACTGTCTCGGCCCGTTGACCCGCCAGTCTTTCCCGGGCGGCACCTCCATCCCCGGCCAGGTAAAAGCCGCCCACCACAAACCGGACGCGTTCGCCCGCAGCCCGCATCCCCCGGGCGGCCTGTTCCAGCTTTCCTTGCTGTTCAGGCATCACCTCAGCCCCTCCCACCGGAAAGGCAATCTCCGAACCACCCAGCACGTCGGTCAAGGCAGACAACCGCTCCGCCGTCAAGGGTGCGTCCGGGCGATAGCGAGGCATGTGCAGAGCCGACGGGTAAAACTTGGCCTCAGCCCGCACCCGGAATCGGTCCGGAAGATCCCCCTGACTCGTCATTTGGGCCGCCGCCTGCATCACTTCCGGCCTCACCGTCCTGCCAATCCGCTCTTCGGCCCTTGCCCAGGACTCCCCGAGCTTCACCGTCGCCACACCCTGCAGCCGAATCCCGCACTCCGTGGCCAGAAGGATCCCGTTCCCCGGCAGCTCGAAGAAATCCGTCAGGAGCTGGACGAAGGGCGCTTGCGTCAGGTATTCTGGATCCACCACCAGAGGGTCAAACACCAAATCCTTCGTCAGCACCGCGTCCACGCTCTCCAGCGCCTGGAGTTGCTCGACCATTTTGCGCGCCGTCTCCATGCTGCCAAGACGCCCCGAAAATTGCAAACGCCCCGAACCCGGCTCCATCCGCAAATCCACTCGCGCCGGAACCTTCAGCGCGTTGTTCCGATCGATCGCCCGCAATCCTTCGATCCCGTCCACAATGGCCTGGGCCCGAATCCGGTCGTCCAGTCCGGGGACCGCACCGCTCAACTCCACGTCCATCCCGCCGGCCGCCGCCACCG
>QQNE01000108.1 GCA_003402735.1 Verrucomicrobiota bacterium
ATCAAGAAATCCGAGGAGGCAACCGGCCAAGCCTGAGTTCGATTGTAACCTGATTCATTAGCAACCATGGCACACACTTTTTCCATCGAGGACGCTGGCAAGGCTGGCATCGTGACCATCGCGGACGGCAGGGGCGGCCAGGCCGTTCACGACCTGGTGGTCGCGTTCGGAGCCAATCGTCGTTCGGGCACGGCCTGCGCCAAGACGCGGGGCGAGGTCAAGGCTTCGGGAAAGAAACCGTACAGGCAAAAGGGGACCGGCAACGCGCGGCGCGGAGGAAATGCATCTCCGTTGCATCGCGGAGGCGGTGTGGTCTTCGGTCCGCGGCCCCGGGATTACTCGAAAGATGTTCCCAAGAAGGTGCGTCGCTTGGCCTTCGCTCGGGCGCTGACCGCGCGGATTGAGGCGGGAGACGTTCTGTTGAGCGGACCGCTCGCAGTGGCGGATGGGAAGACGAAGAGTCTGGTCGCGTCCCTCTCCAAGGTAACCGATGCCAGGAAAGTTCTCGTGATCGGGAGCTTTGATGAGACCACCTTCCGCGCGGCGCGGAACGTGCAACCTGTGCTGTTGATGTCCCCTGAAGAGGTGAACGTGGAGCACCTTCTCTACTACGACAAGATTGTCATCACCGAGAATGGCCTTGGTGCCCTTGCTGGCCGGACCAAGGGAGTCCTTTCAGAGCGCCCGGCCGAAGCTGCAACCGAGTGAAAATCACATGAAAGACCTGTTTCACGTCATCAAGACCATTCGCCTGAGCGAAAAGGCGACACTGCTGGGCGAGATCAACAACGAGTTCGTTTTCCGCGTGGATCGCCGGGCGAACAAGTTGGAAATCAAGCAGGCTGTTGAACAGCTTTTCGGAAAGAAGGTGGTTGCGGTTCGCACCGCGAATTACCGGGGCAAGAAAAAGCGGGAACGCCGAGCTGATTTCGGCCGCACGGCCCATTGGAAAAAGGCAATCGTCCGTCTCGCTGAGGGCGAGACGATTGAGCTGGTGTAACTGTAAGCCCGCACAAGCAAACCAAACAGAAAGCTGTCATGGCATTGAAAGATTATCGTCCCTTCACCCCGTCCAGCCGCTACAAGCAGCTGCCGAGTTTCGAAGAGATTACCAAGAAGAAGCCCGAAAAGAGCCTCACGGTGGCTCTGAAAAAGTCTGGCGGACGGAACCACCACGGGCGGATCACGTGTCGCCACATGGGTGGAGGGCACAAGCGCAAGTATCGGATCATCGACTTCAAGAGACGTCGTCACGGCGATGTGGCCACGGTCATGGCGATTGAGTATGATCCCAACCGCAGCGCTCGGATCGCCCTGCTGCAATATGCGGACGGGGAGAAGTCCTATATCCTCGCTCCGGGGAAGCTCGCGGTTGGCGACAAGGTGCAGTCCGGTGAAAACGCTGCGCCGAAGGTTGGGAACTGCCTGCCTCTGGACCGGATTCCTCCGACGACCTCGATTCACTGTGTGGAGTTGACTCCCGGACGTGGAGCCAAGATCGCCCGGAGCGCCGGACAGGCTGCCATTTTGACGAACACGGATGGGGAATACGCCTTGGTGCGCCTGCCCTCCGGTGAGTCTCGGCGGATCAATGCCCGGTGTTACGCCACGATTGGGGTGGTGGGCAACGCGGAGCACATGAACGAGAGTTCGGCGAAAGCGGGTCGCACCCGTTGGCTGGGGGTCCGTCCGACGGTCCGCGGCATGGCCATGAACCCGGTGGATCACCCGAACGGTGGGGGTGAGGGCAAGAGTAAATCTGGTGGCGGTCGCCAGCACCTTAAGAGTCCTTGGGGACATCCAAAGGGTCTCAAGACCCGCAAACGCACCAAGCCGGGCACCCGCTTCATCGTGGAACGTCGCTCTGCCAGCAAGTAATCAATCATCAAGCCAATCACTCTGATCCCAGATGCCTAGATCACTCAAAAAGGGTCCGTTCGTGGACATGAAGCTGCTCGACAAGGTTGACGCCATGAACGAGTCGGGCAAGAAACGCCCCATCAAGACATGGTCTCGCCGCTCCATGGTGATCCCGGACTTCGTCGGGCACACGTTCCTCGTTCACAACGGCCGGGAATTTATCAGTGTTTTCGTTTCCGAGAACATGGTGGGCCACAAACTCGGGGAGTTTTCGCCCACCCGGAAGTTCGTCGGTCACAGCGGTCACAATCCGAAGATCAAGGGTTAATCCGTCCAACCAGCCAGTCAAAGTCGCTCTCCGCAAAACGAATGAAAGCAGTTCACCATCACCTTGCCCTCCGCTTTTCGGCCGCCTGTGCCGGGGCGTGGCTGGTTTGTGCGATGGGGTTGGGTTGCTTGGTGGGGGCTGAGGGCGAGGTTGCCACTGGGGATCAGGGGCGGAGGGAGTCGACGGGCTCAGATCTGTTGGTGGAGGAGTTGCAATTTGCCGTTGAGACCGCACACCGCCGGATCGAAGCCCTCGAGAAGCAGCTGGAGGGGAGCGATCAGCCTGGGAACCGGGGCGTTGCCGCTTCGTTGGCGGCGGCGAACCGTGAGGCCGAGCAATACAGGGTTCGGTATCGGGATCTTCTGGTCCGGGTCGAGTCCTTGGGTTTGGCGACCATTCGCTCGGACCGTGCCCTGGAAGATCGCATGATCAAGGCGGTTCGGGAGCGTCAGCATTATGTGGAGAGCACTCAGGAGTCCCAGGAGCAGATCATGCGATTGAGCGAGGCGGTGGTGGATTACCTGAAAGTCTCGACCGGCTCCAATCCGGAGGTGCGGTTGCGGCTTGAATCGGAACTTCGTCGGGCCGATGAGGTTTTGGGGTTGGGGCAGGTTCGTCGTGTCGCCGTGGACGGCAGCGGGGCTTTTCCTGAGGGAACCGCCAATCTTGGAGACGGACACGTGGTCGGCTTCAAGGCGGAGTTGAAGTTGGCGGTCATCGACATTGGAAGCCGCAGCGGGGTGAAGGTGGGGATGCCTCTGAACATTGTGCGGAAGGACCGGCTGGTCGGTACGGCGCTTGTGGTTGATGTGCGGGACACTGTGTCCGGCGCCTTGGTGCAGGAGTATTTTCGTGAAGGGGACCGGGTGGAAATCCGGGACCGGGTGGAGCCGCGGACCATCGCGACCTCCGACCTGTGACGAGGGAGGTAAAGACTTTTGACTTGGAAGACCGAAATGGAAATCAGAGCAACACACAAATACGCCCGTATTTCGGCGCTCAAGGCGCGTGACGTGGCCCGCGAGGTAACCGGAATGGCGGTGTCCGATGCATTGGATGTCATTCGTTTTACGCCAAAGAAAGCGGCGTTCTTGATTGGCAAAACCTTGAAGTCTGCCATTGCGAATGCTGAAGCCAATCACGACATCTCTTCCGAGGATCTGGTGGTGAAGTCGGCCACCGTGAATGAGGGACCCGCACTCAAGCGGTGGAGTCCGGCAGCGCGTGGAGGGGCGTCCCCGATTCGCAAGCGCACCAGTCACATTTCGATCGTCCTGACTGATGAGGCTGAGGACGTCTTGAGTCGCAAGGAGAAGGCTCAAGAGGCCAAGCCTGCGAAGAAGAAGGTCGCCAAGAGTGCCCCGGCCGAGGGGAGTATCGATGACCCGAAACTGGGTCTGGTCTACACCGCGGACCCTGGGCACGGCGACGATTTGAAGGCCATTACCGGGCTTGGAAAGGCCGTTGAGGGGAAACTTCACAAATTGGGGATTTACACGTTCGCGCAGATCGCATCCTGGAATGGGGGGCAGATCGCGGAAGTGGAAGAGCGTCTTGGTCTGAATGGCCGGATCTCGAAGGAAAACTGGGTGGGTCAAGCTGCTGAACTGGCAGCCAAGTGATCTGGAAAGCGAAACGAATTAAGAAGTCAAAGGTGTTGCGTTATGGGACAGAAGGTGAATCCAATCGGCTTTCGGCTGGCGGTCAGCAAAGACTGGCATTCCAAGTGGTATGCGCCTCGGGGAGAATATGCCTCGATGCTGCACAGCGATCTCATGGTCCGGAAGTACTTGAAATCGAAGCTGCAGTTCGCGGCGGTGGCCCGGATCGTGATTGAGCGTGCGTGGAACAGTGTGCGGGTCACGCTTTACAGTGCTCGCCCCGGTTTGGTCATCGGGCGCAAGGGGGCCGAGATCGAGGGCGTCACGGCAACCGTTTCGGAGATGTGCGGAGGGAAGCAGGTCAAGATTGATATCGTCGAGATCAAGCAACCCGAGACAGACGCACAATTGGTCGCGGAAGGAGTTGCATCCCAGTTGGAAAAGCGTATCTCATTCCGCCGCGCAATGAAGCGCGCTCTTCAGACCGCAATGGACTTCGGCGCCGATGGCATCCGGATCCGCTGTGCGGGTCGGCTGGGCGGGGCTGACATTGCTCGGGCGGAGTGGTATAAGGAGGGGAAAGTGCCTCTGCAGACGCTTCGTGTGCCGATCGACTACGGATTTGCCGAAGCTTCCACAGTGTATGGGATCATCGGTGTGAAGTGTTGGATCAACCGCAACCCCGACTCCGAGAAGGCGAAAGCTGCCCGGCCGAGTGGGGGGCACCGGGATAGGAGGGGGGGCGATCGTCGTCCCGGCTCTGATCGTCGGCCCTTCGGCGGCGGTGGAGGCGGTGGAGGCGGTGGAGGCGGGCAGCCTCGCGCAGAGAGCGAGGGCTAATCACGTTCGGCGAGGCCAAGGCTGAGCCGGTTCAATCAGAGAATTTTCAAAGGAGACGACTATGGCATTGATGCCGAGAAAAGTGAAGTACCGCAAGAGCCATCGCGGGAGTCGCGCAGGGACTCCGGAGCGTGGGACTCGGGTATCTTATGGAGACTTCGGGCTCCAGTCCATTGGACGTGACTGGGTGACCAACAACCAGATTGAGGCTTGCCGGATTGCCATCAACCGCTTTCTCAAGAGGAAGGGCAAGGTTTGGATCCGGGTTTTCCCGCACAAATCGGTAACGCAACGTCCACCGGAGACGCGGATGGGGAAGGGCAAGGGGGCCGTTGAGAAGTGGGTCGCTGTCGTGCGTCCCGGCATCATGCTCTTTGAAGTCGCGGGTGTCCCGGAGTCCCAGGCGCGGGAGGCAATGCGTCTAGCGGCAAACAAACTTGGGATTCCGACCCGGTTTGTGGCCCGCCATTGATGGGGCAGATCAATTGATGGAGATCGAAGAGTGAAGAAGATCAAAGAACTGAGAGAATTGACCAATGAGGAACTTGGCGCCCGGCGCCGGGACCTCAAGCACGAGAGCCTGAATCTGCGGATCCAACAGCAGAGTGGGCAACTCGAGAACACCGCCTTGATTCGCAACAACCGCCGCGAGGTGGCCAGGATTGAAACCATCCTGACGACCCGCCACACCCAAGGTGGAACTCATTGAGCAGAGAGGGAGATACGATGAGCCAAGAACAGCTAGAAACGGCGGAAGCCTCCGCGGAGGAGAAACGGAATCGCAAGACTCGGGTCGGTGTCGTGGTCTCGGACAAGATGACCAAGACCATCGTGGTCAACGTGGAGCGCCGGGTGCCGCACCCGCACTTTGGAAAGATCGTGCGTCGCTCGAAGAAGTTTTACGTGCACGACGAGCAGGGGGCGGCCAAGGAGGGGGACAGGGTCCTGATCGAGGAGACCCGTCCGTTGAGCAAGACCAAGTGTTGGAGGCTTGTCGAGGTTTTGGCCCACTAGTCAGGCGAGTCCTGGCCGGGAAATTTTGATCAATCAATTGTAACGAAAGAGAGGAAAGAGACTGCTATGGTTCAGATGGAAAGCAGCCTTGACGTGGCGGACAACACCGGAGCACGGGTTGCCAAGATGATCGGGGTGATTGGCAAGCGCACTCGGCATGCCGGCGTGGGTGACATCATCACGATTCACATCCGCGAGAGCACGCCGACGGCGAACGTCAAGAAGGGCGATGTGGCCAAGGCAGTGGTGGTGCGGACCAAATCTCCGATTCGTCGGCCAGATGGATCCGTGCTGCGCTTCGATAGCAACGCAGTCGTAATCATCGACAACAACCGGGAGCCGAAAGGGACCCGGATTTTCGGGCCGGTGGCCCGTGAGTTGCGCGATCAGAACTTCATGAAGATCATCTCTCTCGCTCCCGAGGTTCTCTAACCGTTTTTCTTCCCCATGAATCGCAGTCGAATCAAAACGCATGTCGCCAAGGGCGATGAGGTCGAAGTGATCTCCGGCAACCACCGTGGTTCCACCGGCAAGGTGCTCCAGGTCTACCCGGCAAAGCTTCAAGTGATCGTGGAGGGCGTGCGCATGATCAAGAAGCATGCGCGGAAGTCCCAGGAACATCCGGAGGGGGCCATTATCGAGCGCGAGGGCCCGATCCATATCTCCAACGTTCGCCTCCTCGGCAAGAAGGGCAATTCGTAAGCCGTTGATTCCCAGCCCAATAATTTCACTGAAATGGAACCGAATTTGAAGACGCATTACCGCCAAGTGGTGGCACCGGCTCTCAAGGCGAAGTTTGCCTATGGGAACGTGATGGAGATTCCGCGCATCGAGAAGGTGGTGATCAACAGCGGCATCGGAAAGGCCGAGGATCGCAAGGCAGCAGCCGAGGAAGTCGCTCGTGAAATTGGCCTGATCACGGGTCAGCGCCCCGTTCACACCCGGGCCAAGAACGCGATTTCTAACTTCAAATTGCGCCAGAACGAAGTAATTGGGATCAAGGTCACGCTTCGGGGCAACCGGATGTATGAGTTTCTGGAGCGTCTGATGAGGATCGCGATCCCCACCATTCGGGACTTCCGCGGGGTCTCCCCGAAGAGTTTCGACGGTCGGGGCAATTACACCCTTGGAATCCAAGACCAGACCATCTTCCCGGAAATCGAGTTGGACAAGGTGAAGCGAACCACCGGGTTCGACATCTCGATCGTGACGTCGGCGAACACGGACGACGAGGCCCGCGAGCTCCTCAAGCAGATGGGCATGCCCTTCCGCAAGGTGGAGGGCAAAAAAGCGGACTCCGCGGTCTCCCCCGCAGCTGCATAAGAAATCCCTGACCCATAATTTCCGAAATGAGTGCTCTGACAGACCCAATCGCCGATTTCCTTACTCGATTTAAGAATGCGAGCCGCGCTCGCAAAGAAGAGTTCGTGGCGCCCTATTCCAAGATCAAGGTGGAGATCGCCCGGATTCTGAAGGAAGAGGGCTATCTTTGGTCCTACGAAGTCGATTCGAGCGAGCAGTTTCCGCAGATTCGGTGCAAGGCGAAATACGTGGATGGGGCGCCGGTTTTGACGGACCTGAAACGCGTGAGCCGTCCCGGGCTGCGTCAGTATGTCGGGGCCGAGGAGATTCCGAAGATCCTCGGAGGGATGGGGATCACGATTTTGTCCACTTCAAGGGGAATCATGACTGGGCACCGGGCGCGCAAGGAGAACCTTGGCGGGGAATTGGTGGCCAAGGTTTGGTGAGTTGGTGGTTGGACTTCAAACGAATACAGGATATGTCACGGATTGGAAAATTGCCCGTTGCGGTGCCAGACCAGGTGAAAGTGGATGTGGGTTCGGACGGAGTGGTCGTCATCCAGGGGCCGAAGGGCAGCCTGAAGCTGTCGCTTCCCGATGGTGTAACCGTGAATCGGGACGGGGCCAACTTGGCGGTGCTCCGGGAGAGCGAGCAGCGTCGGCATCGTGCGAATCACGGGACTGCCAGGGCGCTGCTTTCGAACATGATCACCGGGGTGACGAAGGGTTTCACCAGGCAACTGGAGATCCGCGGCGTGGGATATCGTGCGGCCGTCAAAGGAGCGTTTTTGGACCTTCAACTTGGCTATTCGCATCCGGTGCAGCATCCGATTCCTGCCGGTCTCGAGGTCAAGGTGGACGAGAACACCAAGATCACGATCAATGGGATCGACAAGCAGCAGGTTGGACAGTTCGCCGCAGAGGTGCGTTCGTATCGTCGTCCGGAGCCTTATAAGGGCAAGGGCGTGCGGTATAGCGATGAATACGTCCGCCGGAAGGCTGGCAAGAGCGTGAAGTAACACAGGGAAAGGATCAAGACGCCATGGCTCATCAGAATCGGAAGGAAATCAGGAACCGGGTTCACCGGAGGATTCGCCGCAAGTTGCGCGGCACGGCGGAGCGCCCCCGTTTGGCGGTGCACTTTTCCAACACCAACATTTACGCCCAGCTGATCGACGACGACGCGGGAAAGACCTTGGTCTCCGCGAGCACGCTCGACAAGGGAGTCGAGAAAAAGGCGGCGAACATCGAGACGGCAGCGAAGGTTGGGGAATTGATTGCCACCCGCGCGGTGAGCAGCAAGATCGCCGATATCGTGTTCGACCGCGGTGGCCATCGGTATCACGGGAAGGTCAAGGCGCTTGCCGACGCGGCGCGGGAAAAGGGCCTCAAATTCTAATCAAGGGTCGGCAGAGTCTTATTTCATAGCAACATGTCAGCAGGGAACACCAGAAGCCGTTCGGGAGGCATTGATGATGCGTCCGACCAGAAATCAGAGTTGTTGGAGAAGGTTGTTCACATCAACCGGTGCGCCAAGGTCGTGAAGGGCGGGCGTCGCTTCAGCTTCAGCGCGTTGGTTGTGGTCGGGGACAAGAATGGGCGCGTCGGCTGCGGGTTCGGAAAGGCCAAAGAAGTTTCCGAGTGCATTCGCAAGGCGAGCGACGCGGCCAGGAAGGCGATGCGGCCGGTGGTTGTGGGGGAGAATACGATTCCTCACGAAGCCATTGGCGAGCACGGAGGTGGCCGGGTGCTTCTCCTGCCTGCCTGCCCGGGGACCGGGATCATCGCCGGTGGGAGCGTCCGCGCGGTGGTCGAGGCCGCTGGGATCAAGGACGTGATGGCCAAGTCCCAGGGTTCCAAAAACCATGCAAATGTGGTCAAGGCCACTTTGAAGGCGCTGCAGGGACTGCGTTCCAAGGATCAGATTTACAGCTCCCGTGGCAAGCGCACCGCTGACCAGAAGGCTCTCTGAGAGGCCTCAACCCTTCCTTTCCATTCCTCAATTCTTACACCATGAGACTCAATAACCTCAGTCCCAATAAAGGAGCCAAGCACCGACGCAAGCGTCTCGGCAAGGGAGAGAGCTCCGGCCTGGGCAAAACCGCCGGGCGCGGCAACAAAGGTCACAAGGCCCGGTCCGGCGGCGGGGTTCGACCAGGGTTTGAAGGGGGGCAAATGCCCTTGGCTCGTCGTCTCCCCAAGAAGGGTTTCAACAACGCCCAGTTCAAGACGCGCTATGCCATTGTGAACGTCGGCGATCTTCAGGAAAAGTTTGAGGGGGGCATCGTTGACGAGTCCTCTCTGCGGACGGCCGGTTTGGTGAGCGGGGCCTGGGACGGCATCAAAATCCTCGGCGATGGAGAGATCTCCCGCAAACTCACGGTTCAGGTCGACAAGGTCAGCGCCACGGCCCGCGAGAAGATCGTGGCGGCCGGAGGTGAGGTCGTGGAAATCAAGAAGCCGGCTCCGGTCGCGAAACTGCCACGCAAGGCGAAGAAACAAGCCTGAAAAGGCGGAATGACTGAGGGAGGACGGCGATGCGCCGCCCTTCTTCGTTTATCGCAACGTTCATGATTTCTGCATTCACAAACACCCTCAAGATTCCGGAGCTGCGGCAGCGGATTCTCTTCACCTTGGTGATGATCGTGGTGGTGCGCTTGGGCGCCCATATCACGTTGCCCGGCGTGAACGGCTACGTGCTGGGCCAGGCGGCTCGGGAGATGATTAACCAGAGCAAGGACGATTCAGGAGGAGCTGCAATCCTGGCGCTCTTCAACGTGTTCAGCGGCGGTGGCCTGCAGAATGCGGCGCTGTTCGCGTTGGGAATCATGCCCTACATCAGCGCGTCGATCATGATGCAGTTGTTGACGGCGGTGGTTCCCCAACTCAGCAAACTCGCCCGGGAGGAAGGCGGACGGGTCCGCATCAACCAATACACGCGTTTTGTGACCATCTTGCTGTGTATCTTTCAGGGCAGCATGTTGGCGCGGTCGCTGGTCTCTCCCCAGAACAACAACTTCCTGCGTCCTTTCGTCGGATCGATGGAAAAGTTGGGGCCCCTGGTTCCGGACCCGAGCTGGGTGTTTTATGTGACGGCGATCGCCACGATCACAGCGGGCACGCTGCTGTTGATGTGGATTGGGGATCAAATCACGGAGCGAGGGATTGGGAATGGAACTTCTCTGATCATCACGGTGAACATCGTCTTCGGTTTGCCCGGGGCCTTGGTTCAGGTGTGGAAGACGTTTATCAACCCGGAGTCGGGCAGCCCTCTGGACCCGATCAAGCTGGTGGCGTTGATCGCGTTGCTTTTGTTGGTGACCGCAGCGGTCATCGCGATCACCCAGGCGCAGCGTCGGATCCCGATTCACTACGCGAAGCGGGTGGTCGGTCGCAAGACGTATGGTGGGCAGACGCAATATCTGCCTTTGAAGATCAATTACTCGGGGGTGATGCCGATCATCTTCGCCCAGGCCATCCTGCTGTTTCCGGTGCAGATCCTCACCATGGTTCTTCCGGAGTCTGACTGGGTTCAGCGCCTTGCGGCCGAATTGAATTACGGTTGGCCGCACTACGTGATCTCCGCCCTTCTGATTTTCTTCTTCAGCTATTTCTGGGTCGCCACCATGTTTCAGCCTCAGCAGATTGCTGAGGACTTGAAAAAGAACGGGGGCTACATTCCCGGGCATCGTCCGGGCAAATCGACCGCTGATTTCCTGGATTACACCATGGGGCGGTTGACGTTCGCGGGGGCGATCTTTTTGACCTTCGTGGCGGTGATGCCGACCTTGATGTCTCGGTGGATGGGTGTTCCGCCGTTGGCCGCTCAATTTTTCGGTGGCACCAGCGTGCTCATTCTCGTCGGGGTTCTCCTGGACGTGATGCGGCAGGTGGAGACCCATCTGATCCAGCGGCATTATGATGGTTTCCTGCGCAAGGGCCGGATTCGCGGACGGTCGACCCGACCGGCTGGAACGGGCCCGGCCGCGACGGCGGGTGGGGCTGGAATGGTTTGGCTGTATCTGGTCATCGCCCTTCTCTTCATTGCGGGGATGACCTATTTCGTCTTGCAACGGACTCCCCAGTGAAGCGTTCACGCATGGGCTGTCGGGAGCAGAGCGGCGGAGACGTGACCGTTGGGATCTGATACGGGTGCCGGTCATGGGCGAAGGCAAAATTCACATCCGGAGAGGCTCGGAGCTCGAGATGGCCAGGGAGGCCGGGCATTTGGCCGCTGAAATCCTTCGGATGACCGCCCAAGCGGTGCGCCCGGGAGTGACCACGTTGGAGGTTGAGGAGGTCGCCGTGGCCCTGATGCGGGAACGCAACTGCCGCAGTGCCTTTTATCAGTATCGCAAATTCCCCGGGCACATCTGCATCTCCATCAACGATGAGGTCGTGCATGGCATTGCCTCGGCCGACCGGGTGATCATGCAGGGCGACATCGTCAAGATCGACGTCGGGATTGTCAGGAACGGCTGGATCGGGGATAACGCGGTGACCGTCCCGGTGGGAGAAGTTGATCCGGCGACCCTGCACCTGTTGTGGGCGACGGAGGAGTCATTGCACGTGGGGATCTCGTATGCGCGGGACGGGTAGCGGCTTGGGGATCTCTGTGC
>QQNE01000109.1 GCA_003402735.1 Verrucomicrobiota bacterium
CGCCAAAGAGCCGACAAATCGATCTCCTGATTGCGGTTCAAATCAGATGATCCATCCGAGATTGGTTCAGTGGCGGGAGGGGAGAGGAACGACGGACTCATGAGTTTTGATCCTAAATATGGAATTTACATTCAATTAATCTGCAGGTCTAGCCGAAAATACTTATTCGCAAAATTTGTACATAGTATCAGGAAAAATCTCATGATCTCGCTTGGGGTGGAGTCTGGAGGAAAACCGCGGGCGCGAGAAAAATAGTTTGAATATATTAATCATCGGAGATAATTAACTTTTGTGATCAAGCACCTCGCTCTCGTTTCGGTCCTTGGCGTCCTGGTGTCCGCCTGCAGCAATTCTTCACCTGGTCCCCAGCGGCATGAACTCCAGCCCGTCAGCGGGTCTGCGGCGGCTCTGGGCAACTATCCCGGGGTTGCGGCCGGGAAAATCTCCAGTCCCCTTCGGCTCCGGTCGCTGGCTCCTTCGCGCGAAGGATTCCATTTCATCGATGTCTGTGACACTTCTAGGCTTCCGCCTCCGTTCAAGCTGCCGGCAGGTGACCCCATTCCTCCGGCCGATGAGGATCGCGTCTACACCGACGTGGTCACGCTTCGGGATGAGTTGGAGATCTCGATCAGTGACGTGGATGTCAACAGTCCTTTCTACCAGACGGTGAGCGACAGGGGGGGCAGAACCGGCTTCATTGTCGGCCCGATCGAGATCGACCGTGAGGGCATCCTGCGGCTTCCCTATCTTCGGGACATTCGGGCTCTCGGGAAAAGTCTGACGGCGCTTTCGCAGGAGGTGACGGAAGCGGCTCGGGAAGTTTCGCCCAGCGCGGAGGCTTCGGTTCGTCGCACCGGGCGCCTGGAGCGCCGAGTTTTCGTCTACGGAGAGGTGAGTGAGGCTGGAAGCGCAGTGATCGATCGGGAGGATTTCACCCTGTTGGAGGCTTTGGCCTCTTCCGGCGGGCCATCGGGTGCCCCCCACTTGTTTACCTACGTTCTGCATCGGGACGGGGCGACCTACCGCACCAACGTTCAATCCCTCGCGGAAGGGCGCGTCCAGGCCCAGGACGCAGATGTGCTCAAGGTCGAGGAGAATCCCACGCTGGCCTTTCAGGTGACCGGCGTCATCGGGAAACCGGGCCGTTATCCGTTCCCCGGGGAGAAGTCGACCGTGATCGATGCGCTCTCGATGGCGGAAGGGCTTCAGCCCGGGAAGTCCGACGCCAGGGGGGTGTTTGTCTTCCGGGCGGATGGCAAGGGCGGGAACTTGGTCTTCGGAATTGATGTTTCCAGTCCCAACGGGGTGTTTCTCGCGCAGAATTTTCAGTTGATGCCGAACGATGTGGTTTACATCAGCGAGTCGCCCACGGCGCAGTGGCAGCGGGCGACTGAAAACGTGATCCCTGTCCTGGGTGTGGCTGCCGCCTTCGCCACCGCTGCGGCCGTGACGAGCAACTGACCGGGTCACTCGCCCACCACCAGGATGTCGCCGTCGCGCAGGGTCATGCGGGACTGCTTTCCGGTGCGGATCATCACAATGTCAGCCCTGGTCTCTGGGGCGCCATCCCGTCTGAGCGTGAGGGTCCTCGCCTCGGGTTGGGTGAGGCCTCCGGCGCGTTCGATGGCGCGGAGGGCGTCGATCCATTCGCCCTTCTGGAAGCTCACGGTCCCGGGTTGGCTCACGCGGCCTTGAACCGTGACCGTCTGGTATTCGCCGTAGGTGACGATGTTCAGGGTCACTCCCGGATTGACGAGGTAGTCTTTCGCGAGCGCCGTTGAGATTTCCATGTTGGCTTGCTGGACGCTCTTTCCGGCAAGTTGGACGCGTCCGAGCAGGGAGATGGTCACGCGGCCTTCCTGATCCACCCGCTGCTCCGTGAAAGAGAGATCGGGCTCGTCAAAGACGGTCAGGGAGAGCACGTCGCCGGGTTTGATGACGTCGCGCAGGTTGGTCTCCGCGGGAGCGATGCTGGATCCGATCAGGCAGGTGGCGGCCAGGGCGATGTGGAACTTGGTCATGAGGAGAAATCGGTTCAGGTCTTGTTGTGGTAATTCCTGGGGCAATGATTTTGCCGCTCTTGAATCAAATATGAGCAAACTCTCGGAAATGACAATCAAAAAGTTTAAAAACTAGAATTGAGATTTATGGCCTGTTGAAAAGTGGGGTGGTGTGCTCGAGGAAGCGCTTGCGGAAAATCCGGTTTTTCGGTGTTGGGCGATGTGGGTTCTCTTCGCGCGCGCTCCAGAGACTGAAGCAAAAAGTCCGTGAGCTTTGGGAAGCGCAGCGAAAACGGACCAGCCTGGTGCTGCGATCGCAGTGGCGAAGATTCATCGATGGGTGGTGGAACTACTTCCGACTGGCCGATTGGCGGCGGGAAGTGGAGAACCTCAGTGGATGGAGCCGGTGCCACATGCGCAAATGTTCCTGGTAGCGATGGCACAACCCGCGCGGCCGCCGCAATGCGCTGAAGCGTTTTGGCGTGAGGGGATGAGCATTGGGCAACTGTTACAGTCGCCGTGGAGCCTGGCCGATGACTGAGCACTGGGTGATGAACCAGGCCCTCAAGAATCGTGATCTTACGCACTACGGCTTCGGTCTTCCTTGGGATTTCGCGGCGAAACCTCGGTGACCGTCGCTGGCTTGAACCGCCGGATGTGGACCCGCGTGTCCGGTGGTGTGGAAGGGGCACGGAGACCACCTTCGTAGCGGAATCACCCACGCATTCCGCCTTGGATGACCATCGGTTCCATTCACATCCGCCTCTCGGAGCGCATTTTCTTGGACGGGCTGCGCTAGCGGTTCAAAATCTCCGGGGCCAAATCGAAAAACACCGAGGCTCCGCCGGTCGCCGTTCCGGCGCGGGTCTGGAGACCGGAAAGTGGGGTGTAGACGTGGTGCGCGGGCGGATCTCCGGCGCGGGCGGGGACATAGGCGTGGGTGGCGCCCAGTCTTTCGGCGGCGCGGAAGACGGAATCGCGCACCGCGGGCAGATACATTCCTCCTCCGGTGAGGACCACCTCATCGATCCGATTGTATTGGTATCGTTTGAGAAAGTGGCGCAGAATCATTCCGGCTTCTTCGGCGAATTGATCAACTTCCCGATGGATGCGTTCGCCCTCTCGTCCTTCGCCAATGGCTTGGGTGGCGCCTCTGGGAAGAAAGGGGCGACGCCAATGAAAGAGGTTGTCCTGGAGCAGGTGAAGCTCTGCGGGGTCAGAGCCACGAAGGATGGCGTCGAAGGAGGAGCGGTTCGTCGGTTCCAGGACCGAGCGGATTCGCTGGGTGAGCCCGGAGACGCCGAGCGGTTCGGAGCAAAGGGCGAAGCGCTCCTTGCCGTAATAGGTGTCCATCAGACTCCGGGATGGATCGCTGGTGCTGAACCCGATCACGGCCATGTCGAGCGTGTAGGCCCCCAGATCCGCGGCCAGTGTCCAAAACGTCAGGGGACCGGACCGATGCAAGGCCCGGCCGCGCATCGCTTCCACCATGCGGGTGCCTTCAAAGAGCACGGATTGGTCTGGTTCCAATGCCTCGCCGGTATCGTTTCTCCCGTTGGTGAAGATCCCGATGGCGTTCGCGAGCGGTTCGGGGAGGGTGGGCTGCGAGTAGGCCGTCCGGAACCCGGCCTCGCCCAGAATCGCCAGCAAGCGGCCCTCAGGTTCGCTGTCGATCGCAAAAGCGGGAATGGCGATCCGGGTGACGCAGTCCCGGACGGACGGCAAACCCTTCTCCGCCAGGCGGTCGTCCAAAAACAGCCGCAGCCAGTCGAAGAAACCGCGCGCCACACGGTCGAGTTCGTCCGGCGAGATGGAGGAATTTCGCGCTTGGCCGGAGTGGGTCACCTGGGACGCGGAACCTATGACCACGCCTTCGGTGTTCCGCTCCGCCGGCTGAAAAAAGTCGTGTTTCCAGTCGAGAAAGAAATGACACCCGGCGCGGTTGTAGGGGACATCCATGGCGTCGGCCCCGAAATACCACCGGGCGATGCCGCCGGTGCCGACCTTGACCGCCATGGTGGGGATGCAGACATTCAGGCCGCGATCGAACTGCAGGTCCGGGTGCGAAACCGGGATGGTGGCGGCGGAGGCCGCGGGGCGCACCGCCACCTTGGTGAAGGCGTTTCCGAAATCGATGGAGAGACAGGGGTCGTGACTCATTTTGCAAGGGGTCAGGCCGGGATGACTCGGGACTTGGACAAGAGGTGTTCTCCCGGGCAGTTTCGCAAGAGCCAACCGCTCTCCAGCACCTTGACCCGATCCCCGGGAAGAAGGGGCGTGCTGCAGAGGTGGGCTCGACCAAGGAAAGCGGTGGTGCGGCCCTCGGTTTCGCTGCGGACGACGCCCAGATTGAACAGCAACCGGGCGATCTCCTCCTTGGCGGCGGGTTCTTTCAGCTGGTGATAGGCCGAGGCCAACTGGCTGCAGATGTGAATGAATTCCTCGTTGGGAGTCGGTGTGGGCCTCACCTCCGGCTTGGGACTGACCGACGCCTTCGCGGGCCAGAGCCGGATGCCGCGCCGCCCGGGAGGGGGAGGCTCGACGGCGATGTGACCTTTTTTCCAGAGGGCGTGAATTCGGTTTTGCAGTTCGGTGATCGAAGGCGTGGCACCACCGAGGCGCTTGGCGAGCCGCCCGCGAAGCGCGCCGACCGTCAACTCGCCACGGGCGCCCGCTTGTTGCAGGACGGTGAGGAGCGGTTGATCCAGCGGGCTCGAATCCATGAGGCGAATCAAACCCTAACACAGTCACCGACAAGCGCCAGCGACAAATGCAAGGCTCTTGGGCGTGGGTCCAGCGCACGCAATCGTGAGGCCAGATTCCAACCCGTGGTGCCCCCCTCTCGCTGCGGTTGTGTTCGCACCGTCCGCCCGGAAGCGGCGGTCGGCATGGGGTGGTTCCGAGCGGCAACGATTTTCTTGCACCCCACCCACGCCTCGTTAGACATAGCACATGTCTCCGCGCAAACCCGTCGTTATCATCAGCAGCACCTACAAGGACCTGAAGGAATACCGCAAAAAGGCCTTCGAAGTCTGCCGACGGTTGGGTTTCGATCCGCTGGGCATGGAAGACGCCACGGCGGACACTGAACCTCCCGTCGACGTCTGCAAACGTTGGGTCGATCAGGCGGACATTTACGTGGGGATTTACGCCTTCTGGTATGGCACCATTCCACCCGGCGAAACCCGTTCCATCACCGAAATGGAGTATGACTGGGCGTCGGAGAGAGGCATTCCCCGACTTCTTTTTCTGGCGGAACAGGGGCCATGGGACACCCGCTTCATTGATTTCGATCACCGTCCCGAACTGAACGCCTTCAAGGAGCGCGTGGCCACACCGGATGCCCATACCCGGGCCACTTTCAACTCCGTGGACAACTTTGGTTTGCTCCTCAGTCAAGCCTTGATGAAATATCAGACGGGAGGGAGTCCTGACCAGACCGACCTGATCCACCCTTACCTCGAACGGCTCGCTTCCGAAGCCGGTTTCATCGAAATGTTCCGCCTGGGCCAGGACATCCAGTTGGTCCTCCCCATCTCCGACGTTTACGTGGATCTGGGCATGCAGGCCGTGCATTCCATGGGAACGGTCGAGGCGGAGGGTCGTGAGGATCACCACGCGCTGGGGAAAGCGGATCGCCTGGAGGATCTGTCCTGGGACCAGGTCATGCAGGCCACCTTTTCCCGCAGCGCCAAGACCGGGAAACGGGCCATCTGCATCCTCGGCGAGCCCGGTGCCGGCAAAACCACGGTCGCCAAAAAGATCGCTTGGGAACTCGCTTCCGGTTCCCGTTTGCCTCAAGATTTCGGGCTGGAACCCGGCACCGTCCCGGTCCTGTTGCGTTTCCGCGATCTTTCCGCGCAGGAAATCTCCGAGGCCGGCGGGAATCTGTTGCGTCACTGGGCGGTCGCCCGCACCACGGATTCCGAGGGAAACTCTCCGGGAGAAGCCCTGTGCAATCGGGGCAAGGTCCTCTGGATCCTCGACGGACTCGACGAAGTGGTGAGCGCTCCGATGCGCCACGAGGTGCTCCAGTTCCTGCAGCGCGTCATCAATGAACGGTTTCCCCGCGGCGATCGCTTCCTCATCACTTCCCGCTTCAGCGGCGTGGGCGGGGAAGCCAAACTTCCGGTCGTCTTCCAGGAGTTTCACGTCAAGCCGCTTCCCTGGGAGCAGGTGGAACGCTTTGTGGGGCGTTGGTTCGCCACCGCCATGGAAGCTCTCAGCCTCGATCCCGCGGTGGGGCGGAAGAAAACCGAAGATCTCCTGCAAATCCTCAGGCAGGACGAATACCAGCACGATCGGTTGCGCAGCCTCTGCTTCAATCCCCTGCTCCTCACCATCCTCTGCGTCGTCTTCCACCGCAACGCCCACCTTCCCAGAAGCCGGGCCGGCCTTTACGATCAATGCGTCAACGTCCTCCTCTCTTACTGGCGTCAGGGCGGATTCGATTCCGCGAAAGCGCGGGATCTCTTGAGCCGCATCGCCTGGCACCTTCACGGCGAGGACGACCGCACCCACGCGCCGCGCGAGGAATTGGCCGCACTGGTAGATGTCCCGGTCCGGGAATTCAACGACCCCCGTCTCGGAGAGAACGGGGACCAATTCATCACCCAAATGTGGAACAGTTGCGGGATTTTGGCGAGCGCGGGGCAGGGGAAACTCGGGTTCCTTCACCTGACTTTTCAGGAATACCTCGCCGCTTCCCATGCGCTGCGGGAAGGCCTGGTCGCGGACGTTGCGGAACGCGCCCCGGTGAAGTGGTGGCGGGAAACGGCAGTCCTCCTCCTCACCGCCCCGGAATCCAGCCAAACCGCGGCGGAGACCTTTTATCGCGTCCTCATGGGTCAGGATTTGGCGGACCCGCTGGTCATGCAAATTCTCACCCAATGTCTCGAAGAGGGAAACCACTTCCCCGCCCAACCGGTCCTGGAACAACTCCGCTGCCGGGATGACGCGGGTCGGCTGAAACTTCTTCAGGCGCTCCAATCCCGCTCCCGCCTCCCGGAATCGGTGCTCGATCCGCTCGGCGAACTCGCCCAGTCCGCCGGATCCGGCACGGATTTGCGCCGCATGGCCAACCTTCTCCTGGCGCGGCAGGGCCGTGAGATCGTTGAGGAGCCCGGACAAGAACTCTGGGTGGATCCGCAAGCCGAGATCACCTTTGTGCGGATTCCAGATCGGGATTTCTGGATTGCGGCGCATCCGGTGACCAATGACCAATATGGAAAATTTCTAAAAGCCACTCGGGCCAAGACGCCGGAATACTGGAATAACTCCCAATTCAACGGACCCCGCCAGCCGGTGGTCGGGATCGATTGGCATGAGGCGAAACGTTTTTGCGAGTGGGTCGGCGCGGCTCTGCCCACCGAAGAACAGTGGGAACACGCCTGCCGCGCCGGGAGCACCACGGGGTATTGCTTTGGCGATGACGAAGCCCGTCTTGCCGAATATGCGTGGTATGACAAAAACAGCGAAGGTCGCACCCATGACGTGGGCACGTTGAAGCCCAACGCTTGGGGCCTTTACGACATGCACGGGAACGTCTGGGAGTGGTGTGCTGACCGGGATGGTGAGTACCGTGTGCTGCGCGGCGGCGCCTGGGACTACGTGGCGCGGTTCTGCCGCTCTGCGTCCCGCTGCAGGTACGGGCCTGACTCCCGGAGCAACGACTTCGGTTTCCGCCCAGTCCGAATGAAAAAAGCGGAGGGACCCGCGCCGTCGGCCGCCGCGGTAGCGCGCGCCGACGGCCGGGACCCGGAGCCGCGTCGTGGCTTCTTTGGTGGGTGGTTCGGAACCAATCGTTGATCCCTCATGCCCTACAAATTTTTTATCATCCCGATTCTCCATGGCGAAGAGGCGGAACGGGAGTTCAACGCGTTCCTGGCCGGGCACCGCAACCTGCAGGTGGACAAGGATTTTGTGGCGAACGGGCAACAGTCCTTTTGGGCGGTTTCCGTGGCCTATGCCAGCACGTCGTCAACACAGACGGAAGGAAAGTCGGCAGCCTACGAGCCTAAGGTCAAGTATGAGGAAGAGATGAGCGGGGAGCAATTCGACCTCTACACGGAACTCCGGGAGTTGCGCAACGAGATTGCGGAAGCGAACAAAGTGCCCGCCTATAAAATTTTCAACAACGCGGAACTGGCCAGCATGGCGCGGGAGATGCCGGATTCCATCGCGGGGTTGCGCAAAATCCGTGGAATCGGCAAAGCCAAGACAGACGCCCACGGCGAAGTGTTTTTGGAAAAGCTCCGGAAAGCACGCAACGCGGCGGCGTCCGGTGTTCCCGCACCCGTGACTGACGAAGAGGAAGGGCGCCCTTTTTGAGCAAATCCCGGAATGGGAAAATCTTCTTTCCGCCACCGCACGGGCGATCGCCGGGAAGCGCGCTCGGGCCGAGGCACGGCGCTTCCTGGCCGGGCTCGATGGAGAACTCACCGCGTTGATCCAAGAACTTTGGGATGGAAGCTACGCGGGTTCCGGTTTTCGCCGTTTTCTGATCCATGATCCCAAGGAGCGGATCATCTCCGCGCCCATCTTGCGGGACCGGATCGCCCATCACGCGATCATGAACGTTTGCGAACCCGTCCTGGAGAGGTTCCAAATCCACCGGAGCTACGCATGCCGGATCGGGAAGGGCACCCGCGCGGCCATCCAGGAGGCCCAGACGTTGGCCCGACGTCACGCCGGCGGGTATTGGCTGAAGACCGACGTACGCAAATATTTCGACAGCGTTCCCCACGTGATCCTGTTGGACAAGCTGGAGCGCCGTTTCCGGGAACCGCAACTCCTCGCGTTGTTCGCGAGGATTCTGGGAGGGTATCAAACCTCGGAAGGCCGTGGTCTGCCGATCGGGAGTCTGATTTCCCAACATCTGGCGAACTTTTACCTCGCTCATTTGGATCACCACGTCAACCGCCGTTGCGGCGTCGGCGCGTGGATCCGCTACATGGACGATGGGGCCGCCTGGGCCGAGGACAAATTCGTGCTCATCCGCCTCCGGGAAGAAATTCGAACTTACTTGCGCCACGAACTCGGTTTGGAGTTGAAACGGGAACCGGTCATTCAACGGGTGGCGGCGGGCATGAATTTTCTGGGAATGAGGATCTATCCTGACCGGATCACCGTGGCACGAAGTTGCCGAACTCGGATCCGCGCCTCCGTCAAACGTCTCGATCTGGCATTCGTTTCCGGGCAGATGGGCGAAGCCGATTATGCCCGGCGAATTCAATCCGTCTTTGCGCGATTGCTCTGGCGAGAAATTAAGAGTCGACACCTCCGGGAACGTCTGTTAGACGAATCACGGGCGCGGGTCGAATGGTGAGAACCGTGTGCTGCGCGGCGGCGCCTGGCTCAACGAGGCGCGGAACTGCCGCTCTGCGATCCGCGGCGGGAGCAGGCCTGGCTTCCGGTCCAACAGCATCGGTTTCCGCCCAGTCCGAATGAAAAAAGCGTAGGGCACCGCGCCGTCGGCCGCCGCGGTAGCGCGCGCCGACGGCCGGGACCCGGAGCCGCGTCGTGGCTTCTTTGGCGGATGGTTCGGAACCAATCGTTGATCCCTCATGCCCTACAAATTTTTTATCATTCCGATTCTCCATGGCGAAGACGCGGAACGAGAGTTGAACGCCTTCCTGTGTTCTGCCTCAGCCGAAATGAGAATCTCGGCTACTGCGTTTCAAATGCTGCTTCCGACACTGAAGCAGCATGAACAAGACCAAACGGACCCGGCGTCGTTTTTCGCCGGAAGACAAGATCAAGATCCTACGCCAGCACCTGCTGGAGAAAAAGCCGATATCTTCGGTCTGCGACGAGCACGGAATCACCCCGACTCAGTTCTACGGTTGGCAGAAGACCTTCTTCGAGAACGGTGCTGCGGCTTTTGACAAAGGCCCGGACCGGCGCGCCTCGTCGACTGCCGATCAGAAGCGCGCCGTGCTCGATGAGAAGCTGGCCCGCAAGGACGAGGTCATCGCCGAAATCATGGCGGACTTCATCCAGCTAAAAAAAGCACTTGGGGAAAGCTGACGGCGGTTTGGGTCCCCCACGACACGCGCGATCAGGTGGTCGATTTCGTCCGGCATTGGGCGGAGTGCACCGGCCTGAGCGCAGCGCGGCTCTTGGGCTGGATCGGGCTTTCCCCGCGCAAATATCACCGCTGGCGAGATCGTTATGGCAAGGCCAACGAGCACAACGCCCTGGTGCCGCGCGACCACTGGTTGGAGCACTGGGAGCGGTGCGCAATCGTCGAGTTCGCCCGCGAAAACCCGTTGGAAGGCTACCGGAGGTTGGCCTTCATGATGATCGACCTCGACGTGGTGGCCGTCAGCCCTTCCAGCGTCTATCGCGTCCTCAAGGCCGCCGGGCTCATCGGCGACGTGACGCCCAAGGATAAACTCGAAGGACGGTCCGTGGAAGTTTGCCGGGCGCGCGACCAGAAGCTGGAGGCTGTCCGTGAAATGCGCCGACAGAAGCGGGCGGCGCAAGAACCGACGAATCCGCTTGCAACGGAGGAATCCAAGGCCCAGAGGGGAGTGGACCGTCCGGAGGATAAGGCCCTGCCTGCGGGATCCGACAGCAATGCCAAAAATCCCAGGGGGTTTGGGCGACAGCGTCCCCCAAAGGTGCCGCCTGAAACCAACCAACCCGCATCAAAGTTAGGGATCAGTATTTAAGCGCGCTCGTGCTGAGCGGACATTTTGGCTGAACCAATACACTCCGCAGCGTCACCACGCGTCCAAAATCATCCCGGCAGAAACTACCGATTGCTCTGGTGCCCGGGATCAGTTGGAGTCGAGGCTCAAAACGGCAGGATGGATCAAAAGTCCACCAATGCCAGCCGCGAACCGCCGTTTCATTCACACACCCCATGCCCGCCAAACCAAAAGCCGCCGCCGCCCTCTTCCCCGATCACTTCCAAGACTCCGAACTCGGGCAGATTCCGAAGGGGTGGGCGGTGAGACCGTTCCCTGAAGCCGTTGAAGTCAATCCACGACGCATTTTGAAATCGGGAGTGATTGCCCCATGTCTCGATATGAAGAATCTCCCGACACGCGGCCACTCTGCCGACGAGGTGGTTGGTCGCGAATTTACTTCCGGCACCAAATTTCAGAACGGCGACACGCTGCTGCCGAAGTTGCTGAGTGGGGACGTGCAGGTGGCAGAGTTTGAAACCGTGCTGGAGGCGATGTGATGATCCACCGCCATTCATCCGCCCCAACAGGGCACCATCCGATAGCCCCCATGCCCTCCCGCACATCCAACTTGCCCACCATGTCTTTACGCGATAGTGTCCACGCATGAACCAAGCCACCCTGCTGCGGGAATCCCGCTCCAGGCACACGTTGAAGAGCTACGACGCCGCTGTGAAGCAGTTGCGCGCCTTCAAGGCGGTTCTACCTATTCCCTCGAGGAACTCGGAATCTTCCGCGCCTAC
>QQNE01000110.1 GCA_003402735.1 Verrucomicrobiota bacterium
CTGCTTCTTCGCCTCCGCCTCGAGAAAGGAGATGCCGAACTCCTTGGAGATCGACTGCGTGATCTCACGCGTCCCCGTATTGATCGTCCGGACGAAGAACTTCTTCCCCTCCGAGTAGATCAAGTTGGTCGAGCGCGCTCCCATGTCGATCAACAACACCGGTTGATCCACATCTGGATAATTGTAACGAAACGCGTTATAAATCGCGAGGGGCGCCAAATCCACCTTGCCGGTCTGGAACCCGCTGGAGCGAATGACGTGGTTCACCGCCTCAAGTTCGTCCGACTTGATCGCCACCAGCATGACCTCGATTTCCGGGTCCCCCTCGTTGCCCAGTGTCTGGTAGTCCCAAACCGCCTCAGTCAGCGGAAACGGAACCTGCTGCTGGGCCTCGAAACCGACAATCTGATCCAGTTGATCGACGTCGAGTGGCGGCAATTTGACGAACCGCGTGAAGACCGACTGACTGGTCACGGCGAAATGCGCGGGACCACTGGCCTTCATCGATTTCGCCATCGCCCCTAGAGCCGCTTCGCACTGCTCAGTCCGCGAGCCATCCGCCACCGGATCTGGCAACAGATCACTGGATTGAAACTGCTCCAGCACCAGAACGCCGCCCGGCCCAGTGGAAAAAGTGCCGAGCGAGATGCTCTGAGAGCCCAAATCAACCGCTATGTGTTTCGGGGAAGACATCCGGAGTGCAGAAAACAGGAGTTTGAGCTCAGGTCCGTGACTCAGCGCTTGATCTCAAGGTGCCGGTCGATCCAAAGCAGGTGAAACGGAGTGTTCTCCTTCGGAAGCAGAAGGCCACTGACACGTTGCTGCGGCGCGGAAGTCCACCAGTCGCCACCACTGTTGGAATACGACTTGACGACCCGACCGTTGAAAAGAACCTCCGCGCCCCAGGCCACCACGTCGGTCATCTTGAACTTGCCCATCTCCCCGTTGATGCGAGTCAACCCAGTTGGGGAGACATAAACGACGGCATACGACGGCTCATTGTCGATCACATTCGTGTAGGTGAAGCTGTCGGTGAGGATCTGCGGCGTGGCCCCTTTGACCGCCAAGTAATACTGCACCATCAACTCAGGAACCACCCCAACCTTGGAATCGGATTTGGTTTCGAACTCGATTTCCACCTCAAGCCATTCCCGCAGTTTGCCGTCCTTCTTCATTTCCACCCCAGCCGCCGTGAAGACCGGTGTTTTCTGCATGATCACCTTCAAATCACTGATCTTTGCCTGGACTTGCGTTGGCCCCTGGGCCTGGGCGAGGGCAACCCCCGACATCCCGAGGACGACGCTCATTTGAATCAGCAGGTGGGAACAGATGTGTTTGGACGATTTCATCGATAAAAAAATTTTCGCGACCCAAGCTCAAGCCGCCTCGCATTTCTAAAGGGAAAAGCCGATCGGATGCAACGCTATTCTGGGGCGATGTTGGGCAAGATACCTCGATTGCTGGAAAAACTCCAGGTTTTCCGAGGCCCCTCTGGCAATCAGCCTTTGCGAACCCCGGACCGGAGGCTCAACCTTTCTATCGCCGGGCAACTTTCGCCCCTCCCAAATCGAAACACCCACCCTCCACGGTGCTCCGCACGTAAGCCTTGCCACCGCTCAGGGCCGGGGTGCTCCAGCACTTGCCGTTGATCACTTTGGCCCTCGCCACCTCTTTGTAAGCTCCCGGTTCGGCACCCACCAGCACCAACTCCCCAGCGTCGGTCAACGCCAACAGCTGGTCACCGGTCAAAATCACGTTGCCCGGGCCGTAACCCGCCTGGGACCACTTCTTCTCCCCGGTCCGGATGTCCACGCAAGCCAGCGGCCCCGATCCGTATTCCTTGAAGCTGAACATCCCGTAGAGATAACCATCCCGCACTACCGGCGTACTCCAGTGGTTCATGTTGTCGTTCGGCGTTCTCCAGAGCTCCTGGGCCTGGAACATGCCCCCTTCCCGGGAAACCCGCACCGCACCCGCTCCCACCCCATACCCGGCGGAACAGTAGACGACGTCTTCCCAGACCACCGGCGACGCCGCAGTCGATACCTTAAACGGAAAGGCATGACGCCAGAGCACGGCCCCGGACTCGGGAACAACCGCGACCAAGCCCTTCTGGGTAAAGAAAATCACCTGCGTCACCCCGTGAAACTCCGCCAGGATGGGCGTCGCATGCGTCATCGCATCGTCCTCCACCTTCCACAACGTCTTGCCGGTTTCCTTGCTCAGCGCCAGCAGAGCCTCTCCAGCGCCGCCACCGGCGAGAAACAGCCGATCCCCGTGAAGCAGCGGAGAGGCGGCGTTCTGCCACTTGATGACGTTCCCTTTGTGCTCCTTCACCAGATCCCGCTTCCAGATCTGGGACCCGTCGGCCAGGCTCAGGGCGAAGACCTTCAGGTTGGCGTCGATCACATACACTCTCTCCCCGTCAATCACGGGCGTCGAACGAGGTCCGTCCCCTCCCTTGTTCGTTTCGGTGCCCGCATTGCCCCCGCCGTCATATTGGTTGGACAACCACAGTTCCTTGGCCCAGAGTTCTTTCCCGCTCGCGGCATCGAACGCCACGCAAACCTCCATCGGATTCCCGTCGATCTCCCGCCGCACCAGGGTGATCGCCTTGCCGCCCCCGACCGAGAACGAGCTGAACCCACTCTCCGCCGCCGCCGTCCACTGCTTTTTCGGCCCGTCGGCGGGCCAGGATTTCGCGGCCAGAACTTCCCCCGCAATTCCATTTCCCGAGGGCCCACGATAATTCGGCCAGTCGGCATGGGCCGCGACGCCAGCGAACAGACCCCAGACCATCAGTCCACGAAGAAAGGTTTTCATCGGGGCAAAAAAAGGCGGGTGAGCGGACCTGACAAGAAAATTCGTCACGAGGATTCCATTGCAGCGTATGGTAGTCCAGCGTCGGGCGAACTTGCCGCATCATGGAAGATCCAGACCCAAAGGCGAAGCTCCGGGATGTCCCCCACCAGCCCGGAGTCTATCTCATGAAGGACCGGTTCGGGTCGGTGATTTACGTCGGCAAGGCCAAGAGCCTGCGCAAGCGCCTCTCGAGCTATTTCAGTCCGTCCCGACGTCGAATGGCCGATGTCAAAACGCGGGCCCTCATCAAGAGCATCTGGGATTTTGATTACCACGTCGTCCGCAACGAGCCCGAGTCGCTGCTGCTCGAAGGCAAGCTGATCAAGGATTACCGGCCCAAATACAACGTCAGCTTTCGGGACGACAAACGGTTCCTCCTTCTCAAAGTTCATCTGGATGATCCGTTCCCGCGCTTTCAGTTTTCCAGGGTTCGCAAAGAGGATGGCGCGCGATACTTCGGGCCGTTCGCTCATTCTGGCGCTCTGCGTTCGGCCATTTCCTGGATGAACCGCCAGTTCGGTCTGCGCACCTGCCGCCCGTTGGCCCCCGGAGAGAACGATTACCGGCACTGCAACGCCGACATCATCCGCAACTGCTCCGCCCCTTGCATCGGCCGCATCTCTCCGGAGGATTACCGGGCCCGGGTCGAGCAGGCTTGCGACTTTCTCTCCGGCAAGTCCGGGGAGATGCTGGAGGCGCTGGAGGCGGAGATGCGGCAAGCGGCCGCAGCCCTCGACTTCGAACGCGCCGCGGGTCTCCGCGATTTGTTGGCCGACCTCCGGGAGACCACGACGCCGGCACGCCAGTTCCAGCGGGGGCGCGGGGTCCCCAAGGCGGGTGCCAACATCGATCCCCTGGCCGATCTCGCCGAGTTGCGCGAAATTCTTCAGTTGAGCCGACCGCCGGTGGTGATGGAGTGCTTCGATATTTCGAACATCTCCGACAATCACTGCGTGGCTTCGATGGTCCGATTCCGCAGCGGCAGTCCAGACTCCGCGAACTATCGGCGTTACCGGATCAAGACCGTGACCGGCCAGGACGACTTTGCGAGCATGGCCGAGGTGGTTCGGCGCCGCTACGCGCGGATCCTGCTCGAGGCGCGGGAACAGACCGGCAGCGACTTGTCCGAGACCCAGCTCAGCCCGCTCGAAGCTATGCGGCGTCTCGAGCAGGAGGTGGAGGCCCGGGAGGCTCAGGGTGTCGAAAATTCAGGCAAAAAACGCAAACCGTTCGTCCGCCTCCCCGACCTGGTCATCGTCGACGGCGGCAAGGGCCAGCTTTCCTCGGCCTGTCGCGAATTGCAGCGGCTCGGCCTCCAGGATCTGCCCATCATCGGTCTGGCCAAGAAGCGGGAGGAAATCTTCCGGCCCGGGGACCCGGACCCGATCGTGTTGAGTCACGACCAGGGGGCCCTGAAACTGCTCCAGCGAATCCGGGACGAGGCCCACCGTTGGGCCAACGGTTACAATGGCCTGCTCATGAAACGGCGGATCACCGAGAGTCTGCTCGATGATTGCCCGGGAGTGAGCGCCCGACGCAAGGCCGCGCTCCTCAAGCATTTCGGTTCGGTGGCCAAACTGCGCAAGGCGGCAGTGGAAGAGATCGCCGCCATTGAGGGAGTCGGCCGGGTCCTGGCAGAAGGCATCGTCCGATTTTTGGAGACCCGCGGTTGAAGTGTGACTTTGCAGTGGCGCGCAAGCCAGGATCATTCTAGGTAGGCCGGACATGTTGTTTCTCGGAATTGACAGCGGCACGCAGAGCACCAAGTGCGTCGTGGTGGATGGCGGGACGGGCCAGATTTTGGCCTCCGCGGTCGAAGCCTACGGATTGATCGAGAATCTCCCGCCCGGGCACCTGGAACAGTCTCCGTCCACCTGGGCGCGGGCTCTCGACGCGACCGTTCTCTCCTGCCTCAACGCCATCGGAGAGCGCCGTCGCGAAGTCCGCGGGATTGGGGTGAGCGGCCAGCAGCACGGACTCGTGGTGCTCGACGAGAGGGACGAAGTCATTCGCCCGGCCAAGCTCTGGTGCGACACCTCCACCGCCTCTCAATGCGAGCAACTCGCGGCGGCCTTTGGCGGGGCGGCAGGACTGATCCAGCGGACCGGGAACGCCATGCTCCCGGGCTACACCGCGCCCAAACTTCTCTGGCTGAAACAGAACGAGCCGCAGCATTTTGCGAGGGTTCGGGCCGTGCTCCTCCCCCACGATTTCCTGAATTTTCACCTGACCGGAGTCAAGAGGATGGAGTTTGGAGACGCCTCCGGCACCGGTCTGCTCAATGTTCGGACCCGGGAGTGGGACAGCGCACTCTGCGAGTTCATCGACCCGGCCGTGCGCAATCTCTTGCCGGAGGCCGGGTCATCCCTGGCGATCCACGGTGAACTCCGTCCAGAGCTCCGGCTGGCCTGGGGACTGCCGGACGGTGTGCTGGTGAGCGCCGGCGGGGGCGACAACATGATGGGCGCCATCGGGACCGGAAACGTCAGCCCCGGAGTGGTCACCGCCAGCTTCGGAACCTCTGGGACCCTTTACTCATGCGCCGCCGGCCCGGTGATCGATGCCAACGGCGAGGTGGCCGCATTTTGCGACAGCACGGATCGTTGGCTTCCGTTGGTTTGCACGATGAACGTGACGGTGATCACGGAACAAGTGCGCTCCCTGTTTGGATGGACGCACCAGGAGTTGGAACAGGCGGTCGCTTCGATCCCGGCCGGGGCCGCGGGTCTCACCTTCCTCCCTTACCTCAACGGGGAGCGCACCCCGAATCTCCCCAACGGAACGGGTGTTCTGCACGGTCTCAATCCAACCAACATGAGCGCCGCCCACCTCGCCCGCGCAGCCATGGAGGGAGCCACCCTCGGCCTTGCCTATGGCTTGCGCCGCTTCCGGGAACTCGGCGTCACCCCCACCGAAATCCGCTTGACCGGCGGTGGAAGCAAGAGCGCCGTCTGGCGCCAAATCGCCGCCGATGCCTTTGGAGTGCCCGTGGTCTGCCTGTCCACGGCGGAGGGCGCCGCCCTCGGGGCCGCCATCCAATCGGCTCACGCCTCCACTCCGGCGCTCGGCTCCCTCGAGGAGATTTGCGCACGCTGGGTGACACTTGACGAATCGACCCGTTGCCATCCAGATCCCGACCTCCATACCCAATACGCTGGCAAACTCGATCGCCAGATGCATCTCACCGGGACGCTCCACCACGCTTCCCTCCTCTGACTGCAGATCGCTTTCCCGTAATCACGCATGGCGCGCCCCACGGATTTGCCCATCAGCTGGAAGGCCCGCATCCTTGCAGGGATCGGCGTTGCCATCATCCGTGCGTTTGGTTGCACCATCCGGTTCAAGCTCCACACCAAGGAAACCATCGCCTCACAAAGCGAGACCAACTACATCTGGGCCGTCTGGCACAATTGCCTCTTCAGCTTCCCCATCATCTATCGGAAGTTCTTCGCCGCCCGCCGCGGCGCCGCCCTCACCAGCGCGAGCAAGGATGGAGAAATCGCCGCTGCCGTCGTCAAGCAGCTCGGGATCGCTCCCATCCGGGGCTCCAACTCCCGCCGCGGTGGCCAGGCCCTCATCGAACTCGCCACGTGGCTCAACGAAGGCTACGATATCGCCCTGACCCCGGACGGCCCCCGGGGCCCGCGTTATCACCTCAGCCCCGGCCTCATCCTCCTGGCCAAGAAAACCGGAACGCCCATCATGCCGATCGCCATCCATTACCACGACTGCTGGAAGCTGAACTCCTGGGATCAATTCCGGATTCCAAAACCGTTCTCCCGTGTGGACATCCACGTCGGCCCGGTGGTTCATGTCCCGCCCGACATCAATGACAAGCAATTCGAGGAGTTTCGGCTGGGCGTCCAGGAACTCATGTGCGCGGAAGGATGCCATGACTGAACCCTTCGTGATCCGGGGAGCCGACGTGGCTGCCGATGTCTACCGTGAACTCTCTGTTCAACTGGAGGCGTTCACCGCCCGAGGCGTCCGCCCCGGACTGGCCGTCATCCTGGTCGGAGACGATCCCGCCTCCAAAGCTTACGTCGCTTCCAAGGACCGCAAATGCCGCGAACTCGGCTTTTACTCCCTTAAGCTGGAACTGCCCGCCTCCACCCAATTGCCGGAGCTTCTCGCGGAAATCGAAAAACTGAATCGCGATCCCGCCATTCACGGCATTCTGGTCCAGATGCCCCTGCCGCGGCACCTCGATGAACAGACCGTCATCCGGGCCATCGATCCCCGCAAGGACGTCGATGGCCTGCATCCCATGAATCTCGGGAAGCTGGTGATGGAGGACCCCACCGGGTTCGCCCCTTGCACCCCCTCCGGCTGCCAGCGCATGCTCCAATTCGCCGGGGTGGCGACCGCAGGCGCTCGGGTCGTGGTCATCGGTCGCAGCCTGCTGGTCGGAAAATCCATCGCCCTCCTCCTGGTCTCCAGAGGAACCCACGCCGACGCCACGGTCACCATCGCCCACTCGCGCACCCGAGAACTCCCCGCCCTCTGCCGCGAGGCGGATATTCTCATTGCCGCCATCGGCAAACCCAACTTCGTGACAGCCGATTTTGTGCGGGACGGAGCCGTCGTGATCGACGTGGGAATCAACCGGGTGCCGGACCCAGCAAGGCCCGGACATTCCAAACTGATCGGCGACGTAGCTTACGAAGAAGTGGCACCCAGATGCAAAGCCATCACACCGGTGCCAGGAGGCGTCGGGGTGATGACGATCGCCATGCTCATGGCCAATACCGCCAAGGCTTGCGGCATGACTCTAGCGGCACTCTGAATGCGATTTCAGGAGCGCCCGAGACTTGGCGCAACCTCCCTTTGGTGACGAAAGCGTCACGTTGACGACTCTCCGCGAAAACCTCGCGCCAAGGCCGACCCAAAGCAGGCAATTTTCACAAAATTGTCTTTGTCGCACGGACAAAGTTCACTAAAGATTGCCACAGGTCCACCTCGCCAATCGAGGCTACTGGGTGCTTTGTCACCTCTCTACCGTCCTTGAACGGTATTGTTTTATAAAAATGAAACCTGCCCAGCACGAAGCGTTTGCGGCCGGTGGTCCTCTCCTCGGAGGGATGACCGCCCTCCTCCTGCTTTTGGCATTGGTTTCCTCCCTCAACGCCGAAACGCCGCCTCCGTTGCCCGATCCGCCCGCTCCGGATTTTGGCGACACTCCTCCTACTTCGGAGCCCCAGGGCGAGCCGGAACTTCGCTTTTATGTGAAGCAGATCCGGGTGCGCGGCTCCCAGCTTCTCACCAACGCGGAGATCGAAACCGTCATCTACCCCTTCCTTGGTCCCGGAAGGACACTGACCGATTTGGAAGGGGCCCGCACGGCCTTGGAGAAGGCGTTCCGCGACAAGGGTTACCAGACCGTCTCCGTGGAACTTCCGCAGCAGAACGGCACGAGGGGCGTCATCTACATGAACGTGGTGGAAAACCGGATCGGTCGGCTGACCGTCAAGGGAGCCCGCTACTTCCTGCCGAGCGAGATCAAGCGGGCCGCTCCCTCGCTCGCAGAGGGTTCGGTTCCGGACTTCAACAAGGTCACCAAGGATCTTGTTGCCCTCAACGCATGGCCCGAACGGCAGGTGACGCCCTCGATCCGCCCGGGCTCGGTTCCCGGCACCGTGGATGTTGAATTGGAAGTCAAGGACAAGGCTCCGGTACACGGGGGGATCGATCTCAACAACAACTTCATCAACAACACCACCGAACTCCGGCTCGACGCCTCGTTCACCTACAACAACCTCTGGCAGAAAGGTCACGTGTTCGGACTTTCCACCCAGATTTCCCCACAGAACCTCGACGACTCCAGGGTCATCTCCAGTTTCTACCTGGTCCGCTTCCCTCAGCTCTCCAGGTTTTCCCTGCAGCTGATGGCCTCCCAACAAAACAGCTCGGTGGGCACGCTGGGTGGGCTCGCCACCGTCGGAAACGGTTCGACAGCCGGGGTCCGCGGCATCTTCCAGCTCCGTTCGCTGGGTGACTATTTCCAATCCATCAGTGCGGGATTCGACTACAAGGCGTTCTCCAACAAATTCGACCGGCTTCCGGGCGCGAATGGGATCGATCTGGCTCCGGACGCCCAGAACCTTCTCAGCAGCCTGACCCTGCCGATCTACTACTACCCCATCTCCGTCTCTTACAACGCCGGGCTCGCCAAGAAGAATTCCTTCACCGAATTCAATGCCGCCCTGCAGTTCCACCTGCGTGGCGTGGGCAGCGACATCACCACCTTCGACTTCACCCGCTATCGCTCCGATGGAAGCTGGCTCTCCTTGCGGTCCGACATCGCGCACACCCAGGACCTTCCCAAGGGGTTTCAGTTGTTCGGCAAATTCCAGACCCAACTCACCAACGATGCGCTGATCCCGAACGAACAGTTCGTCATTGGAGGGGCCTCCACCGTCCGCGGTTATCCAGTGGCCACGGCCCTGGGTGACAACGGCTGGGTGCTCAACTTCGAGGTCCGCACCCCCTCCCTGATCTCCAGCAAGGGAGAAGCCGATGGGGACACCCAGGAAAACGAGATCCGCTTCCGCGCCTTTTTCGATGCCGGGACCGCCTACACCAACGACGTCCTTCCTGAGCAGATCAAGTCCCACGAACTGGCCAGCTTCGGGTTCGGCACCACGATCGATCTCTGGAAAAACTTCCACGGAGATCTCGACGTCGCCTGGCCGCTCGTGACCCAGGGTGTCTCCGCCGCGGCACCCTCCGGAACCTCCCCCCAGCATGACCCCTTCCTCAACTTCCATGTGGGTTACAACTTCTGATTTCCGTTTCAACTTCCCGCTCATGACGAGAACAGCCCTCCCAACGAATCCCGGCCAACGGATCCTCCGCTTCCTCCTTCTTGGGTCCATGTTGGCCACCGCCATCACCCAAGGCGCGGAAGGCACTGCCGCGGCTTGGTGGGACAAGGCCTGGACGATCCGCAAGCCCGTCCACATCACCCCCGTAGCCGGCGCGGAACCGACCGGTCCCAACCTCGTGCTGCTCCGTTTGCATGCCGGGAATTTCCAGTTCGGCTCGGCCAAAGAGGATGGCAGCGACGTCCGTGTGATTGGCGAGGACGGCAAGACCGAGTTGCCGCTCCACTTTGAGCGCTACGACGCCCTCATGAACGAGGCCCTTCTTTGGGTCTTGGTCCCGGAGATCAAGGGGGGTGCCACCACTCACCTCCATCTCTACTACGGCAATCCAGAAGCCGCCGCTTCCACGACGAGCGCCAAGGACAGTTTCCCCCCGTCCGCCGCATTGGTCTACCATTTCAGCGACCGCGGTTCCCCGGCACGCGACTCGACCGCCAACGCCAACGCCTCCACGATCGCCCCCGCTCCCACCGAGGGAGCGCTCATCGCGGCTGGGATTCTCCAGTTCGGCACCAACGGGATTGATGTTCCCGGCTCTGATTCCCTCAAGTGGAGCGCGGCGGCCGAAGTGACCCTCTCCGTGTGGATCAAGCCGACGGCGCAGACTCCCGGGGGCAGTCTCTTCAAGCGGGTGGACGGCACCAGTTCGCTCGTCGTCGGCGTCGATGCCGGAATTCCCTACGTCGAGATCAAGGACGGATCCGGCACGGCCCGCACCACCCCTGGCGAAGCCGTCCCTGACGGTTCGTGGAAGCACTTGGCCATGGTCGCGTCCACCACAAAGACCGATCTTTACGTCGGCGGCAAACTCTACGGGAGCATCCCGAAGCCCCTCCCGGCCTTGGGCACCCCGGCATCGATCGGAGGAACGGTGGAAGCCGGAGGTGGCTTCAAGGGTGAGGTCGATGAGTTTCAGATTCACAGCGCAGCGCTCTCGGCCGGCACGATTGGATTCCACGCCATCAGC
>QQNE01000111.1 GCA_003402735.1 Verrucomicrobiota bacterium
AGTTCTCAAAGTGTTGCTGGGCGGTGGTCTTGTCTCCCTCCACCATGTTCAGAATGGTTAGTTCGAGCACGGAGCGCTCCCGATAGCGGTGTTCCACCTTGGCATCGACCAGCTTCTGGTAGGCGGCGATTGCCTGGGGAATTTTTCCCGAAAGCTGGGAGGCCTGCGCGTAGAAGAACTCCGTCTCCATCTTGACCTCGGGATCCTTCAGACTGACGGCCGCCATGGCCCAGAAGGGCAGAGAATCGGCGTAGCGATCCGCGTTGAAATGAATCCGGGCGATGGAAAACGCGGCGGCGGCAGCGAACTCGCCCTCGGGAGCCAGCTTCAGATAGTTTGAGAGGCAGCGGATGGCGTCGTCCGGAGCGTTGAGGCGGCGGTTGCAGTCCCCGAGCCGGAACCAAGCGGCTGCGGATTCCGGGCCATCGGGCGAGGCCCGGAGATATTCGGTGTATTTTTCCTTGGCGCCCTCATACTTCTGGTAGTTGTAGAGCATGTTGGCGAACCGCAACCGGGTGTCCATCGTTTCCGGCGTCGGCGCCGGAGCGGGACCGACCCCGGGTTGGATCGGGGTGGCGCGCAGTCCGGATCCCTGGGCCTGAAGATGCGCCGGTGCCGCAAGCAGAAGGCTCGAGGCCGCGCAAATGGCCAACGTATCGCGGATCAGATGGCGAATCATGGGTTGGTCAGGTCGGGTGGGGTCGATGAGGTGGGCTGGAACTGAGACGAATTTGGGACGCGAAACAGATGGGGGATTCACGCGCGCGGCAGACTCAGCTCTGAGAAGTTTGGTCTGAGGCGAAAGCAACGTTCCAGATGCCGGCTTTCTGACAGAGATCGAGGACTGCCATGACGTAGGTGAACTCGGCATCTCCATCCCCCCGCAAGATGACCGCCTGTCCGGGAAAGAGCGAGGCCACCCGCGTGAGTTTTTCGAAGAGTTGGTCCCGGGTGAGCTTTTGATTGTTGACCGTCACCGAGCCGTCCGGAGCGACGCCGATCACGAGTTCGGCGGGTGATTGTTGAGAGGGGGTGGAATTGTCCGACTTGGGAACGGAGATGTTCACTTCGGACTCAAACTTGGCGAAGTTCCAACTCACGACGAAATACATCAGGAGGAGGAAGACGACATCGACCATCGGAGCCAGTTGGAGATCGACCTTCCGGGTCAGGCTGTTGTCGCGAAATTTCACGATTTCGGGGACGTTGTGGCGGGTTGCTCTGCGGCGAAGGCCACGTTCCAGATGCCGGCCGATTGGCAGGTGTCGAGCACCACCATGACATGTTTGAACGGGACGGACTTGTGCCCCCTCAAGATGACGGGCTGGTCCGGAAAGCGCTTGGCGAGGCTGGTGAGTTTGGCCAGGAGTTGGGCTCGGGTCATGGTCTCGTTGCTGATCTTGACCTTGCCGTCCCCGGACACATTGATGATGATTTCACCGGGGACGCGGGAGGTTTGCTCGGAAGTTTCGACCTCGGGGACAACCACCGCGGGATCGACCTCGAAGCGGGCGAAGTTCCAGGAGACGATGAAAAAGATGAGGAGGAGGAAGACCACGTCAATCATCGGGGCGAGCTGCAACTCGGCCGTTTTCGGATTGCTGTGGTCGTGGAATTTCACGGACGCGAAGGGGGGCGGGCGGGAAAGGCGCGGGGGTTAGATGCCCTTGGAATCGCTGCGGCGTGAGGACTTGGCGCTTGGCTCCGGGGAATCGCTCCGACCGGGCGTGCGGTAGCTGGCGCGCTTGTATTGAGCGGCGAGCAAGGCCATGAGGTGAGTCATGGCGGCTTCGAGTTCGCTGATCATAATTTGAACCCGGCCGCGGAAGATGGAGTGGAAGATCAGGGCAGGGATGCCGATGGAAAGACCACCGGCGGTGGCGATGAGTGCCTCGGAGACGCCGGCACCGACCTGGGACTGCACGGCGCCGGTGGCGGCGCTGAGGTCATGGAAGGAGCGAATCATCCCGGTGACGGTGCCGAGAAGGCCGACCAGCGGGGCCACGGAGCCGACGTCGGCGAGATAGGTGATGCGTTGGTTCAGGATGCTGGCCTGGCGGCTGCCCTCGGCCTCGGTGACCTCGCGGACCTCGTCGAAGCTGGCGGTTGGGTTTTTGGTGGCGAAGTCGAGGGTCTTGTAGGTAATCCGGGCGATGGCCTCGTTTTCCCGGTTGCAGACAGCGATGAGGCCGAGGTAGTCCTGCTTGCGGATGAGGGCATCGGCGGCATTCATGAACTTGTCGCTGACGATGTTGCCCTGCCGGATGGTGAGGGCGTAGTAGATGATCAGGAGGACCATCGTGAACGAGAGGACGGCCATGGGATACATGACCCACCCGCCCTTCTTGACGATTTCGATGAACTGGACCGCCTTTTCACGGGTCATCTGACTGGCCAGATCCTTGGCCAGAGGCGGGCGGGATCCGACGACGGCCGGAGCGCTGCCCGTGCCGGACGGAGGAGCCTCCTGGGCGGTCAACAAACCTCCGGTCAAAATGGTCAGCAGGAGGAAAAGATGAAAAATGGGTCTCATGGAAGCAGTAAAATCCTTGGACGCGGTCCCGGTGGAAGCCTTGCGAAAATCGACGTGATTCAGGGTCTTGGTTGACAATCAAGCGATCCGGACATTCTGTTGACCAAGGTAACCAGGTTGAAATTGGTTTTGAATTGGAGCGAAATCGGAGTTAAATCGGAGTTGAATCTTAGTCCGGGTTCCCCCGAGCCATTCGGGCGATCAGTGGGGTTCCCCAAGGTCAATACTGCTACCTGACTCGCATCCCTGCAAGGACTTCCCTTGCCGAATTCCTCTCTTCACCACAACGGCGCGGTCCCGATCCAAACTTGCCCCCCGGGGAAGGCTGGTCTATAGGCTCCTTCCTTCCGGCCGTGTCCGCAAATGTCCGCCCCTCGTCCCAGCATCGCCATGGATCAATTGTTTGTCGGCTACCTCCAGGACCCGGCCCCCGAGAATTTTCTCGCTCTCCGGACGGCCCTCATGGAGACCGTCGGCTTCGATCCCTATTCGCGTGATTTGAGCCAGGCCGAGCATCTGTTTCTCGCGGACCGGTTCCAAGAGGCGGAGCAGGAATTGCGGCAGAAGATTCGTCCGAATCACCTCTTGAGCCCCGGGGCTCACCTGAAGCTGGCACTGGTTTACCAGCGCCTCGGACGGGCCGCAGAGATGGAACGGGAGCGGGCCATCGCCATCCGCTGTCTCGAGGGCATTCTCTCCACAGGGGACGGAACCCTGGAGCGTCCCTACCAGGTGACGCGAACTTCCGATGAGTATGACGTGCTCGCGGCCTCCGACCTCACCTGGTCCTCGCAGACCCTGCGTCAGGTGGGCGGCCGCCGGATCGACGTGGTCAAAACCCGGGAGGGGCGCGAAATCTGCTTCGACGTGACCGACATTTTCCTCTTGTTGAAGCGCCGCCTGTGAGGCGGAGGAAAAGTTTTTTCCGGAGTTGCTATAATTTCCATATCCAATATAGTTATGGAAATTATCAAACTCGATGGTTCGTCTCGCTCTGTCCGCCATCTTCCTTCTCGGCTCTGGTGCCTTTTTTCTGATGGCGCACGCCCCGCTTCGTCCCCAGGCTGTCCAAGGTTTTTTCCGTCTGTCTCCCCCGCGCAGTCCTGAAGCCAGGGTGTTGGAGGCTCTGAAGGCCGCCAACGCGGTTCGGGTGCGGGCGGGATTGCCGAAGCTGAAGATGCATCCAGAACTCCAAGTGGCACTCGACGATTATGTGCGCGAGGGAGTTGGGGGAGGGCTCGAGGGGGCGTTCCGGTTTGCGGGGGAGCGGTTGCCCTCCGTCCGGTCCCTGTCCGGGAACTTCATGAATGGCGCTTCGGAGGAGCGACTCCTTCGGGAACTGGAGAATTGGGCCGAGGTGTTGGAGCCGGAACACACTCATCTGGCGGTGCAGTTCTTTGAGGAGAAGGGGCAGGAGGCGCCGGGATGCATTGCGGTGTTGGCCAACGTTTTTCCCGAGTTTCGCCCGCCGATGCGTTCGCAGGGGATCACCGGGTTCTTCAACAGGTGTCGTTGGTGCGGGGCGGGGCACGGGGTTTCGGTGACCGGGGGAGGGCAGACCACGCTGGTGGTGAACTGTCCCAAATGCGAGCGGACGAGCGACTTGGTGGCGACGGATTCGGATGGCTGCTGGCGACGAGCGAGCGAGTTTTTGCGTCCAGAGATTCGGGATTGCGCGGTGCAGGGGATGCCGGATGTGATGGCGATCTGGACGGCACTGGTTTCCAACAACCGTTACCAGAAGGATGCGGAGAGGATCGGCGGAACGGATTCGTGGACGATGCCGGACGAGACTTTGCGCCGTGGGGTGGGTGACTGCGAGGACACCTCATTGGCGTTGGCGCAGTTGCTCTTGGAGCGGGGCTATGAAGTCCGGGTGGTCTTGGGCAAGCACAAAGGGCAGGGGCATGCCTGGTGCGTGCTTCGCTGGGAGGGAGCGACTTATCTGCTGGAGACAACTTCGTCCCAGATTTTCGCGGATCGACCGCCCCTGGTGACGGAGATGAAATTCGACTATGTGCCCGATTATCAGTTCGATGCCGAGCGGATGTATTTCAAGAATTTCGATGGGTGGACGTCGGAATACTGGAGTGAGAAGAATTGGGCGGTGACCCGTGGTCGATCTTCTTTGGTCGCGGGAGTAACTTCTGGTTTTCAACCGGGGGCAAATCGTGGAAGTGTTCCCGCTTCCGCTGTTTCCCATGGCCACGACGCATCAATGCCCGGTCCTCATTTGGCAAAGTCATCAGGGACAGTTCACGGCTCGGTTGATCGATGATTTCGAGGACGGCATCGCGGTTGGGGGTTCGCGCCGGGAGGTGCTTGAGCAACTGCGGGACTACCTGGCCTACCGAGCCCGTAAGGATGAGTTTTTCTGGTTGGAGCCCGACTTCGTCGAGGCTACGATCCGGCAGGTGAAGGTGGCGATCGTGCCCGAATACCGGGACGGGGAGCGTCGGTTTCCGTGTCGCGAGCCGATCCATTTCAAATTGCCTTGCGCGCTGGGGCGGCGGGAATCGGGGCTTTGGGCGGCCTGTTTTCCGACGCTGGACGTATCCTTTGATTTTTCGGAACTGGCGCGTTTCAACCAGTTGGCGGCGCACTACGCGCGCGAATTTTTGAGCGACCGCACGCCGCAGGAGCTGTCGAGGTTCTTGCCGCCGGTCTCCTGTGAAATCGAGAACTTGGCGGTATCCATCCGGGAGGCCCCGACGAGGGAGCGGACGCCGGACCTTTTTCCCCAGCTCTCGGCGGTGGCGAGTCCGGTGGACAAGCGATCTGCGGGACGGATTGGACGGGCGTGGGAACGGGATGCCGAGGTTCAGGCGTTGATGCACGCCCTGCGCGAGGATGGGGGAAGTCTCTGCCTGGTGGGGGAGACCGGCAGTGGCAAGACGAGCGTTTTGGTGGAGGCGGTCCGGAGGTTGGTCCGGGAACAGGAGACCGCGGCGGTCCGGCCCCGTTTTTGGTTGACGAGTGCGGCGCGGATCATCGCGGGGATGCGGTATCTGGGCGAGTGGCAGAAGCGATGTGAGGAGACCCTCCGTGAGCTCGCGGGATTGCGCGGCATTCTCTGCGTGGAGAGCTTGGTCGATCTGGTGGGGGCAGGGGGCAGCGGACCGGAGAGCAGCGTGGCCGCTTTCCTGATTCCCTACCTGCGGAACGGCGAACTCCGCCTGGTGGCCGAGGCCACGCCCCAGGAGATGGATGCTTGTGACCGGGTGCTGCCGGGATTGATCGACGAGATGCGCATTCTCAAGATCGATGAATTCTCGGATCGGCAGGCGCTCACGGTGCTCGAACTCGCCGGAGAGTTTTATTCGCAAAACGAGGCGGTTTTCTTCCCGCACGCGGCGGCCGCCGAGGTCTTCCACCTGTTTCGGCGGTTTCAGCCATATGTGGCGTTTCCCGGCAAGGCCATCCAGCTGATGGGGGGAATTGTCGACCGCAAACTGCGGGAGCAAAAGGCGCCGGAAATCGGTTTGAACGATGTGCGGCGCGAGTTTTCCTCGGTGACCGGGCTTCCGGAGCGGTTTCTTCGGGACGATGAACCGTTGGATCTGGAGAGTTTGAGCGCCACCATCGGGGCCCGTCTGCTCGGGCAGGAGGAGGCCGTGACCAGAGTCTGCCGGACAGTCGCCAAGTTCAAGGCGGGGTTGAACGATCCGGCCCGGCCGATTGCGGTGATGCTGTTCGTGGGTCCGACCGGGGTTGGGAAAACCCAGCTCGTCAAATGCTTGGGGGATCTGCTGTTTCCGGGCAAACCGGAAAAGGAGCGTCTCATCCGGCTCGACATGAGCGAGTATGCCGGGCCCGACGCGGCGCAGCGTTTGATTGGGCATGTGCAGGGGCAACCGGGCGAGTTGATTCGGCGGGTCCGGGCCAATCCCTTTTCCGTGATTCTGTTTGATGAAGTGGAGAAGGCTTCCTCGGAGGTGTTCGATTTGTTGATGAACGTTTTCGAGGAGGGACGGGTTCGGGACGCCCTGGGACGGGTCACGGCGTTCAACAGCAGCATCATCGTCATGACTTCCAACTTGGGCTCGACCAGTTCGGGGCTGCTCGGGTTCAGCGGAGGGCCGTCGGATCCGGAAGCTCCTCCGGTGCATACCGATGCCCGGGCGATCCGCGCCTTTTTCCGACCGGAATTCTTCAACCGGATCGATCACATCGTGGAATTCAAACCGTTGGGGCGGTCCACCATCGAACAGATCACTCGGCTCGAACTGGGCGGACTGGCCAAGCGCGAGGGATTCATCGACCGGAAACTCTCCCTCGAGTTCAGTGAGGGGTTGGTGCGCCGGATGGCGGCCACCGGTTTCGATCCGGTCTACGGAGCGCGCCCTTTGCAGCGGGCCATCGAGGAAGGGGTGGTCATGCCTCTGGCGCGTCTCCTGGTGGCCGGCGCCGGTCCTCAAGGAAAACAGCTGTTCCTGGATTGGGATGAGCAGGAGAATCGGCTGCGGGTCGAGGAAAAGGCGGGATCAACCTCCGCCTGAAATGAATGATCTCTCTCTTGCTCTCATGAACGGTGCCTGGTTTTTGCGTCTGATTTTTTCAGTCTCTCTGCTCTTTCTGGGGGCGGTTTCCGTACGGGGAGAGCCGGAGGCCCGGATTTTGGCCAGGGTGGACGGCGTGCCCATTTCCGCGAGCGACGTGGACCGGGAACTGGGACGTTTGCCGGACCGGTTGCAGGGATTCTCTCCCGATCAGGCGGAAGCGATGCGGCTTCAGGCGGAGCGGCAGGCCTTGGAGGATCTGATCGGGAAAATTCTGCTCGTGAACGCGGCGCGGGCGGAGGGCTTGCAGGTGAGCGATGCGGAAATCGACGAGCGTCTCGAGGTGGTGATGCGGAGCGTGGCTCCCGGAGGCACGGCCGGAAGTTTTCTGAAGGAGGCCGGGATTTCCAAGGACGAGCTGGCGGAGGATGTGCGGCGCAACCTGCTGATCCAGAAGTTGGTCGAGCTGCTGACCAAGGACGTGGTCCCGCCCACGGCCGAGCAGGTGGAGGGGTTCTATGAGGCAAACAAGGCGCGATTTTATCGGGAGGAGACCGTCGAATGCCGGCACATCTTTTTCGACCTGGAGGGGATCACCGACGAGGCGGTCATCGAATCCAAACGGCGGCAGGCCGAGGCCTTGCGCGCCATGCTCCTGGAAAACCCGGGGCTCGATTTCGGCCGCATCTCAGCGGAGAGATCGGAGGGAACGACCGCGGAGAACGGCGGCTATCTCGGGTTCATGCGGGAGGGAGACTTTCTCCCGGAATTCACCAAGGCCGCTTTTGCCCAGGAGGTGGGGAAAGTGGGGCAGGTGGTCCGGACCCGCCTGGGCTTTCACCTCATCAAGGTGGAATCGCGCTCCCCGGCGCGGCAGCCCGCTCTGGCGGAGATCAAGGATCAGGTGCGAGACGGCATGCTCCAGATGAAGCGGGCGGAGATCATGCGCAGGAAGATCGATGTCTGGCGGCGCGCGGCGAAGATCGAGTTGCTGGTGCCGTTGGAAACAGGAGACCCCACGGCTCCCGCGCCCGCTCCGGGCACAAACGCGACGAATTAAGATTTGATAAATATCAAAATTTCATATATTTTCCGGAGTTTATGAGGTTTACCCGGAATTCTTCGGCTGCGTTCACGGTGGTGGAGGTCATTGCCACCATCAGCCTGTCCGCTGTTTTCCTCACCTCGGCGGCGTTGGTTTATCAGAACATCACGGCCAACGCGCGGAGCTTGGCTTCGCTGGAGCCGGTCACGCTCGACACCGCGACGTTCCAGAATCTGTTGGGGGTGGAAGAGGCCACATTGAGTGTTTACTCCGCTCCGAATCATGGGCGCGGCGCCTTTGCCGGACAGCTTGCGGAAATGTTTCGCGACGACGTGGCGGCAGCTTCGGCGGTGTATTGTTTGGGGAGGAGCGGACTGAACACTTTGAGGCCGACCAACATCCCCTATCCTGCGGGGAGCTCGGTGATCGACACCCCGGAGCGGTTTTTGGCGCATTTGGTGACTCAATATGGGGCGACGGCCACCGCGCAGTTCGTCTCCTACCGGGGACCATCGATGGCCGAGGATTTGACGATCATGCTTCTTCAACCGAGTGCCTCGGCCACCCAGTTGCGGCTCCTTTCGATCTATGAAATGGATGTGATCTCGGTGACGGGGGTGGGGAAATACGTGGCGGTGCGTCGTTTTGTGGACGGTTCACTGACCAGTTATTACGACATCCTCTATCCCACGGGAACGGGCAACGCGTTCGCCCCTGCAGCGGTCTACTTCTATCGCCGCGGCCTCGCCCGATATGAAACGACCGCGGCGGTGTCGAAATACATGATCGCGGAGGAACATCCCTTTTACCTCATCTGGTGGCCGGATCCGGCGGCCCGGACGCTTGAGTCTCCAGTGGATCCGCCCGTGCCGACCGTGGCGAACACCAATGCGGTTTGGGATTATTACCGGATGGGGGGGGCGGACACGCTTTTTCTTCGTGGTGCCGGCATTTCCCAGTCAGCTGTGATTCAAGGGCATGAAGCGTTTTTCCTCAACCCAGAATTCCCTGAGGGGCACGGTCAGTGTCATTGCCTTGATCATCTGTGCCGTGGGGACGCTGGGCCTCCTGGGGATGGTTTCCATCATGCAGGCGCGTGTGATCCAGGTGAACGCGCTGGATGACGAGTGCTTGAGACGGGTGCGGGAGTTCAATGGGCGTCAATTGGCCAAGGACTACGCCTTCCGGCGGATTTGGACCTCCTCGTCCGGGGCTGCCGAGACGGTTGAGATTCCGAACGGGTGGGGACGGATCAGCGTTCCCGCGTGGAATCAGGTGGCGTTCACCACCACGCAACGTTCCAGTGTCTACAACCAGACGGGACCTGATCCCTCGGGGCTGCCTTACCAGATGGCGGTCAACATCTCGGTCTTCAACCTCCGGGACACCACGGGAAACTGGGTCACCACCACTTCCAAGACGGTCTCCACCCGGATCCAGAGCCGGGCGCTGGCCAACACCGGGGTGTTGTTGGACGCGCGGAGTCAGGACGCGACCCGCACGGTGAGTGGGAACCTCCGGGTCTACGGCAAGGCGTTGGTCTGGCAGCCCAGTGCTTCAAACAACAATTTCAGCTTTTCAGCAAACCAGTTTTCCGGTTACAGTGAGACCGTTTCGAAGAGTGGGGTGGCGGTGCAGAACCTCGCCGGGAGCGGGGCGTTGACCCCATCGAATTATCCTGGGTTGACGTTCCCGAACTGGTTTGCCGCGGCTGTGGCAGCAGGGAGTTACCCGACGATTTACGAGGATGACTGGGGGCCTTTCAACTCCAACTTGGTGATTTCCTCTTTCACCCAACGCACCATCGCTTTGGGAGCCATCTCGTTGGCGGGGAACGCCACCTACAACCAGAGCGGGATCACCGCCAACGGTTCGGGCGCTTTCACCATCAACCTGAACAGTCTGAATCTGCCCAGCGTGGTGTTGACTGGGCCGGTGACGATCGCGTTCACCGGGCAGGCCACCGCCGCGGAGCAGATCGCCGTGGAGAACATGGCGCCCGTAATCGTCGTCGTATCCTCCTCGTCCACGACTTCAGTGACCTTTTCCGGGAACAATTCGCGGCCGTTGATCCTGGCCTTTACTTCTACGGACACCGCGACGCTGCCCCTGTCGTTTCCGAGCGGTGCCGATTACCGCCTTCACGTTCTGGCGGATCGCCAGGCCTTGTCTTTGACCTCCCCGGGGACCGTCACCCTGAGGGGCGGCATCACCACGGACGACGATTTGACGGTGACCGCAGGCACATTTGATCTGCGGGCGGAGACGGCGCGCCCCGAGTGGTTCGACCAGCCGTTGTGGCGATCGTTCTGGGTGGAGACGTATCAACAGCTCTGAAGCGGATCATGAAGTCGGGAGGGAACTGGATTTTGTCGCGCACCGAGGGGTATTCCCTGGTGGACACCCTGATCGCGGCCACCATTTTGGGGATCGGTCTTAGCGCGGCGTGCAGTTTGACCTTGGGGATGGCCACGCAGGACGAGATCGCCTGGCGGGTTTCCCGGGGGACCGCCCTTTTGGAGGGAGCGAGTGGGCTTTACGGGCTTGGGTTGTCCACGGCC
>QQNE01000112.1 GCA_003402735.1 Verrucomicrobiota bacterium
CATCGAAATCGAAATCGAAGTCGAAAGCCCCCGATCAACTTCTTTCGATCCCGACGGCGATTTCGATTTCGATTTCGAATTGGCTGCTGCGGCCACCGAATCGCTCCGCAAGCGCCCCGCCAAACCCGCACGACGCCAAGCTCCTCTCATCGAAATCGAAATCGAAATCGAAATCGAAGTCGAAATCGAAGTCGAAAGCCCCCGATCAACTTCTTTCGATTCCGACGGCGATTTCGAATTGGCTGCTGCGGCCACCGAATCGCTCCGCAAGCGCCCCGCCAAATCCGCACGACGCCAAGCTCCTTTCATCGAAATCGATCTTCTGCTCTCGTCGCCCCCTCAAGTTTGTTGTTGCCAGAGAGTCCCCCCGCCTTGTTTGCTGGGGGCGTTCAGCAGCAGCGATGGGCGAACGCTACGAAATCCGGGAAAAGATTGGGCAGGGCGGACGGGGACAGGTCTACCGGGCTCTCGATACCCGTCTGAACCGGGAGGTGGCCATCAAGCGGATCACCGTCGAGCCCGGTTCCACTCCCGAGCAGATCGAAAAAGTCCGGCAAGCGTTGATGAAGGAAGCGACGGCCATGTCCGCGCTCAACCATCCCAACATCGTTTCCGTCTACGACATCCAGCAGGATTCCGAGGGAGGGTTCGTGGTCATGGAGCTGCTCAACGGGGAAACCCTGCACGATGTCGTCAAACGCAACGTCCTGACACTCCAAGACTTCCACGCCGTGGCGCAGCAATCGCTGGAAGCTCTCATCGCCGCTGCGGAGTGCAACATGCTGCACCGCGACCTCAAGCCGGGCAACGTCATGATCGTGTGGCTCCCGTCCAACAAGTTCCAACTCAAGATCCTCGACTTCGGTCTGGCCAAAATCAGCGCGCAGCCCAGCCTGCAAACGGTGCAACACGGTCGGTCGATCGTCGGCACCATCTATTTCATGGCCCCGGAACAATTCGAGCTCCGCGAACTCTCCCAGGCGACGGACCTCTATGCCATGGGCTGCGTTTACTACTTTTGCCTGACCGGCCGATACCCCTTCAACGGAGATTCCGTGGCCCGGGTGATGGAGGCCCACCTCAATGGCACCTACGAGCCCCTGGACCATCTCCGGCCCGACCTGCCCCCGCACCTTTGCCAGTGGGTCATGTGGCTCATGAACCGGGACCTTCGCCACCGTCCCCAAACCGCGCAGGAGGCTTTGGACCGCCTCCCGTTGGCCACCGGCAATGAGGGGGAGGTTTTTGTGATTCAGGCCCTCGAAGCCGAGGATCCTTTCCCCATCGCCACCGCAACCGGAGACGCCCCCGTCGTCCGCCCGGCACACCTCGTCGCGGAGGCCCATCGCCACGGCAAACCGTTGCCAGTTCCCCCGCCGCACCGCGCTCCAGCCTCAGCCACCACCGCCGTGGCGGCCCCGCGCCTTCCCGGACAAACCCCTTCCTCGCCGTTCCACCCCGCGCTGCTCCTCGCCATCACCCTCGCCCTGCTCGCCGCAGGAATCGGTCTCGCCGTCCGGGTGCGGACCGCCGCTGACGATCCAATCCGCTGGGCGGAATCATTTGATGCCCGCGCTATCGGTCCCCTCCACGCATCCTCCCCACCCTCTCCGCCCCTTCCGCTCCGGGGACGGCTCTGGTCCGCCACCCCCGGCCTGAAGTTCACCGGCAAGGAATTGCAGGCCGACGGCGGCCGCCAACTGGCCACGTTCGACATCACCGGGACCTTCGCCCCCACCGACACCATCCGGATCGTGATTTCCGGCCTGAAAAATCCGACCCCGGGTTGGTTTGGGGTGGGGCTCACGGACCGGGATGCGCCCGGAGTCATCGACGATGATTTGGCCGGGTGGGTGCACGTGCCCGGCGACAAGGCCGGCACCCCGGGCAGCGGGAACCTGCACGAACAGGGATTCCGCAAGAAGAAAATCGGTCCCGCCAAAACGTTCTGGAAATCGGGCGGAGGAAACGACCTGGAGCTGGTCTTGAACTGCAAGGACGGTCAGGCCGCTTTTTTCGTCAACGGCGTGCGCGCAGCCATCGCTTCCCTGAAACCGGGCGGCTTTCCCCATCCGCCAAACCGGTTGGCCTTGGTCTTCGCCAACATCCCGGGGACGAAACTCCGGGCGATCCGTTTCGAGAACCTCGGCCCGTGCGACCTGCAGGATGTCGGCCCCTCCGTCCGGGCCAGCCGCTCCCACCTCGAAAGCATCCAGCCGCCCGCGCCCCCGGCACCGTAGTCAGGAGAGGTTGTAGGCGTCGATGTCCACCGTGACGATGACGTCTTCAGGAAACGTCAGGGCGTCCAGATGTTTGCGGATGTGCGCCACCAGTCGACGCGGGTTCTTGGCCCGCATCAGGACCTGAAAACGGAATTGATTGGCCATCCGCACCAACGGTGAAGGCATCGGATCACTGATGAGAAATTCCGGCGGCAGATCGGAGACCAGCCGCTTGTGCAGCGTTTCCGCGCAGAACTGAGCCCGGCGCTCATGCTCCGACCGCGCGGTGATCAGGATCACATGAACAAAGGGCGGGAAATTCAAGATCCGCCGGGCGTCCATCTCCTGGGACGCGAATCCATCGAAGTCGTGATGCCTCGCATACTGGATGGAGGGATTGTGTGGGGTGAACGTCTGCACCAACACCTCGCCGAGCAGATGGCCGCGCCCTGCCCGTCCCGCCACCTGCGTCAACAACTGGAAGGTGCGTTCCCCGGCCCGGAAATCCGGGATGTGCAAGCCCAAATCCGCGTTCAACACCCCCACCAACGTCACGTTGGGAAAGTGCAGTCCTTTCGCGATCATCTGCGTGCCGATCAACAGATCATATTTCTGCGCCTTGAAATCGTTGAGCGTGTCCTCCAACTGCGTTTTCCGCTTCATCGTGTCGGTATCGATCCGCGCGATGCGCCCCCGCGGAAACAGCTTGCGGAGAATCTGCTCCACCCGCTCGGTCCCGTAGCCAGCCAGAAAAATGGTCCCGCTCTTGCACTCCGGACATTTTTTGAGAGGCACCCGTTGAAACCCGCAGAGGTGGCAAACCAAACGGCTATCCCCTTCATGATAGGTCAGGGTGACACTGCAGTGCGGACACTCCACCCGATGCCCACAATCCTGACAGACCACCGAGGGTGAATAGCCTCGCCGATTCAGAAAGAGAATCGTCTGCTCCCCACGGGCGATCCGTTGATCAATCGCGATGCGCAACGGCTCAGAAATGATGGTCGCCACCTCTTTCTGCCCGGCCCGGCGAACCCGGCCCTCGGAACGCATGTCGATGATCCGGGTCACCGGCATCCTCTGGTCATCGGCCCGCCGGGTCAGTTCAACCAACTTGTATTTTCCGTTCTGCGTGTTGTGCCAGGATTCCAGAGAAGGCGTGGCGCTCCCCAACAGAACCGTCGCCCCCTCGATCCGACCCCGGACCACGGCGACATCCCGTCCCTGATACCGCGGCGGATTTTCCTGCTTGTAGGTGTTCTCATGCTCTTCATCCACGACAATCAGGCCCACTTTCTCCATGGGCGCGAAAATGGCGCTCCGCGCTCCGATCGTGATGCGGGCCTTGCCGTCGAGGATTTTCCGCCACTCGTCGTGCCGCTCCCCTTCCGAAAGATGGCTGTGCAGGATCGCCACCCGGTCCTGAATCAGCGCGAAACGGCGCTTGAACCGTTCTGTCGTCTGGGGGGTCAGCGAAATTTCCGGGACCAGCACGATCACATTCCACCCCTGATCGATCACCCTGGCGATCGCCTGAAGATAGACCTCGGTCTTGCCGGACCCGGTCACGCCTTTGAGGAGGATCGGCTTTTTGTCGGCAGGCTCCGCTTCGAGATCGAGTTCGACGACGCGCAACGCCTCGGCCTGCTCATCGGTCAGCTGCAACGGTTGGCTGGCCAAAAACTGCTCGGCCCTGGAGGGATCACGAGCCTGCACCTGATCCAGAATCTCGACCCACCCGTCTTCCTCCAACCGCTTGATCGCCTGGGCGGCGCTGGCATGCCGGGAAGAGAGCGTCGCCAGCAGTTCCTCCACTCCAGGGCTCAACCCCTCGAGGATGGCGGCCTGCCGGGGCGCTTTCTTGCGCAACGCCTCCAGTTCCTCCGCAGCGACCTCTTTGCGGAGACGAACCGCTTTCTGAGTCTTGAAACCGGAGGACCCGGTGCGGATCATTTCCGGAATCATCCCGCGCACCACCACCTCGAGCCGACAGGCATAATAATCAGACATCCATTCCGCCAGCTCCAGAAGGGCGGGGGGAACCAATGGCTTGGGATGCAGCAAATGCGCGATGGGGCGAAGGGCAAATCCTTCCTGCCCTTCGACGGGGGCCACTGAAATCACGGTCCCTTGGACCTTGCGCCGCCTGAGCGGAACGCTCACCCGGCATCCGCGAAGCTCCCGGTGAATCAAGTCATCCGGGACCGCATACCAGAGTTCAAGATCGGGAGCCTCATCAACCAACACCAAGCACTTGAGGGCGGCCGAAGACGCCATTCCGGCCAGTTGACCCTGCTGAAGTCGTGAGGGCTCGGTCAACCGGAAGAAATCAGATCAAATCTTCGGAAACCACGGACTGCTGCTCCCGCGAGCCAAGGGCCCGAGCTTGGGCCACCACCAAATGCTCAGCCTCCTCGAAACGGTATCCGTGACAGTTCGGACAGAGATTGACTTTGGAGGCAACGATGGAATCGCAGCCTTCGCAAATCTTGTATTTGCCCGGGTTCTCAACGATTTTTTGAGCACGGCGGGCGCGATCCAAGAGCGTTTTCTTTTCGTATTCGGCCATACCTCTGGAAATTATCAAAATTATTGCGCGGATCAAATAGAATTCTCAAAATAGAATTCAAAGGACTCCCTAACCCGCACAAATGTATCAATCATGTGAACAACTCGCAAGCAAATGTCGATAAACGGTGCAAAATTTTAACGCACCCTTCACAAATTTCTCAGCCGTGAGAATTTGCGTCTCTCAGGCGGGTCGAACCTTCCCGTTTTCGAGAACCAGCAACCGGTCCGCGAAGATCCGCGCTTCGTCCCGGTTGTGCGTGATGTGCAGCGCCGTCAATCCTTGCTCCTGAGCCAGGCGCTGAATCACCTCGCTGACCTCCCCCCGGGAAGAGTCATCCAACGCGCTCAACGGCTCGTCCAAACAAAGCACCCGGGGACGCACCGCCAAGGCCCGGCCCAGGGCCACTCGCTGCCGTTCCCCTCCGCTCAATCCCTCCGGTTTGCGATCCAAAAGCCGCTCCAGACCCAATGACTCGGCAAGTTCTGCCACCCGCTTTTCAATCTCCGGCGCCGCCCATTTTCGGACCGCCGGTCCAAACGCGAGATGTTGCCGCACCGTTTTGGTCCCGAACAAGGTCCCCTCCTGCGGCACGAACCCGATGCCGCGCCGCCCCGGCGGCCAATCCGTGACCTCTCCGGACGGCAGCCAAATCCGGCCGCTCCGCACCGTCCGTAACCCGCAGATCGCCTCGAGGATGGTGGTTTTGCCGCTGCCGGTTCTTCCCATGAGGACGCCGTAAGCGCCGGTCGGAATCTCAAACGAGACATCCTCCACCCGAAACGAACCCGCCTCGACCGTGAGTTTCTCCACCCGGATCATGACTCGGCCTCCGCCCCGGAACCACAGACCCGACACAAAGTTTTGCGCTCCAGACCGATCGTCCGCCACCGCATCTCCGCCGCGTCAAAAAAGATCATCCGCCCCGCCATGGACGTTCCCAGACCCGTCAGGAGCTTGATGCCCTCGATCGCCCCCACATTTCCCGCCAGGGCCGCCACCGCGCCCAGCACCGGAAAACGGCGCCGCCAGTGCGGGGGCATCTCCGGATACAGACAAGCCAGACACGCCGTCTTTCCCGGCAGGACCGGAATCACCTGACCTTCCATGCCATACATCGCGCAATCGACGAACGGCTTTCCCAGTTCCACGCAAGCCCGGTTCAAATGGAACCGTTCCTCAAACAACGGAGCCGCTGAAAAGACCATGTCCGCCGCATCCACCAGCCGCGAGACATTTTCAGCCCCGACGTTTTCCGGAACCGCCTCCACCTCGATGCCGGGGTTGAATGCCCGCAAAGTGGCCACAATGCTCTCGGTCCGCGGGCGCCCGATCCCCTCGTGCCGCATCAGAATCTGCCGATTCAAATCGTCCGGCCGCAAGTCCCCGGCGTGCGCCAACACGAGCTTGCCGATCCCGGCCGCCGCCAACGAGAACGCGATGTGCCCCCCGACCCCACCGCAGCGCGATACCAACGCCGTCGAGCGACGCAGCATCGCCTGGGCCGACTCGCCAAACCCGGGCAAGTCCATTTGCCAGGCGTAGATGGCGCGATCCTCACCGGAGAGATGGTCTTCTGGATTCATCCTCCCGCGATCGGCGTCATCAGCACCACTTCAGCTTTGTCCTCCAGGGGGCGACCACCCGGCTCGGAGGCGACTTGTTCCCCGTTGACCACCCACAACGTCGTGGGCCGAGGTTGACCTTCGGCGTTCAACAACAACGCGGCGAATTCACCGCCACGTTCCCGAGCCAGGGCGACCACCAAATCCGCAGGAGTGGTCCCCTCCGGAGCTTCCCAGGTCTGTTCCTTGACACCGGCGGCGCGCGCGAGTTGCCCCGTGAAAGAGACTCGGATTCTCAAAGACATGACCGATCAGGGAGAGGTGAGGGCCTTGCCATTGTCCGACGGACGCAAGTTCGCCAGAAACGGAACCGCCGCCCGGGCCCAGTCTTCCGGTTCCGGGTAGCTGGCGGCCCCGCGCCCGAAACAGCTCTCCAGCATCGCGGTGTGGATCACGCCCGGGTTGAAGGCAACCACCCCGATGAAAGGAGGCACCTCCTGGGCCACGGCCTGGGTGAGACCTTCCACCGCCCATTTCGAGGCGCAATAGGGAGCCACTTCGGGCGCGGTCGATCGCCCCCAACCGGAACTAAAATTCACGATCACCGCCGGTTCCCCGGCATCGATCATCACGGGCAGGAAATGGCGCAGGACCGAGGCCGTGCCGCCCACGTTGATCGTCATGACCTCGTCGAATTCCCCGGCCGTGACTTCCCAGAGCGGCGCTGATTGATTGATGACCGCCGCGTTGTTGAGAACGAGATTCGGCACCCCCATCTCTTCGAGCACCCGGTCCCGGAACGAGGCCACCGAGGCGTCTTCCGACACGTCCGCCTGAAAAAAATGGTGCGCCGGTCCCATCTCACGCCCCATCGCCCGCAACGCCTTCCCCGATCTTCCACAGGCGGAAACCAAATCGCCCCGGGCGACAAACCCCTCCACCAGAGCTCGGCCCAAGCCGCGGGTGCAACCGGTGATGACGACGCGCTTGCGCTCCGTGGAGAGCGTGATGATGTTGGAAGGAGGCACGGTGGCAAAGCCTTACGTGTCGCGCTGCCAGATGCAAGCACGGTTGCGAGACCTTCTTGCAAACCGGTTCGCCGCTCCCTCCGTAATCTGCAGAGGAAAGCAAACGACGAACCGAAACATCTCATGCCCACTCTCTTGACCAGAACCCACCTGCAACCCTCCCCGATGCCCCTCGCCCCCGAATCGCGAGTCTTCCCCGAATTCTCCCTGACCCGCCTCCTCGGCACCGTCTTCGAGCCCACCCAAGGTTGCCGCATCTGCATCCTCATCGATCTGGAAGATGTCGGGCTCGCAAAAAATTTCGCCTTCCTCGAGGCTCCCGGACACGAAATCCAAAAGCGCGCCCATGAACATTTCTACCTCGGGCTTCGCGATGGCGCCATGACCGACCTGGGCCTTTCTGGAGGCGAGATGTTCGCCTACCGCATGACCGGCGGATCGAACCTCGATTTGGCGGACGAGTGCTGGGACATGAACGGACGCCAGCTCAGTCTGGACCACGATGTCTACGCCAATTACGACATCATTCTTTGCATCTCCACCTTCTCGGCCACGGCCCCGCTCACCGCCAAGTGCAAAACCTTCGGCTTCCGCGGCGCCACCCTTCACGGCGTCAATGACATCATCCTCGCCACCGGCCTCGCCGTCGATTACGACCAAGTCAGCGCTGATGCCGAACGCCTCCGCAAGGCGATGACCCGCGCCGACCGCATCGAAATCGATTTCGGCCTGGAGGACGGCACCATCCTCACAGCCTCGCTCGACCTCGGTGGCCAGGAAGCCCAGAAAAGCCACGGACTCTGCCGCGGCACCCAACCCGACGTGGCCAATCTCCCAGCCGGCGAAGTCTACTTCGTTCCAGTCGACGCCAACGGACAATTCCCCATGAAATACAGCGATGGCACGCTCGGTCTCCTCGAGGTCAGGCACCGCAACATCGTCTCATCCCGTCTGCTTCAGGGAGACCAGGCAACCATCGACGCCCACAATGCCCGGCTTCAGGATGATCCCATGACCGGCACCTTGGGCGAGCTTGGATTTGGAACCCAGGTTCTGCCCGTCTCCGGCGCGGACATCCAGGACGAAAAGGTCTTCGGCACCTGCCACTTGGCCACCGGCCGCGACGATCATCTCGGCGGCGACATCGTTCCCGGCCTGTTCAAACGCCACGAGAATTCGACCCATGACGACATCCTCTTCGCCCCGCACAAAACCCCCAACTTCGACTTGGTCGAAGTCCGCATGAAGCGCGGCGCACAAGAGGAAATCCTCATCGAACACTTCCGCCCCTCGGAATATCTCCTGCGGGCGCTTCGTGGCTGAAAAGGGGCAGTGCTTTCTTGACGGATTGAGTCACTCCCCAAGCCAAGGGGAGTGCGACAAACAGCCAAAAACAGATCAGTTTGGCTCTCATGAGGGTTTGAAGAGGTGACGCTCCGCCACGGGGCGGACCAACAAGTTCGCGATCAGCCCGGCGACGAGCAAAGCACACATCAATCCGAACGTTCCGTTGTAGGCTTCCGCCTTGGGGATTCCGGCAGCCACCCGGCGGTCATACAACCCGTTGATCAGCAAGGGACCAATGACTGCGGCCATGCTCCAGGAGGTGATGAGCCTCCCGTGGATGGCGCCGACCTGGCGCATCCCAAACAGGTCTTTCAGGTAGGCGGGGATCGTTGCGAATCCTCCCCCATACATGCTGATGATCACCGCGGTGAACAAAACGAAGAGGCCCCGGTTCTGTGTCTCCTGGGTCCACGGCAGCAGAGCGTAGAGCAAGGTGCCAAGGAGAAAATAGACGCAGTAGATTAACTTGCGGCCCAGCACGTCGGAAAGCGAGGACCAGAAAAATCGTCCTGCCATGTTGAAAAGACTGAGCAAACCGGTGAACCCGGCCGCCATCGAGGCACTTGTCCCGAACATCTCCTGACACATGTCCGAAGCCCGTCCCAACACCCCAATCCCCGCACTCACGTTCATGCAAAGCACCACCCACAACAGCCAAAACTGCGGCGTGCCAATTGCCGCATCCGCCGTCACGCTCGCCGCAGTGATCATCGGCCCCGCCTGACCCATCCCAGCCCATCCCTCAGGCTTCCACCCTTCGCCCGGCACCCGAACGATGATGCCACCCCCGATCATGAAAATCGAATAGATGCCTGCCATGCTCACCAAGGTCGGCACCGCCCCGGTCCCGCCGCTGCCTCCACCCGCAAAAAAACGCATCAACTCCTGCGCCAGGGGACTCCCGATCAGCGCACCTCCCCCAAAACCCATGATCGCCATCCCCGTCGCCATCCCTGGACGGTCCGGGAACCACTTCACCAGAGTCGAAACTGGCGCAATATACCCCAGTCCGAGCCCAATCCCTCCCACGATCCCATACCCGAACAGCACCAAGGGCAGAGAACGCATCTGCACCCCCAACGCTGCCAAGAGCAGCCCCCCACAGAAACAGAGCCAACTGGTCAGCATCGTCTGCCGCGGACCAACTCGCTCCACCCACTTCCCAAACACCGCCGCCGAGAGCCCGAGCATCATCAGGGCCATCTGATACGCCCAGTTGATTTGAGAAACCGTCGCCCCCAACTCTGCCGCCAAAGGCTTGTTGAACACGCTGAATCCGTAAATCTGACCGATGCACATGTGCACGGCAATCGCCGCCGGAGGCACCAGCCACCGCGAAAACCCGGCCGGGGCCACGGTCGCCTCCCGTTGCAACCATCTTTTCGCGGCTTCCACTGCAAACTTCATGACCATGCGACGGAAAACCCGTCCTCCAATCGAACAACAAGTCGGACCTTAGGACAGCCCCACCCTTTGGTAAAGCGTCGAAAATTGCGCCAAGCCCAAAAACCGGTCATCCTGCTTGACCGTTCCACTGGGGACGCCCGCGACAGTCATCCTGCTTGACTGTTTGCTCTCGAATGTCTGCCCAAGCCTGAGGGCGGGGGCGGGAGGGGCGGATCGCGCCTTGGCAAAACCGAAACAGTCATCCTGCTTGACTCTGAAAGAAAAAATCTCGCTTGACTGTTCTTGTGAGCGTGTTCATGATTGCAGTCACCATGATCCCCATCGCAGACAGCCCGTTTCCCAAATACAAGCGCTTTTTGCCCGGAGGCACCTCGTCCTGGGGCGTGATGCACGTCGTCAACCGCACC
>QQNE01000113.1 GCA_003402735.1 Verrucomicrobiota bacterium
CACCCTCCTCGGCATCCGCATCGCCGCCCAGATCCTGAACCCCGCCGCCGGAGAGTTTCTCAACATCCACGGCGTTGTCACCACCGCCATTCATCTCTGCCTCACCGTCAATGTCGCCTGGATCTGCTTTGTCCTGATCGACAAGTTCTTCGAATACATCCTCTTCCCCCTCGCCGAGGCCTCGGAAACCATCGATGTCCAGCTTCTCTATCTCGGCCGAAAAACCGCCAAGGTCGGCGTCTCCGTCATCGGCTGCATCTTCATGCTCAAGGCTTTCGGTCAAGATCCGGCCGCCGTTCTCGCCGGTCTCGGAATCGGAGGTCTCGCCGTCAGCTTCGCCGCCCGCGACGCCATCAGCCCCTTCATCTCCGGTCTGGCCCTCTATGCCACCCGTCCTTTCCGCATCCGAGATTACGTGCGGGTCGATACCGAAGGCGATGAGATGGTCGAGGGCATCGTTGAAGACATCGGCCTGAGCATCACCCAGTTGCGCAAGCGGGACGGGACGCTCCTGATGATTCCCAACAATCACCTGACCGCTTCCGTCGTTCACAACCGCACCGTCAACAAACGCACCCAGGAGGAGATTCCCCTCAACCTCCATATGGAGACGGAACCCGCCAAACGGGACCAGGCCATCGGTCTGTTCCTCCGCCTCGCCACCCAGATCGAGGGCGTCCGCAACGCCGAAATCTCCTTCACCGCTTACGGCAACGAAAGCATCTCCCTCGTGCTCACCTACTGGGTCGATGACCCACGCCGTCTCAACGAGATCCGCACCCGCATTCTGCTGGAGATCGACGTCCACCTCCGCGAAATCGGTGTCCATCTCGCTGTTCCCACCGTGGCCCACAGCTTCACCGGCAAACCTCCAGAGATCGAAACCCTCGCCAAGGAAGCGGTCAATTTGCGCAGCGACTTGGTCGATGCCTGACAGGGTCTTTGGCCGGTCGTCCCATTCTTCGCCGCCAACGGCTGGGGGCGAAAGCCCACCTCCGGGGACGTTGCAGACCACTGAACCCGGAATTCCGCTCCCTCCTCTTTTTGAGTGGGAACGCCTCCCCCGCGCCTGCCGAGACACCGTGCCCGCCATCCGCCTCACCGCAGCGTTCCAACAGACGCCCAGCTTTGCAGTGGCAGCGGATCCTCCCCGGGGCATGGTCTTTCCATGACATTCCCCAGCCTCCATCCCACCTCTCGCGTCTCCCCGCGGATGGGCGGGTTCCAGGAGAGAACCAAAATGTTTTGCCGCATTCTCTTGGTTGCAGTCTTGGCCACCTTCACGATCCTAACGTCCCAAGAACTCTCTGACCATGTTCCCATCGTGAAAACGGTCGCCGGGCCTGTTCATGAGGTGAGCGGTGCCGCTGACACAGCCTCCGAGCCTGTCCGAAAGCGAAACAGAGGCCGCGACATCTTCTACAGAATGCACCGCCAAAAGCGCCCGAAGTGGTGCGGCCCAGAACTCAGCCCGTTGGCAAATCAGCCCACGGCGGGCGAACGGCACGCATCGATGCGCTGAAAATTGCCTGCCCACCAACCTCACACTTCCACCGCTTCCATCGCCGGGTCAAACCAGCGGTTGTGCTCGCGGATCAAATCGATGAGCCGCTCCACGGCTTCCTCCTCCGGAATGTTGAACTTCACGGCAGTCTTCCCGACGTAGAGGTTGATCTTGCCCGGAGCGCCCCCGACATAACCAAAATCCGCATCGGCCATCTCTCCGGGCCCGTTGACGATGCACCCCATCACCGCGATCCTCACCCCTTTCAAATGCCCGGTCGCGGCCCGGATCTTCTGCGTCGTGGACTGCAAATTGAACAGCGTCCGGCCACAGGAAGGACAGGCCACGTAATCGGTCTTGAAGATGCGCACCCCGGCCCCCTGGAGGATGTTGTAGGCCAACCGCAGGGCTCCCTCCGCCGTCGCCTCGTTCCGCACCAAAACCGCATCCCCAATGCCGTCACAAAGCAGGGAGCCCAGGTGGGTCGCCGCACGGAGCAGTCCAGGCAGAGGCCCTTGCTCCGGCTCCGACAACCCGTCCTTCAACAGGATCGGATGCCGTTTGTCGAGCTTCGCCGCCAACAACCGATACGCCCGCACCACGTCGAGCGGGCAAGCATCGCTCACCGCCACCAGACAGGGCTCACTCCGTCCATTCAAGGCCGCCACCGCCACGTCGTCCGCCGGATCGACCTCGACTCCCCCCGACCAAATGATCTCCGGCTGAAATTCACCCAGCCGATCCGTTCGGTCCTTCACTTCCTCCCACTGGGAAGGCGTCACCGCCACCCGGACCGTCTCTCCACCTCCCACCTGCACCCCTTGCACCTCGATCCTGGCGCAGGGCCTCCGGCTGAACGAAAACGGATCAAAGGCCGCCGCCCCCGGCTCCCCTATCGCTCCCTGTCTGCCCTCCGCTTCCTGAAACGGCTTTGCCACCCGGTCCACAAGGGCCCGCGCCACCGGAATCTCGTGAACCGCATCCTCCGTCAACGAAACCCGCACGGTGTCCCCAATCCCGTCGGCGAGCAGCGAGCCCATGCCAATCGCACTCTTGATCCTCCCATCTTCACCATCGCCAGCTTCCGTCACCCCAAGATGCAGCGGATAGTTCCAGTCCCCCCCCAACTCCCGCAAACGCGCCACCAACAAGCGGTAGGCCTCGATCATCACCTTCGGATTGCTCGCCTTCATCGAAAAGACGAACTGATGGTAATTCAACGACCGCGCAATCCGAGCGAACTCCAGCGCACTCTCCACCATCCCCAACGGCGTGTCGCCGTAACGGTTCATGATCCGGTCACTGAGAGAGCCGTGATTCGTGCCAATCCGCATCGCCACCCCGCGCTCCTGACAGAGCCGAACCAGCGGAACGAACTGTTCTTCGATCCTTTCCAACTCCTCGGCATACTGCTCGTCGGTGTAGTCCCGGATCTCGAACTTCTTCTTGTCGACGAAGTTTCCCGGATTGATCCGCACTTTCTCCACCCACCGGGCCGCTTCCATAGCAGCGTCCGGTTTGAAATGAATGTCCGCCACGATCGGCGCATCACACCCCAGAGCCAGCAAACCCGCTTTGATGTGCTCCAAATTTTCGGCATATTTCCGGGTCTGTGCCGTGATGCGCACAATCTCGCAGCCCGCCTCGACCAAGGCCAGGGTCTCCGCAATGCAGGCCTCTGTATCCCGGGTGTCGGACGTCAGCATCGACTGCACCCGAATCGGGTTGGGGCCCCCGATCCCCACCTTGCCGACCCGAACCTCGCGGGTCTCGCGCTTCTGGTAGTGATAGAGGGAGTCGCAATAACTCAACGTGGAACCAATTCCGGCCATGCCCCATCATGGACCCGATCAGGGCGTCGCGCCAGTCTCCAGGAAGCGAAATGGCCTTTTCTGCTGGACCGTCACATCCGTGAAGATGTCCCGAAAATCAAAACCGGCGATGAAGATCATGAACCCGAAAAGCAGGAAGGCGCACCCTGAGTAAACCACTTTCATGAATTCCGCCGGGATCGGTCTCCGCGCCACCATCTCATACAGCGACATGGTGATGTGACCGCCGTCCAGAACCGGGATCGGCAGCAAGTTCATGATGGCGAGGTTCACGTTCAGGAACACGCTGAACCAGAGCACCAATCTCCAGCCATCGGGGTTCTTGAACAGCTTGTAATAAATGTAAACGATCATCGGCGCACCGCTCAGGTGCATCGCACTCACCCCGGTCCCCGGCGTCGTGACCGCCGTGATGGTGTTGTACATCGTCTTCAACGGCTTCACGATCAGCGCCAGCGGCGTGTCCCGCTTCAACTGATTGTCCCGGAACTGCAACGGTCTCCGCGGATCGCCCTCCTGCATCTCTCCCATCCCAATCCGGGGTTCCTTCGGAAAATCGCCAGGATCTTCCGGCACTCGCGGCCGCACCGAAATTTCAATCTGCTTGCCATCCCGCAACAGTTGAAATCCGATCGTCTCCGGCTTGGCACGGCTCACGTGCTGCAAAATCGCGTAAAAATGATAGACCGGTTTCCCTTCCATCCCCACAACCTGATCCCCCTCACGCAACCCCGCTTCCGCCGCCGGACTGTTCTCCATCACTTTGCCCACCAACACCGGCGTGCTCTTCGGCCCCACCCCAACCTGACGCAACGGCGGCCTCAGAAACAGCCGCTGATGCCACTTCACCGAATCCGGAATCTTCGGCACCGGAGCCTCCACCGGAATCACCATCCGCTTCCCATCCCGCACCACCTCAAAGTCAAGCTCGTCCTCCTTGCTGCTCAACACCTCCCACTGGATGCTCTCGGACATTCCCCCAAACGTGGTCACCCGACGCCCGTTCACCGACAGCACTTCGTCACCAGGCTGCAACCCGCCCTTCTCCGCCGGTGAATCCGCCTCCACAAACCCGATCGTGGTCGAGTTCGCATTCCGGCTCTCCGGATACTTCACAATCCACACCACCACCGCAAACAAGATCGCCAACAGAAAACTGAACAACGGCCCGGCAAAGGCCACGATGATCTTGTCCAACGGACTCACCGGCGGCAGAGGCTCCCCGGATTCCGTCTTCCCTTCCACCGCCTCCATCGCCATCTGCGGCAGCATCACAAATCCCCCCGCCGGAATCGTTCCCAACCCATACTGCACCCCATTGATGGTCTTCTTCCAGATGCACTTCCCAAACCAGATCTGGAACTTGTCCACCCGCAACCCTCGCCAGCGCGCCGCCAAAAAATGCCCCAGCTCGTGGACCACGATCATGAGGTTGAAAACCACCAGCACCAAGAAAAACACCCCGAGAAACTGGAGTGCCGAAATGAGTTGAGAAACAAACATAGAGCGAAAGTTTTGAGCGGAAGACCCCCAAATGGTATCACCAATGCCCGAAACATCAATGCCATACCATCCAAGGGCGCCCCTGAGCCTCTTTCAAACTTGAACCCGACCCCGGCCAGACTTACCCTCACGCCCCATTCCCTCTCATGGCCTGCATCCACTGCATCGTCATCTCCCTCGCACTCGCGCTGGCCTCCCCATCCCTCCGGGCGGAACCTTACGACCATCTCGACCCAGCCACCCGCGCCCTCCTCAAGCAACTCGACGAAAAATACCGCTCCGGCGAACGCTACCTCCCCGGCTACCAGCTCGACAAGTCCCAACCCGAGCCAGGCGTCCCCCGCGTGTTTGCCCCCACACGCCCCAGGGAAACCTACACCAAATACCCTTGGAAAAAGGACATCGTCACCACCATCTTCTGGATCGGCGAACCGGCCAATCCAGAAAAAAACAGCCCGGCCAACGTCGCCAGTTCCTGGGACACCAAGTGGATGGAGAACTATGGTGGCTATGACGACCCCAACCCGGAGGCCCGCACGTGGGAATTCCGCCCCGCCTCCTTCGTCCCGAACCAGAACCCCTTCTACTGCGCCCTTCCTTACAACGACCTCGCCGGCTGGAAACGCACCAAGCCCGCCGCCCAAAAGATCATCCCCTGGTTCAAGGAACGCTACACCGAGTTCGGCGAGACTGTCCTCAAGAGCCAATGGATCGCCATCCGCCACGGCTCCAAAATTTGCTTCGCCCAGTGGGAGGATGTCGGCCCGTTCGAAACCGACGACTGGCCCTACGTCTTCGGGGACGAACGCCCCCGCACCACCAAGAACAACACCGCTGGCCTCGATGTTTCCCCAGCCGTCCGGGACGTTCTCAACCTGCGCAGCGGTTCCCTCTGCGATTGGCGATTCGTGGAAATGGACGAGGTCCCCACCGGGCCTTGGAAAAAATTTGGCGACAACAACCAGTTCGTCCAACTCCGCATCCGGCAAGCCGAGGAGGACCGCGCCAAAAAACAGGCGGAGATGGTCCGCCTCCGCGAAGCTCGCGATGCCTTCCTCCGCTCCAGGCCCTGATGCCCCACTGCTAGCCCCAAAACAAAGCCCTTCGCGGCGTCGCGGAGGATATCAACAGGCTCCAAGGCTCGGGAACCGCACCTCAATGAATGATCGCGGTCTCAAGGGCCGCCTTTTTTCGCCGGATCGGCAAACACTCCTCCTGGACCGGTTCATCCGCCACCAGCTTGCCATCCACCAGCTTCAGAATCCGGTCGCCTGTCCCAAAATACTGGTCGTCGTGACTGATGACCAGGACGCCTTTGCCCTTCGCCCTGAGCTCCGGCAGCAAAACGGTATAAAGCACCTCCCGAAAGGCCGGATCCTGATTGGCGGCCCATTCGTCGAAGACATAGAATGCTCGGTCCTCCAAATAGGCGGCGAGGAGCGCCAACCGTTGCTGTTGGCCCCGGGACAAAGCCCGTGTCGTGGAAAGCCTTCCGTTCTCAATCCTCACCTTGTGATCAAGGTCCAATTTGCCAAGATAGAGCTGCGCCTCCTCCGTGAGATCCGTGACTTCAAGCCCGAGCAAATCCTCGAACAGATGAAAGTCGGTAAAGACCGCGCCGAAGAGCTGGCGGTAACCGACCAAATTACTCTCCCTCACCTCCGTTTCATCCAGAAAGATGACTCCGGTCTCCGCCGGATACAGACCCATGACCACCTTGGATAACGTCGTCTTTCCGCTGCCGTTGCCACCCACCACAAAGACGATCTCTCCCCGCCTGAGCGTGAGATCAATCGGCCCCAGGGTAAACTGACAGTCCTCCCGATCGTGGTAATAGCTGTGCGTCACGTTCGCAAGCCTCAGCGCTTCCCAAGTGCGCGGCAAATCCGATGACTGATTTGGCACCGCCTCCTCGCTCGTCACGTTCAAGCCAAAGGACTCCACTTTCTGGAGCGCCACCGCAGCTGCTGAGAGGTGCGGCAAGGAATCAAGGACCGACAGCAGCGAGGAACGCACAAAAAGCAACACCACCACATAGCCACTGAGAACCCCCGCGGGAAACGAAACCAATTGGGGCAGCAAGAACAGCACCAACCCCACCACCACCAAAATCAGGAAACGCCCCCAAGTGCTGATCGCCGCGAAGGTCACGTCCCAAAGAAAGAGGTGCCGCTGTACCACGAACGCCGCGGGTCGCAGAACCTGATCCAGGAACTTCTCGCATCGGGAGTGGCTCAGCTTCAACTCCTTCAACCCGTGCGTCAGATCGTGAAAATAACGGTAGACACTGTCCATCCGATTTCGGCCATCCGCCAAGAGCACCCGTTCCCGCCCGGTTAACAACTTGTAGGAAAGCCCTCCCAAAGCCAGAAAAATCACCGTCCCGATGAAGGCGGGAACCGACAGCCAAAGCAGATAGAGAAAACAGGCCGCCGTTGTCGCCAAGTTCGCAATCAACGGCACAATCACGGTCGCCACCTCCCCAATCTTGGCCACATCCTCCGTGAGAACACCGAGCAGCGGCGCGCTCCCGATTTCCTCCAGATTTCGCAGAGGCGTTTCCGTGATCCGCCGCGCCAACCGCAACTGCATCTCCAACACCACCTTCCGGTAGAAATAGGCAATGGTCACATTCGCCGCGATCGCGCTCACCAAACTGAGCAACACCAGTCCCAGAAACTTCCACCCCAGATTGCCGTCCGGCTGCGATCCAGTGAGCGCTCCATTCACGAACGCGATGAGGCCACCGCTGGCCATCCCGCTCACAACGGCCACCCCGGCCGCCAAACTCACCACCCACGGAGAGGTCCGAAAGAGAAACAACAAGACTTTCATGGGATTCCAGCCCCCCCACCACCATTTAGCAACGGGCCCAAGGTTCGCGCCAAACTCCGCACGTATGGCTCCTGGAACATGCCGATATGCGTCCCGGGAACATCATATCCATGCACGCCACCTTTGACGAGATCACTCCAACCATAATCCCGCTCGTAATCAAACCACATATAGTTGCCATCGTCGATCGCCCGAATCAACGTGACCTCTCCTGGATAGGACGCCGGCAAGTAATGATCCGCCGCTTCGTTGTTCGCCGCCCAGACCGCTTCCCAAGTCGAAATCGCCGGCGAGGACTCGTCCGGCAGGGTCCCGGTGGCCCGATAAAATTCCACCACCGATTCGCTCACGAAAAAACGCAGAAAGCGAATCTTCAGCCGATGCCAAGTCTCCCGAAACCCATATCTTGGAAAATAACTAAAGAGATTCAGAATCCTTTTGCCGAGGGGCAACGGAATGAGAAAATTGCGGAAGCCTCCGGTGTCAAAAAGAACGATCTGCTCGACAGGCACGCCGACGGCATGCAACTGCTGCGCCACCTCGAACGCCACAATCCCACCAAAACTCGCCCCGCCGATCCGGTAGGGCCCCTCCGGCTGGATGGTGCGAATCGCACGAATGTATTCGGAAGCCATTTCCTCCACGCTCCGATGCGGTGAATCCGGAAAATCATTTCCCTTGGCCCGGAGCGCATAAAAGGGTTGATCCGGTCCCAGGTGTTCGGCCAAGGCCTTGTAGAAAAGCACCTCGCCGTGTCCCCCATGAATCGCAAAGAAGGGGGGCCGGGTGCCTCCGGACTGGAACGCGACCAGTGGCGACCACGGAACCTCCGCTCCGCTCTTTGTCAAAAGGGCGGCCATCTCCTCGACGCTGGGTGCCTGAAACAGCGCCGAGAGAGGCAATTCCGTTTCAAATTCCCTGCGGATTTTGGTGAGCATCCGAACCGCTTGAATCGAGTGGCCACCAAGATCGAAAAACCGCTCCCGAATCCCCACTTTCGGAAGATTCAACACCTCGGCCCAAATGCGCGACAGCGTTGCTTCCATGGGGCTCCGGGGCTCCACGCCCCCCCCTTCAGCTCCATCACCCAAACCATCCGAAGGCGACGGCAACGGCAAGGCGCGCAGATCGATCTTTCCGTTTGGCGTGAGCGGAAGCGCTTCCAGGAACACCACGGCGGATGGCACCATGTAAAAGGGGAGCGTCCTCTTCAGATAATCTCTGAGGTCCCGCGCCGCGATGGGCGCCTCCCGCCCCGTGACGACATAAGCGGTCAGCTGTTGCCCCCCGGCTTCATCCGGCCGGGCCGCGGCCACCGCCTCCCGCACTCCCGGAAAGCGAAGCAACACGGACTCAAGTTCACCAAGTTCAATGCGAAACCCGCGGATCTTCACCTGATTGTCGATCCGTCCCAGAAACTCCAGGCTGCCGTCGTGAAGAAACCGCACACGGTCCCCGGTCTTGTAGAGTTTCCGGCCGGTCCCCGAATGAAATGGATCGTCGACAAAGGTGGCAGCGGTCAATTCCGGGCGATTCAGGTAGCCTCGGGCGACACTTCGGCCGCCAATATAGAGCTCCCCCTCGGCGCCAATCGGCACCATCCGCCGTTGCGCATCCAGCACATAAACCTCCGTGTTGGCCAGGGGTCGACCGATCGGCACCTGATTCCGCATAGGGAGCCGCTCGCCCACCCAATACCCCGTGGCCACCACGGTGGTCTCGGTCGGCCCATAGGAATTGAAAAGACGAGGCCGATCGCCCACCATTCGTTGCCAAGCCTCCACCGCACTCGCCAGCACTCGTTCACCGCCGATGATCACCAGCCGCACCTCCTCCGGCATCCGCAGATCGCCATGTTCCATTTCCGCCACGAGCTGGTGCCAATACGCCGTCGGAAGGTCCAAAATCGTCACCCCCCAATCCTGGCAGCGCTGCACGAACCCCGCAGGTGTCCCCAGCATGTCCTCGTCGCGCAATTGCAAACGCCCGCCCGACGCCAAACACGTGAAGATTTCCTCCACCGCCAGATCGAAACTGATCGACCCAAACTGCAGCATGCAATCCGAAGCGGAAATCCCGTAATGTTCGATGGCCGACAGCACAAAGTGCGAGGCGGCTGCATGCTCGATCATCACCCCTTTCGGTTTTCCGGACGAACCGGACGTATAGATGAAATAAGCCAGATTGGAGGGATCCACCTCCACCCCGGGATTGTCCCGGCTCGAGCCAGCCAATTCGGAGAAATCCCGATCCAAACACAAGACCGTTTCTCCAGGCAATCGCAGCTTCTCGACCAGGGCGCTCTGGCTTACCACAATCCTCACCTTGGCATCCTCCAGCTTGAAGTGGAGCCGCTCCACCGGATAGCCCGGATCCAACGGCAGGTAGGCGCCGCCCGCCTTGAGAATCGCCAGCAACGTCACCACCATCTCGGGAGAACGATTCAGACAGATCCCGACCGGCATATCCGGCCGCACGCCCCGTCGGATCAATTCGTGCGCCAGTTGATTGGCCGCCGCATTGAGTTCTCCATAGCTCAGCCGCCGATCCTCGTGACAGACCGCAATCCGGTCCGGAGTTCGTTCCGCCTGCGCTTCGATCAATTCGTGGAGACATCTGACGGGCGCATCGGCACAATATCTCCCGGTGGGTTCAGGAAAAAACCAGTTCTGCTGAGGAGTCCACACGGCGCCCCCCAGGCCCCCTGCGCGCAGATTCGCGACAACCTCCTCCAACACGCCCGCCGTCTCCTCCCGGGACAACAGTTCTCCCTGCTGCCGCAATTCTCCTTGGTATCCACCCGGAACCGCTTTCAAGGCGA
>QQNE01000114.1 GCA_003402735.1 Verrucomicrobiota bacterium
GACGGGCAGAAGTGGCGGGTTTTGCAGGAGAAGGCGAGGAGTTTCTCGTGGCCGCAATCCGGGCATTGGAGGCGGGTGAATCCCGCGGCGAGATCGCCGCATTTGTAGAATTGATCAACCACGGCGACAGCGTCTTTGCGCAAGGGGCCGTGGTTTTTGCGGTGGACGGTTTCGTATTCGGCGAGGAATGGGCCCCAGGCGTGGTGGACGACATGCCAGAGCGGGGAGGCACGGGCGCGTCGTGGTCGGTAGATGGACGGCATATATGCTTTTTAGAACACATATGTTCGCAATTGCAATTCTGCGACGCAAATTTGTGAATCTGAGCAGGCCGGAGTCTCACTTTGCAATTCGTGTCCCGTTGACAGCACTCCCACTGAGGCATGCCCGCTCCGATTCTCTCCCCCACCACCAGCATCCTCGCCCTCACCCGAGGGCGGTTTTACTCCATCCAGATTACCCATGCTCCTGGTTCATCGCCGGCCACGTCCCGGTCCCTGATCAGCGGCGGATTCCCGGATGGAATGACACTCAACCCCACCTCCGGCCGCATCTCCGGCACGCCCTCCCGGGAATCGGAGGGCAGCGTGTTCGTGGCCATGGTAACCGCCTCCAACGCCAGCGGGCCGAGCGTTCCCCTCAAGCTGGTGTTTGGCATCGAGCATGCCCGGGTTGAACCGGACGGATCGCTGGAGGCGTTTCTGGATCTGTCCACGTCAGGCATTGGCTTTCGCGGGCACGACAAGACCGACGACCTGGGCCGGACCGTGGTGCATGTGAAGCAAGGGGACCGGTTCCCGCTCTCGGTGACGTTCCTCAAGGGCACTGAGGTGATCGACTTGGCGGTGACGAGCTTGGCCGTGGTGCTGAAGGAGTTTGAGCCCGAGAGCCGCATCCTTCTCAACCCTTCAGGCCACTTGGAGAAACAGGGAATCGAGGACAATGCTCGATGGATCACGTTTGTCGAGTTCTCCGATCCAGCGCTGGCCAACATGCTTGGGAACTATGAGGACGATTCCGACACCGTGTTCCCCGCCTTGGCTGAGGTGGAGGTCACCTACCAGGTGAACCGGGGCACTGACCTGCTGCCGTTTCAAGCGGTGCGCACTTCGGCCACGTTCGTCTTCATGGTGCATCGCGATCTGGTGCGCTGATCTCAACCATTTACTCCCAGTCCATGTCCGCCCTCGCCCAAAAGCTCCCGCCCCTGATGCACTTTCCGTTGGCCAAGCACTTGGCCACCACACAAGGCCGTTCCATCCGCCGCGTGGGCTGGACCGGAGAGCCCGGCGCGTATGAACCGACCTGGATCCGATATACTGGCGGGCTCTGGTGGTATCAGAATGCTTCGGGAGAGCGCGTGGCGGAATCTGGGGATGTGGACGAGCATCAGGACGCCGGGTTGCCTGCCGATGCCGCCGTGTTTGGCATTCGGCCCTATGATCTTTGGGACGATATGGGCATGGATGCCGGGCTTCGCGATTTGGCCAATCCAAATGCCGAAACCGGTGCGGCTGCTTGCGCCTCACCCGCAATCATGCCCCCGTCTCGTCCGGGTGTGGTGGTGTTTGCGCCCGTGGTGGATCCTCCTTCTGAAGAGCTTGGAGGAGGTGGAGGGGAAAGCGCCACTCGCAGCAGTGGTGTCCGCTCGCAGCCTCCGCTGCTCTACCACCTCCACTGGCTTCCCTCGGTCCCGCCGAAGCCGGACCGCTGTTGTCGTGTTTTTGTCATGCATGACCCGGGTCTCCGTGTCGACCGACACAGCCCCAGAAACCGGAAACCGCTCTATGATGGCCGGTTCATCGAGCTTGGCTTGGATGAGTGGGACGGAGTCCCTATTGGAGCTGTGACCCGACCGCAAGCCTTCTGGTCGGATCACAGATCCAAGCTGCGAAAGAACCTTGCCGCCACGAAGCGAAGCGAAGCGAGGCGAAGGCGCTCACCGACGCCGAACCGCAACCACTTTGTAATTGACACTTCCGAAGCGACATTTAGAATGTCCGCATGCCGCCGGTTTTGGCTACCGACTTGCTCTCGAAGATCAACGAGCGCCGCATCCTGGAACTCGTTCGTCAGCATGGCCCCGCCTCGCGAGCAAAAATGGCCCGGCGCTGTGGACTCAGTGCCCCCACGGTTTCGAAGGCGGTCACTTCCCTGATCCGCAGCGGTCTTCTCGAAGAATCGGGCGAGGTCACCGAAGCCTTCGGACGCCCCGGCAAACTGATCCGCCTCTCCGGTCGCGGGGCAAATGTCATCGGTGTGGTCGTGGACGCCACAAACGGCTGGATCGGTCAGGCTCGACTCGACGGCACGCAGTGCGGGAAAGCGTCGAGCACCTTCGCCATTCCAGACGACTATGAAAGTCTACTCAGGATCCTGAACTCAGCCATCGGCGAAATCGCCAACTCGACCACAGACGAAGGCAAGCCCACGATTCGCGGCGTTGGTCTCAGTGTCCCCGGGTTGCTGGAGGATCTGCAGGGGAAGACGATGATGTCTCCCAACCTCCACGTGCTCGACGGTCACGCTTTGGCCTCCGATCTGGCCCGGAGAACCGGACTGACCTGTGTGGCTCGCCAGGAATCCCACGCATTGTGCCTGGGAGAGCGGATGTTCGGGGCGGCCAGGGATCTTTCGGATTTCGCGATGCTCGACGTCAGCACGGGCCTGGGCCTTGGAATTTTCAGCGGCGGCCGATTGCTCACCGGAAGCCGGGGCTTGGCCGGAGAACTCGGCCACCTCACGGTCGATCTGGATGGTCTGGTCTGCGGCTGCGGCAACCGGGGCTGCCTTGAGACCGTGGCCACAGATTCCGCCTTTCTGCGAGGAATGGCCTGTTTGCTGGGAAAACATTGCGACATGCCGCAGGCTCTCGATGCCCTGCGCCGCGGACACCCGGGCGGCCAAGTCCTCCTGGACCGCACCCTTGAATATCTTGCGGTGGGGATCGCCGCCGTTGTCAACATCTTCAACCCCTCGACCCTCTTCCTTCACGGGGAACTGATCAGCGCTTCGCCTGCCATGCTGGAGCGGGCGATCGAGAAAGCGCGGCGCCGCAGTTTGAAGCCCTCTTTCGACGCCTGCCGCATCCTTCACTCGCAAGGCAACAAACGCTTGGGCGCCGTGGCCGGAATCGCACAGCACCTCGCCGACGAGATGGCGCCGGACCTGCCAAGCCTGAGATCCGCCGAAATGCCCCCCTAAACGTCCCGCCCTTTCTTCAGAAGCCTCATGAATCCCCTGCTTCGCCACCTTCTCTTCTTTGGATTGTTCGCCGTCCTCCCCGCCCTGGGCGCTGCGGATTACCAACGCGATATCAAGCCGATCCTTCGCGATCGTTGCTCTTCCTGCCACGGCCCCCTCAAACAAAAAGCCGACCTCCGGCTCGATGCCGGATCACTGATCCCCCGTGAATCCCACGCGGAAATCCTGACACGGATCGTTTCCGATGACGAGGAGGAGCGAATGCCCCCGGAAGGAGCCCGCCTCTCACCGGAACAAGTCTCCCTGCTGCGCGATTGGCTCGCCTCCGGAGCCCCGTTCCCCCCGGAGGAACCGGTCGCGAAATCGCCGCGCCAGCACTGGTCTTTCCTCCCCATCACGCCCCATCCCGCCGTTCCGGAGTCTCCCCATCCGCACCCGGTCGACGCCTTTCTCTTCGGCACAGGCGCCGCCCCACGCCGGGCTCCGGATGGTTCCCTGTTGCGCCGGGTGCATCTCGATCTCATCGGACTGCCGCCCACGGTGGAGGAACAGCGCCGATTTGAAGAAATCCCCGATCTCGCGGCAGCGATCGACAACCTCCTGACAAGACCCGAATACGGGGAACGCTGGGCACGGCACTGGCTCGATGTCGTGCGCTACGCCGACAGCAACGGCTACGAACGCGACGCCGAGAAGCCGTTCGTTTGGCGTTACCGCGACTACGTGATCGAGTCCTTGAATCGGGACAAACCCTATGACCGCTTCATCCTCGAGCAGATTGCGGGAGACGAATTGTCTGATGCCTCCGTGGAAACGCATGTGGCCACCGGGTTTCTCCGCCTGGGGCACTGGGACGACGAGCCTGCCGATCCGCAAACGGACCGTTACGACCAGCTTGACGACATCGTCAGCACCACCGGTCAAGCCTTCCTCGGCCTCACCATCGGATGCGCTCGCTGCCACGACCACAAGTTCGAACCACTCACCACACGGGATTACTACAGCCTCGTCGCCATCTTCGAACCCTTGGAACGCCCTCGCAAAGGGCGCACGGAGCTGCCCTTGCCGATTGAGGGCACGGAAGTCTACGCTTGGCGGGAACCCTCGGCAAAGGCCCCGCCATCCACCATCCTGATCCGCGGTTCGGTCACCCGCCGCGGAGATCCCGTTCAGCCCGCGATTCCCGCCATCCTCACGGAACGGCAGCCCTCGTTCCCCGCGCCCGGAGAAAAAAGCACCTTGCGCCGACTCGGCCTGGCTCGCTGGATCGCGGACGAGAGCAATCCGCTCACAGCCCGCGTGATCGTGAACAGAGTCTGGCAACAGCACTTCGGCGAGGGGCTTGTGACCACAGCCAACGACTTCGGCCTCATGGGAGCGCCCCCGGCACGACCGGCCTTGCTCGACTGGCTTGCCCACTGGTTCATGCACGAAGCTCACTGGTCTCTGAAGGACCTGCATCGCCTGCTTCTCACCTCGCAGGCTTGGCAAGCCGAAAAGAAGGAGGGCGCCCCCATCCGGTATCGCCGCCTGGAGGCCGAGGCCATCCGGGATTCCATGCTCGCCGTCAGCGGCCAACTCAACCCCAAACGATTTGGCCCCGCCTTCCGCCCTCCCATTCCACTGGCCGCCATTGAGGCCAACACCGACCGAACTTCCGTGTGGAAACCGGCTGCCGAGCCGGAAACGTCTCGGCGCAGCATCTATGCCTACATCAAACGCGGCCTGGTCATCCCGATGTTTGAAACGCTCGACCTGGCCGATACGGTGAGCAGTTGCCCCCAACGCCAGGTCACCACCGTAGCGCCGCAGGCTCTCACTCTGTTCAATGGCGACTTCGCCAACGAACAAGCCACTCATTTCGCCGAACGATTGCGCCGCGAGGCCGGCTCGGCCCCGGAAGCTCAGATTCGTCTCGCTTGGCGCATCGCACTGAATCGAAATTCATCTCCCAATGAACTCGACCGGATGAAATCCTTCCTGACCGAACAATCTCTCGAACAACTCTGCCGCGTCATTCTCAACCTCAACGAATTTGTCTACCCGGAATGACCCCATGAACCGATTCCTCCTCAATCCCACCCCTTTCGGCCCCAACCGACGCGAGTTTCTTTGGCAGGCTGGCGCCGGATTTGCCGGACTCGCCCTCACCGACCTGCTTTGCCGAGAAGCCACCGCATCGCCTCTTGCGCCCAGGGTGCCCCATTTTCCTGCCAAGGCGAAACACTGCGTCTTCCTCTTCATGAATGGAGGCCCCAGTCAGGTGGACACATTCGATCCCAAACCGGCCCTGGCCAAATACCACGGCAAACCCTACCAGGGCGACGCCAAGGTGGGATCAAATGGTCGACCTGTCGGGCACCTCATGCAGTCCCCTTTCGAATTCAAAAAACATGGCCGCAGCGGGCTGGAGATCAGCAGCCTCTTTCCGCACACCGCCCGCCATGCAGACGACCTCTGCGTGATCCGCTCCATGCATGCCGATACCGCCGCCCACGCCTCCGGTTGTCTGCAGATGAATACCGGCGGCATTTTCATCGGCAAACCAAGCCTCGGTTCCTGGCTGAGTTATGGACTCGGCACAACCAATGAAAACCTGCCTTCCTTTGTCGTCATGACCGATCCCCGGGGCGGCCCGATCGGCAGCGCTTCCAACTGGTCCGCAGGCTACATGCCCGCTGCGTTTCAGGGCACGCTCTTCCGGGGCAGCGGCAGTCCGTTGCTCGACCTCGCCCCCCCCAAGAACGTCACCGACCGCACCCAGCGCCGCAGCTTGGACCTCCTAAAGTCCCTCAACGAGGAACACCTGCAATCCCGCCCCGGCGACAGCGAACTCATGGCCCGCATCGAATCCTATGAACTGGCTTTCCGCATGCAAAGCGAGGCCGCCGCGGTCGTCGATCTCTCAAACGAGTCCGCCGCCACCTTGGAAATGTATGGCCTCAATCAGCCCCGAACCGCTGATTTCGGTCGCAAATGCCTGATCACCCGCCGACTCATCGAGAACGGCGTCCGCTTCATCCAACTCTACTCCGGCGGCGGACACATCGAGGACACCTGGGACGGTCATACCGACTGCATCAAAAACCACCTCACTCACGCCGGCGAAACGGATCAGCCAATCGCCGCACTCATCGCCGACCTGAAGCGCACCGGTCTCTGGGAGGAGACCCTGCTCGTCTGGGGCGGTGAATTTGGGCGCACCCCCACCAGTGAAGGCGTCGGAAAACCCGGCCGCGACCACGACTGGCACGGTTTTTCCATGTGGCTCGCCGGTGCCGGAGTCAAGGGAGGGCAGGCCATCGGTGCCACCGACGAATTCGGCTTCAAGGCCGTGGAGGAACGCTGCCACGTGAGCGATCTCCACGCCACCATCCTCCGGCTCATGGGCATCGATCACACACGGCTGAGTTATCCGCACCAAGGACTCAACCAACGACTCACCGGCGTGGAAGAACGGCACATCATCGCCAAAGCGCTGGCTTGAGTTTTCAGGCCTCGGGCCGCCCCCTCTTTCACGTGGACAGCCGCCCTCGTCCGGCCTATTGCTTCACGCTCCATGGAAGAATTTCGCATCGTTCCCGAGTCCCTCCACAACGACCTCGTCACTCGCGCCTACCAGCACCGCGGCTACACCGCCGAGGAGGCCGCCCTCGCCACCCGGATGTGCGCTGATGCCACCCGCCACGGCAACCGGACCCACAACGCCCTCAAGGCTCTTCACCTCGATCACCTCTTCGGCACCGGCATCGGCGAATGGAAACCCGGCGCCCAAATCGAAGTCCGCCCCACCCGATTCCCCTCCGTCCAACACTGGAACGCCAACCGCAAGATCGGTCAGGCCGTGGCTTATCAGGCCTTTGATACCTGCATCGAACTCGCTGAAACCTACGGCGTCGGCGTCGTCGCGGTCGACAACGCCACGCACTACCTCTGGGGCGGCGGTTACGCCATCGATGTCGCCAAGCGCGGTTACATCGCCTACACCAACTGCACCTCCTCCCTCGCGGAAGTCGTTCCCTTCGGCGGGAAGTTCCCCACCCTCGGCACCAATCCCCACACCTGGGGCTTCCCCACCACGGACGCCGTCGGGTTCCCCATCGTCCTCGATTGGGCCACCTCCACCGTGGCCATGGGCCGCGTCCAGCAACTCAAGCGCGAAGGCGGCACCCTCCCTCCCGATTCCGCCGTGGATCATGAAGGCCGCGACACCCGCAACCCAAACGAAGTCTACGCCCTCAAAACCTTCGGCGCACACAAGGGCTACGGCATGGCCCTGCTCAATGAACTCTTCGGCGCGGCCATCGGCGGTTCCCTGCCCACCATCCGCAATCGTCCCGGTGCCCCCGCAGACGAGAAAACCACCGCTTCCTTCTATTTCCAGGTCATTCACCCGGAAGCCATCCGCACCGATCATTTCGCCCAAGGCCGCTCCCTCGCACAAAACCTCACCGCCGTGATCCGCGACATCCTTGGGCACGGCAATGAGACGTGCATGCTCCCCGGCCAACCCGAAGCCGACGGCGCCAAGCGCACCGCCAAGGCCGGGGGCCTCCTCTTCAGCAATGCCGAGATTGCCGAGTTCGCCCCCATCGCCCACGAATGCGGTGCCGACGAACGCCAGTGGCTGCCCGACCATTTTCCCGTCTTCCAAGCATGAGCACCTACCTCGAGAACCTCTTCGGCCTCACCGGCAAAAGCGCCGTCGTCATCGGCGGCACCGGCACTCTCTGCGGCGTCATGGCCCAGGGCCTTGCCGAGGCCGGCGCGGACGTCGTCATTGTCGGCCGCTCCGAGGAAAAAGCCAAGGAACGCCTCGACCTCATCGCCGCCGCCGGAGCCAAGGGAACCTTCTTCGCCGCAGATGTCGCCGATCGCGCCTCGCTCCAGGCCCTCTGCGATCACGTCGTCGCCACGCACGGCAAAGTCGATATCCTCATCAACGGCGCGGGCGTGAATTCTCCCACGCCGTTCCTGGAAATCACCGATGAGGAGTTCCTCCGCATCCTCGATATCAACACCGCCGCCGTCTTCCGCTCCTGCCAAATTTTCGGCGCGCAAATGCTCCAACAACCCGGCGGTGGCAGCGTGGTGAACCTCGGTTCCATCTCCGGTCTCGGCCCGCTCTCCCGCGTCTTCACCTACTCGTTGAGCAAGGCGGCGGTGCACAACCTCACGAAAAATCTCGCCCGCGAGTGGGCCACTCAAGGCATCCGGGTCAACACCCTGGTCCCCGGCTTTTTCCCGGCGGAACAAAACCGCAAGGTCCTCACCCCGGATCGCGTCGCCAAAATCATGGGTCACACCCCCATGAACCGCTTCGGCGAAGCCAGCGAACTCATCGGGGCCACGCTCCTCCTCTGCAGCCAAGCCGGAAGTTTCATCACCGGTCACGAGATGATCGTGGACGGCGGGTTCTCCGCGATGACGATCTGACAAACCACACGAAATCACCTCGCCATGTCAAAGGTCATCGTCTCCAGTCTCTACGAATCCGAGGTATTCAAAATGGCCTGCCGCCAATTCGACATCGCGGCGGATGCCATCAACCTTCCCGAGAATATCCGGGACCGCACCAAATATCCACGGCGCGCCATTGCCGTGGCGCTGCCGATTCAACGTCAGGATGGCAGTGTCACGGTGTTTGAAGGTTACCGGGTGCAGCACAACCTCTCCACCGGACCTTCCAAGGGCGGCATCCGCTTTCATCAAAGCGTGACCATCGGTGAGGTCGCCGCCCTGGCCATGTGGATGAGCTGGAAATGTTCCCTGGCCGGTCTCCCCTACGGAGGCGCCAAGGGAGGGGTCATTGTGGATCCCAATCAACTGACAGAGCTCGAACTGGAACGGCTCTCCCGCCGTTACATGCAGGAATTGGTGAACTTCGTCGGTCCGGAAATCGATATCCCGGCCCCTGACCTCGGCACCAACGAGAAAGTGATGGGCTGGATGATGGACACCTATTCCAATCACGCCGGCCGCATCGTGCCCGCCGTGGTCACCGGAAAACCGATCTCCCTGGGCGGATCCCAAGGACGGCGCGAAGCCACCGGCGCCGGCGTGGCCTACCTGGTGAAGCGCTACCTGGAGGACCTTCAAATCCCCCTCGGCCAGGCCACCGCGATCGTGCAAGGCTTCGGCAATGTGGGCAGCGAGACCGCCCTGGCCATGGATGCCTACGGAATCAAGGTGATCGGCATCTCGGATTACACCACCGCCATTTACAACCCCAAAGGCATCGATTTGAAAAAAGCCGTCACCTACCTGAAATGCCAACGCGTGCTGCATCATTTCGATGGAGGTGAAGCGATCAGCAACGAGGCCTTGCTGGAACAGAAATGCACCGTTCTGGCTCCCTGCGCCCTCGAACGAGTCATCACGGAACAGAACGCCGCCAAAATCCAGTGCCGCATCCTGGCCGAGGGAGCGAACGGCCCAACCACGAACGCCGCCGACCGAATTTTGGATCAACGCGAGGAGATCGAGATCATTCCGGATGTGTTGTGCAATTCTGGCGGCGTCATCGTCTCTTACTTCGAGTGGCTGCAAAACCTGCAGAGCTACTATTGGTCACGGGACGAGGTGATGACCAAGCTCTTCACCATTCTCGACCGCGCCAAAGAGGCCGTGGAATCGCAGAAGCGCAAGATGCAGTTCAGCCGCCGCCTCGCCGCTCAAACACTCGGCATCCAGCGCGTGGCCGAGGCCAAGGCCGCCCGGGGTCTCTTCCCGTGAGTCCGGGAACTACTTCACGCCTCCCACCATGAAGTAGCCGATCAGGACCCGATGACCGGTGCTGCTCGGATCTTTTTCCTCGAGCACGCGCAATTTCAGTTTGTGAGTTCCCGGTTTTAGCCCCGTGGTCAGCAGGGCATAATGATACCTCGGGAAATATTTCCCCGGCGCGGTATCCACCACCCCATGCCTCACCCCGCGCGGGCCCCCGAACGCTGGGTCCGGTGTTTCACTCACCCCGTCATCAACGCTCCATTCGAACTTGCCGCCCTCCGCCTGGACATTGAGATAAACCCCCAGCGCGGTGCCTTCAAAGGAGAACTCCAGAGCCGCCCCGGCGTTGCGTGCGTTGATGGCCCCCTCAAGATAGCGCCCGATCTTCCCCGATTTCGGATCCGGATCCAGCCGCTCCCAGTC